>DFMV01000039.1:14219-35508 GCA_002375765.1 Rhizobiales bacterium UBA3584 | reverse complement strand
CCTCTCCGTCTTGGTGTCGCGGCGAGACGATCGCCGCTTGGGTCGTTGGGTGGGCGCTATATGGCATAGGGTTGGTTGCCCCGCAACACCTTGTTTTGAATTGTCGCCAAGCCTGATAGTCACCTTTTCATGACTGAGATCGATCTTGCCCTTTTCGTCTATGGCACATTGCGCGACCGGGAAATTCTCGAGGGCGTCCTTGGCCGTGCCGTGCCCCCGGCCGACCGTGTCGATGCCCGGGCATATGGATGGCGCACCGTTTACTATCCCGACCGGCTTTATCCCGCACTGGTCCCGGCCAATCAATGGACCCTCGGGCTTATGATCGCAGGACTGGGTCAGCGCGATATGGCGCGGCTCGATGCCTTCGAAGGCGACGAATATCGGCGCGGCATGATCGAAATCGAGACGCAGGGTGGAACCGGGACCGCTCAGACCTATTTTCCCACAAAGACGATCAATACCGACGCCCCACGATGGACGTTTGAAACCTGGACAGCGCTCCACCGGCCTCAAGCCATTGCGCAGTACAGGTCGGACGACTTTGCGAGCTGACCAACAAAGGGAGAGACCGATGAAAGAGCGCGACACCTACGATACGCCAGCCGGCCCCCTGGTCATCGCTCCAATCCATCACGCCACCTTCGTCATGGAATGGAGCGGGGAGACCATCTATTGCGATCCCGTCGGCGATCCGGCCCGCTTTGCCGATTTCGCTGCACCAACCCTGATCATTCTCACCCACCATCACGGCGACCATCTCGAACTCGAGACATTGGGCGCCGTCATAGGCGAGGACACGCAGATCATCGCCCCCAGGATTGTCTATGATCAGTTGCCCGAGGACATGGTCGTCCGCACAACGTTGATGGCGAACGGCGAGACAACCGAATGGCATGGCATCACCATCCGCGCCGTCGCGATGTACAACACCACCCCTGATCGTCAGAAATATCATGAAAAGGGTGTCGGAAACGGCTATCTCTTCGACTTTTCCGGCACCGTGGTCTATCTGGCTTCGGACACCGAGCCGACCCAGGAAATGGATCAATTGGGCAAGATCGACATCGCGTTCTTTCCCATGAACCTGCCCTATACGATGACCCCCGATCAGGTGCTGACCTGCATCGAAAAAACCGCGCCGCGCTATGTTTATCCCTTTCACTATCGCTTTCCTTTCGACAAGCCGGGTAAAGAGCCCTCTGACCTGACGGCATTGATGCCCAAAGGCTCGAACACCGAGATCGTCGAACGGGACTGGTATTAGGGATCGCTCAGACGCGTGCTGGCCTTGACTCTTGAGCCATTTGCACCGATAAGCAGCTCCGAATGCGCATGGGCCCCGCCTGTGCGCCATTTGTTTTGTTCAAATACGCTGCCACAGGCCGCCCGCCGGAACTATATCTCCGGCCAGCCGGAAGACCGCGGAAAACAGGCATCGTCCGCGGCGCCGTAAGGTGCGAAAACCAAGGGAACCGGGTGAAAATCCGGCCAAAACATATGTTTGCAGTCATCAAGACCGGTGGCAAGCAGTACAAAGTTGCTGCCAATGATCTGGTCCGCGTCGAAAAGCTCGCTGGCGAAGCCGGCGATGCCATCACCTTTGAAAACGTCCTGATGGTTGGCGCCGGTGCCGACGTCACGCTCGGTGCCCCGCTCGTCGATGGCGCGCTGGTTGCCGGCGAAGTCGTTGAGCAGTTCCGCGACAAGAAGGTCATTGTTTTCAAAAAGAAGCGCCGCCAGGGCTATCGCCGCAAGAATGGCCACCGTCAGGAACTGACGCTGGTCCGCATCACCGAAATTCTGACCGGCGGCGCCAAGCCTTCGGGCAAGAAGGCCGCTGCGCCCAAAAAGGCTGCAAAGGCAGAAGCCAAACCTGCTGCCGAAGCCAAGCCCGCCAAGGCTGAAAAGACTGAAGCCACTCCCGCAGCCGACTTCAAGGACGACGTCAAGCTGATCGGCGGCGTTGGTCCCGCGCTGGAAAAAAAGCTCGCTGCAGCCGGCATCACCAGCCTGACCCAGATCGCCAAGTGGACCAAGGCCGACGTCGCCAAGTTCGACGAAGAGCTTGATTTCAAGGGCCGCATCGAGCGCGACGAATGGGTCGACCAGGCCAATGAGCTGATTGCCGGCAAGCCCCCGCGCGCCAAGGCCGATCAGTAATCGCGACACAGACAAATTCGAGGATATTGAACCATGGCACATAAGAAAGCAGGCGGCTCATCCCGCAACGGTCGCGATACAGCCGGCCGCCGCCTCGGCGTCAAGAAGTTCGGCGGCGAAGCCGTTGTCGCCGGCAACATCATCGTGCGCCAGCGCGGCACCAAATGGCATCCGGGCACTAATGTTGGCCTGGGCAAGGACCACACCATTTTCGCTCTCGTCGACGGCAAGGTGACATTCGCCACCAAGTCGGGCGGCAAAAGCTATGTATCGGTTGCGCCGCTCAAGGCTGCTGAATAATTCGGCAGGCCGTTCGGATCGCTCCGAAACGGAGTTGCCGGAGACCTTCTCCCCGGCAGCGCAATCGCATATGGATCAGGGGAGCCGTCATCGGCTCCCTTTTTCGTTTGCAAGGGCAATTAGATGGACAGCGAAGCGCTAAGACGTGCAATGCCGGATCGGATCGAGACCGAACGCCTCGTCCTGCGCGCGCCTTGTAGCGCCGACATTTCCGCCATTGCCGTTCTCGCCAACAACCGCAAGATCCACGCGATGACCACCCTGCCCTTCCCCTATGCCGAAAGCGACGCGGCACAGTTTGTCGAGACCATCGCCCGAAGCGAGACCGAACATGCCTATGCCATCACGCTGCAGAACGGTGTTCTGATCGGGATGATCGGCCTACACCTGGGCCTCGAATCTACTCCCGAAATCGGATACTGGCTCGGAGAACCCTATTGGGGTCAGGGCTATGCAACCGAAGCGACCGGCGCGCTTATTGGATCGGTCCGGACCACCGGTCATTGCGCAACCCTGCGCGCCAAGGCCCGCAGCGAAAATGGCGCGTCACGCGCGATCCTCGAAAAGCTCGATTTTGTTCGTCTCGATGAAACCGTATCAGCGTGCGGCCCTCAAAAGGATGTTCCGGTCACAACATATGAACTGACCATCCCGGCGGAACCGATCTGATCATGGCCGAACAACCCGAGATCCGCACCCGAAGGTTGATCTTGCGCCGTCCCCGGCTGCGGGACGCGCCGCGCATCGCATCCCTGCTCAATAATTTCGAGGTAACCAAGAACCTCGCCCGCGTGCCCTATCCCTATACCATCAACATGGCCGTGGACTGGCTCATGCGCCAGAAAAGGGAATGGACTCCGGACTCGATTACCTTTGCGGTGTGCGATCCGCGCCAGGGTGTCATGGGTTTTTGCGGCATGCACAAGGAAGGCCATGACGCCGAAATCGGCTACTGGCTTGGCCAGCCCTACTGGGGCAAGGGCTATATGACCGAGGCAACCGCGGCGGTCATCGAATGGTACTTTTCGACCACCGGCGCCAACCGCCTGGTCTCGGGGGTTTTTCACTTCAATGCGGCATCTCTGGCCATCCAGAACAAGCTGGGCTTTGTCCAAACCGGCATCGGCAAGCGAATCTGCCTTGCCCAGAACACCGACATCGACCATATCGAAACCGAGTTGACACGGGACGCCTTTTACAAGGCGCTTGAAACACTATGAAATTTCTCGATCAGGCCAAGGTCTATATCCGCTCGGGCAATGGCGGGGCTGGCTCGATCGCCTTCAGGCGCGAGAAGTTCGTCGAGTTCGGCGGTCCCAATGGCGGCAATGGCGGACGTGGCGGCGACGTGCTCGTCGAATGCGTCGATGGGCTCAACACGCTCATCGACTATCGCTATCAGCAGCATTTCAAGGCCGGCACCGGCAACCATGGCATGGGGCAGGATCGCACCGGAGCCGATGGCGCCGACGTTGTCCTCAAAGTACCGGTCGGCACCCAGATTTTTGAAGAGGACGGGGAAACGCTGATTGCCGATTTTACCGAGGTGGGACAGCGCCAGACCCTGCTCGAAGGCGGCAATGGCGGCTTTGGCAACGCGCACTTCAAGACATCGACCAATCAGGCCCCTCGCCGCGCCAACCCCGGGCTGCCCGGCGAGGAGAAATGGATATGGCTGCGGCTCAAGCTGATCGCCGACGCCGGCCTGGTGGGGCTTCCCAATGCGGGCAAGTCCACATTTCTCTCTGCTGTCACCGCCGCCAAACCAAAGATCGCCGATTACCCATTCACCACACTGCACCCCGGTCTAGGCGTCGTTCGCGCCGGAGCGCGTGAATTTGTGCTTGCCGACATCCCTGGCCTGATCGAAGGCGCTTCGGAGGGCGCCGGGCTGGGCGATCGGTTTTTGGGCCATGTCGAGCGCTGTGGCGTGCTGATCCACCTCGTGGACGGCACCCAGGAAGACGTGGTTGGCGCCTATAAAACGATCCGCAACGAGCTTGAAGCCTATGGCGGTGGACTGGTCGGCAAGGAAGAGATCCTCTGCCTCAACAAGATCGACGCTTTGGATGAGGATACGCTCGCTGAGCGTCTGAGCGCCCTCAAAGAGGCGTCGGGCAGTGATGTGCTGGCCATCTCGGGTGCAACGGGAAAGAACGTGGAAGCCGTGCTCTACGCAGTGCTTGCCGTGCTCGACCACAACAAGGAGAACGATGCGCGCTCCTCAAGAACCGAGATCAAGGACAAATGGGTGCCCTGATGCAGCCCCAGGGGGTCGAAACGCAAAATCCTTTGGCGGGACACAGGCGGCTGGTCATCAAGATCGGCTCCGCCCTGCTTGTCGATGACAAATCGGGCAGGTTGCGCACCGAATGGCTCGCGGCTCTTGCCAGTGACATTGCCGCGCTCAAGGCCGAAGGGCGCGATGTGGTCATCGTGTCTTCGGGAGCCATAGCCTTGGGCCGCCGCATTCTGGGCCTGCCCGGCAAGACCCTCCCGCTCGATCAGAGCCAGGCGGCAGCCAGCGCCGGACAGATTGCCCTCTCTCAGGCCTGGGCCAGCCATTTGAGCGAGCACGGCATCACCACCGGTCAGATCCTGTTGACCCCCAATATCACCGAAGAGCGGCGCTATTTTCTCAATGCCCGCACCACGGTCAACACGTTACTCGGTCTGGGGGCCGTTCCGATCATCAACGAGAACGACTCGGTCGCGACCTTCGAGATTCGCTATGGCGACAATGACCGCCTTTCGGCCCGCGTCGCCACGATGATCGAAGCGGATATGCTCGTTCTGCTTTCCGATATCGACGGGCTCTACACCGCCCCCCCTGCGCAAAACCCCGATGCGCGCCACATTCCCCACGTCGCCGAGATTACCCCCGAGATCGAAGCCATGGCCGGCGGGGCCGCGAGCCATCTGTCCCGCGGCGGCATGACCACCAAGCTGGGCGCCGGCAAGATCGCAGCAAGCGCGGGAACGGCAATGACCATTGCGCTGGGGACCGGATTGCACCCGCTGCGCAATCTGATCGAAGGCGGCCGGCACACGCTTTTTGCTCCCGCGACAAACACCACCGCGGCGCGCAAACGCTGGATCATGGGAACGCTCGAGGTTACCGGACAGATCACCATCGACGATGGCGCCGTACGCGCGCTCAAGGGCGGGCGCTCGCTCTTGCCCATCGGTGTGGTGAAACTGCGCGGCGACTTCGTGCGCGGCGACGTCGTGGCGATCCGTGATCTTGAGAATCGCGAAATTGCCCGTGGCCTTGTCGGCCTCGACCGCGACTCGGCCGATCTGGTGATCGGCAAGAAAAGCGAGACGATCAAGGACATGCTCGGCCCTTCGACGCGCACCGAACTTGTGCATCGCGACAATCTGGTGCTTTTGGGCCAATAAGTAAAAAACCGGGAGGCCGTCATGAGCGCAGCCGCACAGCAAACCGACGCCCTTGTGGCAACAATGGATGACCTCGGGCGCCGGGCACGCAAGGCCGCATCCATTCTCGCCCACACATCGAGCGATAAAAAAACCGCAGCATTGCGCGCCGCCGCAAAAACGACAGACATCAATCGCGCAAGGATCCTGGCCGCCAACCAGACCGACCTTGAAGCGGCCAAGTCCGGCGGCATGAGCGCGGCCTTTCTCGATCGCCTGCTGCTCGATGATACCCGTCTTGATGGTATCATCTCGGCGCTGGAAACGGTTGCCGACCTGCCCGACCCTGTCGGAACTGTTATCGCCAATTGGCAGCGCCCCAATGGCCTCGATATTTCCCGCGTGCGCACCCCGCTCGGCGTCATCGGCGTGATTTTTGAGTCCCGGCCCAATGTGACCGCAGACGCCGGTGCGCTATGCCTCAAGGCTGGCAACGCCGTCATCCTGCGCGGCGGGTCCGACAGCTTTCATTCATCCCGCGCCATCCATGCCTGCCTTGTCGAGGGTCTGAACGCTGCCGGTCTGCCCCAGGACGCCATCCAGATCGTCCCGACGACGGACCGGGCAGCCGTGGGCGAAATGCTCAAGGGCCTTGGCGGCGCCATCGACGTGATTGTGCCCAGGGGCGGCAAGGGCCTCGTCAGCCGTGTTCAGTCCGAAGCCCGCGTGCCGGTCTTTGCTCACCTCGAGGGCCTGGTGCATGTCTATGTCGATAAAAGCGCCGCCCTCGACATTGCCGTCAGCGTTATCGCAAACGCCAAGATGCGCCGCACCGGCATATGCGGAGCAGCCGAAACTTTGCTGATCCACAAGGATGTCCTCGCTACCCATCTCAAACCCATCATTGATGCGCTGGTTGAAAAGGGCTGCGAAATCCGCGGCGACGAGACCGTTCGCAACCTGGTCGCCACCGCCCGCCCTGCCACCGAAGAGGATTGGCGCACCGAATATGAGGACGCGATCATCTCGGTGAAAATCGTCGCCAATGTGGACGAAGCCATCGCCCATATCGAGCATTATTCGTCGCACCATACTGAGGCGATCATCGCCGAGGATGCACAGGCGGTCGAAAAATTCTTCAACGAAATCGATTCCGCGATCCTCATGCACAATGCCTCGACCCAGTTTGCCGATGGCGGAGAATTTGGCTTCGGGGGCGAGATCGGCATCGCCACCGGCAAGATGCACGCCCGCGGTCCGGTCGGCGTCGAACAACTGACGAGTTTTAAATACCTCGTGCGCGGCACCGGGCAGACCCGCCCTTGACCAATCGTCTCATTGTCCCCGGTATCACCGATCTGCCGCCCTCGGCGCCCGGCATGCGCATCGGGTTGTTCGGCGGCAGCTTCAACCCACCCCATGAGGGCCATGGTCTCGTGTCGCGCGAAAGCCTCAAGCGGCTGGGCCTCGATGCCGTCTGGTGGCTGGTGACTCCGGGCAATCCGTTAAAGGACCGCTCCGAGCTCGCCCCTCTTGAGACCCGCGTGAAAGCGGCACGTGCCCTCGTTGACCATCCGGCTATCCGCGTCACAGGTTTCGAGGCGGCGCACGGGTTCACTTATACCTATCAGACCCTCGATTATCTCACGCGTACCCTGCCCGATCGGCGCTTTGTCTGGATAATGGGGGCGGACTCCCTGTCGAGCTTTCATCGTTGGGAGCGCTGGGAAGATATTTTTGCTCTCGTCCCCATAGCAGTCTATGTCAGGCCGGGCTCGACGCGCCGCGCGCCCTTTTCAAAAGCGGCGCTGCGCTTTGCCCAGTCGCGCCTCGACGAGGGCGACGCACCGCTTCTCGCGACAGCGCAGCCGCCGTCCTGGGTGTTCCTCCATGGCCTGATGAGCACATTGTCATCGACCCAACTGCGCAACGGCTCTCCGAAAGATCCGCGGCCCTGACATTTGGTTACCGTCTCATTAACGACATTAATCCATGATCGATATTGGCCCATGCTGGCCCTTGGCAAAGTGCCGTGGCGCACGCATATTGGTCCCATGCATCGCATGAGGCGCTGCATGCGTTTATCGACAAGCTGATACAAGGAAACCGAAAAGGCTTGATGACCCAACAAATGCCCCAAAGGGCGGAGGACCACGCTTGATGGCTCCAACGCCCAATAAGTCGGTATCGGGCGATACCGCAACCAAGGCCGTTCCTCAGGTCCCCGTTCTCGACCTGATCCTCGCATCGCTTGACGATGCAAAGGCCGAAGAAACGATCTCCATCGACATCACCGGAAAATCCTCGCTCGCCGACCATATGGTCGTTACGTCGGGACGCTCCAATCGTCATGTTGCAGCCGTGGCCGATCAATTGGTCCAGTCGCTCAAGGAGCATGGCTACGACAAGCCCCGGATCGAAGGACTTCCCTCGGCCGACTGGGTTCTGGTCGATGCATCCGATGTGATCGTACACATTTTCCGCCCTGAGGTTCGTGAGTTCTACAACATCGAAAAGATGTGGGCCGCGGATTTCGGGACTGATACGCACTAGCAGAGCCTAACGGTTCGCATGCGTGTTTTGATCGTCGCGGTCGGGCGAATGAAAGCCGGACCCGAACGGGACCTTGTGACGCGCTATATCGACCGCGCCATAGCCAGCGGCAGGCCACTCGGGCTTGCCGATTTTTCCGTCGTCGAGCTCGTCGAATCCCGCGCTTCGAGCGCCGATGCGCGCAAAGGCGAGGAAGCGCGAGCCATTCGCTCCGCCATTCCTGAAAAAAGCGTGGTTGTCGCTCTTGATGAGCGCGGAAAGTCCATACCAAGCGATGATTTTGCCCGACGGATGTCCGATTGGCGCGACGTTGGCAAACAGGCACTCGTCGTCCTAATTGGTGGTGCGGACGGGCTGGCGGCCGAGTTACGTGACAGGGCCGACCTTGTGTTGTCCTTTTCGGCCATGACCTGGCCACATCAACTGGTACGCATAATGGCGGCCGAACAGCTCTATCGGGTAACGACAATTTTGTCCGGCCATCCCTACCATCGGGGCGATTGATGACGTCGTCTCTGCTATGGTCCGGGCTGATTCGGAGTTTGCCGGTTTGAGCCTGCCTGTGGGACCTTTCCTTAGACCCTCTTTGCCCGTTTTGCTGGCCGCCATTGCGGGCATCGGATTTGGTGCGGCATCATCATTGGCTCAGGACGGCGATGTTCCCTCTGTCGAGGAAATTCCCGCCCAGGAGCTTGAGCAAACCACCCAATCCGTCCAGGGCGATCTGGAAAGCGTCCGCGGCGAAATCGACCTCAGCGAGGAGCGTATCGAAGCAATCCGCGCTGAAATCGAGGCGCTCGATGGCGACGCCACCCAATTGGGCGCCGAGCTGGTCGCAGCAGGACAACGGGTCGATCTGGCCGACAAGGACATCAGGCTGATCGAAGAACGGCTCGAAGCGCTGTTTGCCTCAGAACGGTCAGTTCGCGCCCGCCTTGACGGCCACGACCGCTCGATCTCGAACCTTTTGGCCTCCCTGCAACGCATTTCGGCCCAGCCACCACCGGCCATCATCGTCGATCCGTCCGATGCCCTGGGGTCGGCCCGCGCCGCGATGCTGCTCGGCGCCGTACTGCCCCAGTTGCAGGAGCGCGCTGAAACGGTCACCGAGAGCCTCAACGAGTTGATCGCGCTCAAGCAGACAGCGCTGGCAGAAGCCGAACGGCTCAACGCAAACCTCACAACGCTCAATGAGGAGCGGTTGCGCATCGCCACGATCATCGAAGCCCGCAATCAGGGGCGTGAATGGCTGAGCGACGATCTGCTGCGCGAGGAAGCCGAGGCTCAGGCGTTGGCCGACAGAGCGACATCTCTCGAACAATTGATCGCAGGGCTAGAAGGCCGCATTGCCGCCATGACGGCCGCCGATGAAGCCACCCGTGCCGCAAACGCCGGCCAGAACGTACCCACGCTCGATCCCGAAACGCTCCGTCTTGCCTTTGCCGATACCGCCCGCACCGAGCCGGCGGTTCCGTTAGAGGCTGCAAGGGGTTACCTGCGCGCCCCGGTTGTAGGTGCGACGCTCACCACATATGGCGCAGCGGACGGATTTGGCGGGCAATCCAAGGGCATAACGATATCGACGTCCGAGGGCGCAACCGTTTCGGCACCAGCAGATGGCTGGGTGGTTCATTCGGGACCATTCCTCAATTACGGCCAAATCGTCATTCTCAATGCTGGCCAGAATTATCTGATCGTTCTGGCAGGGCTCGATTCAGTTACGGTAGAGCCCGGCGCATTCGTTCAGATGGGCAATCCGATAGGAACCATGGGCGACGCGCCAAACCTTGAAGCGGGTGCTGGAGCCTCGGGGCCCGCGCTGTATATTGAACTCAGGGAAGGTGGCATTCCCATAGATCCCGAGGGATGGTGGACAGCCGAGTCCCAACAACAGGAAAGTGGAACGAGCTGATGGCGTTGGTATTCAAGCGGATTCTGATCGTTATGTTGGCGATCGCCGCGAGCGTGGGGCCGGTTGCGGCTCAGTCCGAGCAGACAGAACTCGAACAGGAAGAACTCTATCGCCAGCTCGAATTGTTCGGTCTGGTCCTCGACCGCATTCGGGACGAATATATCGAGGCACCCGACGAGACCGAACTGATCCGCGCCGCCATCCAGGGCATGCTGACATCGCTCGACCCCCACTCGGCCTACCTATCCCCCGAAAGCTTTGCCGATGTGCGCGAAGACACTTCGGGCACCTTCGGTGGCCTGGGCATCGAAGTCACCATGGAAGAGGGTCTGGTCAAGGTCGTTACCCCCTATGACGACAGCCCCGCCTCGCGCGCCGGCATCCTTGCCAATGACTACGTTGTCGAGATCGACGGCCAGCAGGTCATGGGCATGACCCTGGACGATGCCGTCGAGCTGATGCGCGGCGAAGTAGGCACCGACGTCGATGTGGTGATCTCCCGCGATGGTGCGGAGCAGCTCATCGAACTGACCTTGACCCGCGACATCATCTCCGTCTCGGCAGTCCGCTGGAGCATGGAGCGCGATGTACCGCTGATCCGCCTGTCGCGATTCTCGGGCCAAGCCTATAGCGGGCTGACCGATGCAATCCAGGAGATCTTCGAGGAAAATGACGGGGAAGCCCCAGAGGGCATCATCCTCGACCTGCGCAACAACCCCGGTGGCCTTGTCGACCAGGCACAGTTTGTGGCCGATGCCTTTCTCACCCAGGGATCGGTGGTGCTGACCCGCGGTCGCATTCCGAACCAGAATTCACGTTATGATGCCAGCCCCGACGAGATCGATGCCATGCTGACCGGTGTTCCGATCATCGTGCTCATCAATGGCGGATCGGCATCGGCCGCCGAGATCGTCGCCGGCGCACTGCAGGATCAGGGACGCGCAACGCTGGTCGGTACACGCTCGTTCGGCAAGGGCTCGGTGCAGTCGATTATTCCGCTGGGCTTTGATGGCGCCATGCGGCTGACGACAGCCCGCTACTACACGCCCAACAATCGCTCGATCCAGGCCCTCGGGATCACACCCGACATCGAGGTTCTCCAGGACGTGCCCGAAGAATTCCAGGGCCGCGACCTCTTGATCGGCGAGGCCGGTCTGGCCGGACATATTTCTGGCGAGGCCGAAGAGGAAGCAACCGTTGGATCCTCGGTTTACGTTCCCGCGGAGCGCTCCGAGGACAATCAGCTCCAATATGCGATCGACCTCATTTTGGGCGAGGCCGAGGATCCGGCCTTCCCGCCCAATCCCGACGCCGTCATCGCCCAGCAGGAGCCCAACGATGCCGCAGTGACCGAATCCCAATAGCCTATGCTATAGCTCGGTCTGAATCATGGCTGGCCCGATTCGCGGGCCAGCCCCAATGACACCATCGTCGCAGACGGCAATCTGAAACGATGAATGCGTACTGCGAGCTTCGGGACCAGCCGCACCATGACCGACGAGTTGAGCACACCACTCGGCCGGAAACGCCGCAAGAAGCGGACGGGCCTTCGTTCCGGTCGATGGATGGCCCTCCCATGGGGCCGCATCTGCGCTGCGCTGGTGGTGCTCGCCGGTCTTGGGATCGGCGCATGGATCGTACTTGTCGATGATCCTCAAGGAGGCCGACCGGTGGCTGATGCCCCCGTCAGCCTCGAACCCGATCCAAACCCTGTGGCCGAGGAGGTGGCATCGGCGCCAGCAGCCGTCACACCTTTGGCCGCCGACGGCCCCTCGATCATCACGATTGGCGAAACGACGAGTTCTCAAGATACCGCCGGAACACCGGCAACCGATCTAGAACAGGACCTGTTCGAGATGACCGAGAACGGCCCTCTCCCGCGCATCAGCAATTCCGGTCTCAAGCCCTATGAGGCTTATGCCCGCCCCTCGATCTCGCCCCAGGCCGCTGGAGGTCGCAAACTGATCGCGGTGGTAATTTCAGGGCTCGGATTGAGCGATCCGACCACCCGCGAGGCCATCAGCGCCCTGCCTGGCACAGTGACGCTGGCCTTTGCACCCTATGGGAGCAACCTGGACGCCCTGACCGATATGGCACGCGCCGACGGCCATGAGATCATGCTCGAGGTTCCGCTCGAACCCTTCGACTATCCCCAGAACGACCCAGGGCCCCATACGCTGCTGGTTGAACAACCGACTCGCGACAATCTCGAAAAGCTCTATTGGCTTTTGACGCGAATGACCGGCTATACCGGCGTCATCAATCATATGGGCGCGCGGTTTACGGCCTCCGCCGTTGATTTCTCTCCCATAATGGAAGAGCTCGGCATGCGCGGTCTGGCCTATCTCGACGATGGCAGTTCAAATCGCTCGGTCGCTCCCCAATTGGCCCGCCAGAATGGCGTCCCCTATGCCCGTGTGGACAGTGCTATCGATACCAACCCCTCTCAGACCTCTATCCTTGCGGCGCTCGACGCCCTCAAGAGAACGGCCGATGAGCGGGGGAATGCCATTGGTATTTTATCAGCCTTGCCGGTCTCGATCCGCACTTTGTCCGAATGGGCCGACGCGCTCGATCAGGAACAATATCTTCTCGTCCCGGTGAGCGCCCTATCGCGCACGGAGGCCACACAGTGAAGCCAATTCCCAACCGCGCCGACATGCCCTATCGCGACTGCGTGGGCATTGCGCTCTTCAACGACCGCGGGCAGGTTTTTCTGGCGCGGCGGATTTTGACGCCGGGCCCTGACACGTCCGAAGTCGATGCACCCTGGCAGATGCCGCAGGGCGGAATCGATGAGGGCGAGGACGCGCTGCCCGCTGCCTATCGCGAGCTTTATGAGGAAACGGGCGTTCGCACCATACGCCTGCTTGCCCAGGCGCCGGACTGGATCCATTACGACCTCCCGGACGAGGTGCTGGGCGTCGCGCTCAAGGGAAAGTATCGCGGTCAGCGCCAGCAATGGTTTGCCTTCCTGTTCGAGGGCGATGAAAGCGAGATCACACTTTTGCTCGACAATCCGGGTATCGATCCTGAATTTGACGCTTGGCGCTGGGAAGATTTCGACAAGGTTGCCGATATCATCGTGCCCTTCAAGCGCCCCGCTTATCTCGATGTGCACAAGGCATTTGCCCATATTCCGGGCCAACTCCGGGCGCGTATGGCATGAAAACGATCGGGTTGATCGGCGGTATGAGCTGGGAATCCACGGCTCAGTATTATGCACTCATAAATCGGGAAACCGCAAAGCGGCGCGGCGGGCTGCATTCGGCGCCCATCCTTTTGGACTCCCTCGACTTTGCCGAAATCGAAGCGCTTCAGACCCAAGGCGATTGGGGCCGGGCCGGCGAGCACCTCGCCGCCTCTGCGGAGCGCCTTGAGGCTGCGGGCGCCCAGATGCTGGTTCTGGCCACCAACACCATGCATGTTGTCGCGCAAAGCATCGAAGCGGCAATTTCCGTCCCCTTCCTTCACATCGCCGACCCCACGGCCGATGCGCTGATCGAGGATGGCGCCGAAAGGGTTGGACTGCTGGGAACGCGATTCACCATGGAAATGGATTTCTACAAGGACCGGCTACGTCTGCGCGGACTGGACCCCATAGTGCCCGAGGTCGACCGGACCAATCTCGACGGCATTATTTACAATGAGCTGTGCCGCGGCATCGTCAACGATACCTCTCGCAGCATTTACCGCACAGCCATCGAACGGCTCGGCGCGCGCGGAGCGCAGGCAGTCGTTCTCGGTTGCACGGAACTGGGGCTGCTCATCTCTGACGATGACAGTCCCCTCCCGCTGTACGATACCACTGCACTCCATGCCAAAGCCGCCGTGGAGCAGGCCCTGCGGTAATCTTTCTCACCGCAACGAAAAAGGGGCGCCGCGGCGCCCCTGATCATTTGACGTTCAAGCACTTGATCAGAATTCGCTCCACTCCTGATCCACAGCTGCGTTGCCATGGCTGAGATAGGCGCCGGCAGCCTGCTTGACCTTGTTTTGAAGCGCACGGGCATCACCCGATCCACTACCAGACCCATGGCTGGTCGGCGACTGCGCGATTGCCGTGGCACGGTCGATCTTGAAGATATCGACGATCCGGTCGAGGGCCGTTGCCTGTTCTTCGGTCTGGGCGATGGCGGCATTGGTTTCTTCCACCAGCGCGGCATTGTGCTGGGTCATCTCGTCCATCTGGCGCACCGCGGCATTGACCTCCTCGATCGAGGATGCCTGTTCGCGGCTGTCATTGGCGATCTGCTGCATCTGGCTTGTGTTGGTACGCGCCGCCTCGAGCATGGCCACGAGCTTTTCGGCAGCCTGCGCCACGAGCTTGGACCCGCCATCGACCTCATTGGCCGATTGTTCGATCAGCGCCTTGACCTCGGACGAAGCCGATGCCGCGGACTGGGCAAGGCGCCGCACTTCGACCGCCACCACGGCAAAGCCCTTGCCCGCATCCCCGGCCCGCGCCGCTTCGACCGAAGCGTTGAGTGCCAGAAGGTTGGTCTGGAAGGCGATGTCGTCGATCATCTTGATGATGTCGGACACTTTTGCCGAGGAGGTGGTGATGCGCTCCATGGCGCTGGTCGCCGCTTCCATCACCTCGCCACCCTCTTCGGCCGATTTGGTGACCGAAGCTGCGGTCTGGGAGGCGTCCTGCGCCCGGCGGGCATTGTCCATGACGGTTGCCGCCAGCTGCTCCATGGCCGCCGAGGTTTCCTCGATGGTCGCGGCCTGCCGCGTCGTGCGTTCGGACAGATCGTTGGCGCCCGAAAGGATTTCCCCTGTCGCTGTCTTGAGCGTGCGTGACGTGCCACGCAGCTCCAGGACGATGTCGGAGAGCTTTTCGGCAACGGCGTTGGTATCGTTCTTGAGCTGGGCGAAGGCACCCTGGTACTCGCCCATCACCCGCGAGGTAAGATCGGTATTGGCCAAGGCTCCGAGCACGCCCGCCGTTTCGCGCAGGCCGCGATCGACGGTCGATACGAGATCGTTGACGCTGCCGGCCAGCCCGTTCAGTTCGGCGTCGGCAAAATTGGCTTCTACCCGCTGGGAGAAATCGCCTGCAATTGCTGCATCGACAACATTGCCGAAAGCGGTTTGCAGGTCACCCATCATCGCGCGGCGCGCTTGCTCGTCCGCAATGATCCGCGCCGCCTCGGCTTCGGTCATCGCAGCGACCTTCTGCCCGTTCTCGCGGAACACTTCCACAGCGCGCGCCATGTCGCCCACTTCGTTCTTGCGGTCGGTGTAAGGCACCTCAACATCGAACTCGTTCTGCGCAATGCTGCCCATCACGCCCGAGAGAACCGGAATTGGGCGCGCGATCAGACGGGACGCGAAAATCGAAACAACACACATCACAGCCAGCGCAATACCAGCCACGATCAGAAGCAGGTTCATAGTGTCGGTTACGACCGCAGTAATGGCATCCTGGCTCACGCCCACATAGAGCAGTCCCAGAACGTCGGTTCCCGACAAATAGGTAATCGGCTGGTAGACCGAGTAGTAGTGCTCGCCATTGACATCCGTCTCGGTAAACAGCGCACCCTGCTCAAGAATCTGGGTATGAATTTCGCCATTGGCGGGGATGGGATCCTGCACCACGCGGTTGCCATCGGCGTCGACCATCGAGGTCGTCACCTGCTCGAAGGCTTGGGTATCGGCGTTCCAAGCGAAAATGGCCGTAGTTTCACCGGTAACACGAGCGATCGAATCGGCGATGTCGTTATTGTAGAAGCGCGGCATGACCCAGGTGCCGATGCTGGCCACATCGCCCTCTTCGGTCCAATCGACTTGGATGCCGCCCATCCCGCCCAGAATGGTTGACGCAGTCCGTATATTGGCCTGCTGGCTGGATCGAGCGACCGCATCGCTGTTTGCTGAAAGGTTGATGTAAACCGCCATAACGACGGCCCCGACCGAAAGCACCACTGCGGTAACCACCATCGCGGCGATCGTGGTGGTCATAGGGATACGACCCAGAATTCTGCTGGTTAAGCCCCGCATGTCCGTCTGCTCCTTGTGGACGAATACCTTCCCCCTCCTGGGAAATCCACGCAAAGCTACGGACATATGATTAAATGATCGTTTCAGTTTGCACGAACGAAAACACTTCCCAACCCAAAAGGCACCGGCGCGTGCCAAGAGACAACCCGGTGACAGGGTTGGCCGCGCTTAGGACAACTATATTTCAAGGATAGTGCTGAGCTCGGGCGGCTTTAAGCCTGCAACAACTTTTTGGGTGCGGAACAAATTGTCACGCTTCACCACGAGATCATCGGCTTTGACTAACGCAACAAAGAAAAAAGGCGCCCCAGCGGCGCCTTTAGACATGAGATCGGACCGAACCGATCCTAGTGGACTGTGCCACCCAACGAAGAACTTTCAAGCAGCAGATTCTTCCAGGTATCGAGTGTGTTCTGGGCCGCGCCCTTGTCCTCGAGCTCGGAAGCATCGGCCAGTGCCTGTTGCGCCGTAGCGATACGGGCTTCGATCTCAGTGCGACCGAAGTCGCCGGCCGGCTTGGCTTCTTCAGCGAGAATGGTAACACCGGCATCTGAGATATCGGCAAACCCACCGCCCACAAAGAAGCTCGAAATGGTGCCGCTGGTATCGGTAACGGTCACAAAGCCGGGCTTGAGCACCGCCATCAGCGGCGCATGGCTTCCCATGACCGTCAGATAGCCCTCGGCACCCGGCACAATCACCGAGCGCGCTTCGGCGCTCAAAACGAGAACTTCAGGCGATACGATTTCGACTTTGACGCCTTCGGCCATGACTTCGTCCGTTCTTCAAGCGTTCGGAAATTGCGCGGGCCGGCTGTCGGCCCGCACGAGCACATTCACAATCAGGCCGCTTCGGCAGCCAGCTTCTGGGCCTTTTTGACGGCATCGTCGATGGTGCCAACCATGTAGAAGGCCTGTTCGGGCAGATGGTCGTATTCGCCAGCCACCAGACCCTTGAAGGCCTTGATGGTGTCTTCGAGTTCCACATAGATACCGGGCGAACCGGTGAACTGCTCGGCCACATGGAAGGGCTGGCTCATGAAGCGCTCGACCTTGCGGGCCCGGGCCACGGTGAGCTTGTCTTCTTCGGAAAGCTCGTCCATGCCGAGAATGGCGATAATGTCCTGAAGCGATTTGTAGCGCTGCAGGATTTCCTGGACGTCGCGCGCCGTGCGGTAGTGCTCTTCACCAACGATATTGGGGTCGAGCATGCGCGAGTTGGAATCGAGCGGATCAACGGCCGGGTAGATGCCCTTTTCCGAAATGGCGCGGTTGAGCGAAGTTGTCGCGTCAAGGTGGGCAAAGGTCGAAGCCGGTGCCGGATCGGTAAAGTCGTCGGCCGGCACGTAAACGGCCTGGACCGAGGTGATCGAGCCCTTGTTGGTCGTGGTGATGCGTTCCTGGAGCGCACCCATGTCGGTGCCGAGCGTGGGCTGATAGCCCACAGCAGAAGGAATACGGCCCAGCAGCGCCGACACTTCCGAACCTGCCTGAGTGAAGCGGAAGATGTTGTCGACAAAGAACAGCACGTCCTGGCCCTTGTCGCGGAAATCTTCTGCGATTGAAAGGCCGGTCAGAGCAACGCGGGCGCGGGCTCCCGGAGGTTCGTTCATCTGACCGAAGACCAGCGCACATTTCGAACCCTCGGTCGAACCATTGTTCTCCTTGGGGTCCTTGTTCACGCCCGATTCGATCATTTCGTAATAGAGATCGTTGCCTTCGCGGGTCCGCTCGCCGACGCCAGCGAACACCGAGTAACCACCGTGGGCCTTGGCGACGTTGTTGATCAGCTCCTGGATCAAAACCGTCTTGCCCACGCCAGCGCCGCCGAACAGGCCGATCTTGCCGCCACGCGCATAAGGCGCCAGCAGGTCGATCACCTTGATGCCGGTGACCAGAATTTCGGCCTGGGTGGCCTGGTCCACAAATTCAGGAGCGGGCTGGTGAATGGCGCGCTTGGAGGGCGTATTGACCGGCCCGGCTTCGTCGATCGGCTCGCCGATGACGTTCATGATGCGGCCCAGCGTTTCATCGCCCACCGGCACTTCGATGGCATCACCTGTATCGCGCACTTCAACGCCGCGGGCCAGACCTTCGGTCGTGTCCATGGCGATGGTACGCACGGCGTTCTCACCAAGGTGCTGGGCAACTTCGAGCACGAGGCGGTTGCCGTTGTTGTCGGTTTCAAGCGCGTTCAGAATGGCGGGGAGATGACCGTCGAAGGTCACGTCCACAACGGCGCCCATAACCTGGGAGACGCGGCCGGTTTTGTTCTCTGCCATGGGTCTTGGTCCTTTCCAGAGCGCTCCGGGGAAGTGGGCTGCACTTGTTTCCCTGCGGAACGCGATAACTTTAACTCTGCCCTAGAGCGCCTCGGCGCCCGAAATGATTTCGATCAGTTCCTTGGTGATCTGAGCCTGACGCTGGCGGTTATAGCTCAGCTGAAGCTTGGTGATCATCTCACCGGCATTGCGGGTTGCATTGTCCATCGCGGTCATCTGCGCGCCAAAGAACGAAGCGTTGTTTTCAAGCAGGGCCCTGAAAATCTGCACGCTCACATTGCGCGGCAAAAGGTCTTCGAGCAAAGCCTCTTCATCAGGCTCGTACTCGTAGATTGCCGAACCGGATTTGAGCGCTTCGCCCTCGGCCTTTTCGAACTTGGCCGGGATGATCTGCTGCGCGGTCGGCACCTGCGAGATGACCGACTGGAATCGCGAATAGAACAGCGTCGCGACATCGAATTCGCCGGCAGAATACATCGCCAGGATCTTCGAGCCGATCTCCTGCGCCGTGGCATATCCAAGCTGCTTGACGTCGCGCAGGGAAATCTGCTCGCCCATATGCTTGGCAAGACCGCGCTTCAAGATATCCGCGCCCTTCTTGCCCACGGTCAGGATCTTGACCGTCTTGCCTTCGGCAATCAGCTTGGTGGCATGCTCGCGAGCCATACGGGCAATCGAGGAGTTGAAGCCACCGGCCAATCCGCGCTCGCCAGTTGCGACCACCAGAAGATGCACGTCTTCCCTGCCCGTACCCGAAAGCAGGACAGGCGCGTCGGGACGCCCTTCATAGGCAGCGCCAAGACCGGCCAGAACCTTTTCCATACGCTCGGCGTATGGACGTGCGGATTCGGCAGCATCCTGGGCGCGGCGGAGTTTGGCCGCCGCGACCATCTGCATGGCCTTGGTGATCTTCTGGGTCGATTTGACCGAGTTGATCCGGTTTTTTAGGTCTTTCAAAGAGGGCATTGCGCCGAAAGCTCCTTGCCAGCCGGGTCGCCGGAATTAGGCGGTGTAAGTCTTCTTGAATGCATCGAGAGCCGAAACCAGGCGCTCTTTGATCCCATCGGTCAGGGCCTTTTCCTTGGCGACATCGCCAAGAACATCGGCGTGCTTGCTCCGCAGGTGCGAGAGAAGAGCCTTTTCGAAGGGCTGCACGCCGCGAACCGGCAGATCGTCAAGATAACCATTGGCACCGGCAAAGATCACCGCAACCTGTTCTTCGGTCTTGAGCGGCGAAAACTGGGGCTGCTTCAAAAGTTCAGTCAGGCGCGCACCACGGTTGAGCAGACGCTGGGTTGCGGCGTCGAGATCCGAGCCGAACTGGGCGAAAGCCGCCATTTCGCGGTACTGGGACAACTCACCCTTCAATGAACCGGCAACCTGCTTCATCGCCTTGATCTGGGCCGAACCGCCCACGCGGGACACCGACAGACCAACGTTCACGGCCGGACGGATACCCTGGAAGAACAGGTTGGTCTCAAGGAAGATCTGCCCGTCGGTGATCGAGATCACGTTGGTCGGGATATAGGCCGACACGTCGTTGGCCTGGGTTTCGATGACCGGCAAAGCGGTGAGCGAACCCGAACCATGGTTTTCGTTAAGCTTGGCAGCGCGCTCGAGAAGGCGGCTGTGAAGGTAGAACACGTCGCCCGGATAAGCCTCACGTCCGGGAGGACGGCGCAGTAGAAGCGACATCTGACGATAGGCGACAGCCTGTTTGGAAAGATCGTCATAGGCGATAACGGCATGCATGCCGTTGTCGCGGAAAAACTCGCCGATCGCACAACCGGTAAACGGCGCCAGGAACTGCATCGGAGCCGGATCGGATGCGGTAGCGGCAACGACGATCGAATATTCGAGCGCGCCGTTGTCTTCAAGCATCTTGACGAACTGGGCGACGGTCGAACGCTTCTGGCCGACGGCGACGTAAACGCAATAGAGTTTTTCGCCTTCAGAAGCTTCGGCCTGGTGGGCGGGCTTCTGATTGAGGAAGGTGTCGAGAATGATCGCGGTCTTGCCGGTCTGGCGATCGCCGATCACCAGCTCGCGCTGGCCACGGCCGATCGGGATCAGCGCGTCGATGGCTTTAAGGCCCGTCGACATCGGCTCATGCACCGACTTGCGCGGCAGAATGCCGGGAGCCTTGACGTCCACGCGGCGGCGCTCGGTATACTCGATCGGGCCCTTGCCGTCGATCGGATTGCCCAGACCGTCGACAACGCGGCCCAGAAGACCCTTGCCCACCGGAGTATCGACGATCGAGCCGGTACGCTTGACGGTGTCGCCTTCCTTGATGTCGCGGTCGGACCCGAAGATCACCACGCCGACATTGTCGGTTTCGAGGTTAAGGGCCATGCCCTTGATGCCGCCAGGGAATTCGACGAGCTCGCCGGCCTGCACCTTGTCGAGGCCAAAGACGCGCGCAATACCGTCACCGACCGAAAGCACCTGACCGACTTCGGAAACCTGGGCTTCCTTGCCGAAATCCTTGATCTGGTCTTTGAGGATCGCGGAAATTTCCGCAGCTTTGATGTCCATTAGCTGACCCCTTTCATGGCGATCTTCATGGCCGAAAGTTTTGTCTTGAGGGAGGTATCGATCATCTGGCTCCCGACCTTGACCACAAGGCCGCCGATCAGGCTTTCATCGACACGTGTAATAAGGGAAACGTCCTTGCCGACCTTGTCCTTGAG
>DFMV01000039.1:13793-13969 GCA_002375765.1 Rhizobiales bacterium UBA3584 | reverse complement strand
ATGATCGCGGCAAGCGCGAAAAGCCGGCCATTTTTGGCCACCAGCCGCAGCGTGTTGGCAACCAGCTCGACCGGCTTGACCTTATCAAGGATCGCATTGAGTGCTGCGCTCTTGACGTCGGTCGTGATCGTCGGGCTCACCAGAAAACGCGAAAAATCATCGGAAGAATCGATTAG
>DFMV01000039.1:0-13529 GCA_002375765.1 Rhizobiales bacterium UBA3584 | reverse complement strand
GTGGTGCGCTCAAGCCTTGTAACCCCGCTGCTTGCCCCGCCCTTTATCGTCGTCATCGCCAATAATCGGCGGCGGCGGCATAGTTTTCTATATGTATTCGGATCGACAGGGCGAGCGCCAACAAGGGCATGCCCATGAATTCCGGGGTGGCCTTACCATGCCAAAACCGGCCACGCAAGCGCATCACGGCCAAATTGGGGCGTCGCAAATGTCGCATCGTGACAAGTTCTTCATTCAATAAAAGCTCATGGGATCGATATCGACCTGAACGCGCAGATTTCCCTTGGCCGGAGGCCCCGTTTCCAGCCAGAAGCGCACATAGCCCGACAGATCAAATTCCTTGGGGCTCTGGACCAGAATACGCACCCTGTGCCGGCCGCGGACCATGGCGACCGGCGCATCGGCCGGCCCGAAGCGCTTGACCCCTTCGGCCAATGGCGCCGCGGCCATCAGCGCCTTGGCAAGCGCCATCGTTTCGGCATGTTCATTGCCTGAAACGATCAAGGCCGCCAACCGGCCGAACGGCGGAAGCCCCCCCTGGCGCCGCACAGCGAGTTCATGGGCGTAAAACCCTTCCCGGTCACCGCTCACCATCGCCTTCATCACAGGATGATCGGGATGATAGGTCTGCAGAAACGCTTTACCCGAACGCGATTCGCGTCCGGCCCGGCCCGTGACCTGGGTCAGGATCTGGAACGTCTTTTCCGCCGCTCGCGGATCACCATGCGCCAGCCCCAGATCGGCGTCGATCACACCCACAAGGCTGAGCTTTTCGAAATGATGCCCCTTGGCCACCAATTGCGTGCCAATGATGATGTCATATTCTCCGCGCGCGATTTCAGCGAACCGGTCGCGGATCTGGCGCATCGACCCCATGTCCGAGGACAGAACCACCGGACGTGCACCGGGAAACCTCTCGGCCACCTCTTCGGCCAGCCGCTCGATCCCCGGCCCCACCGCCACCAGCGAATCGCTGGCCCCGCACGAGCCGCACACTTCGGGCGCCCGTTCCTCATGGCCGCAATGGTGGCACATCAGAACGCCGCGAAACCGATGCTCGACCAGCCAGGTCGAACAATCGGGGCACTGATACTGGTGCCCGCATGACCGGCAAAGGGTCAGCGGCGCATAGCCGCGCCGGTTGAGAAACAACAGCGCCTGCTCGCCACGATCGAGCGCGTCGAACACCGCCCGCGCCAGCCTCGGAGCGATCCACTGGCCCTTTTCAGGTCCTTCGGCCCGCATATCGAGCGCCATGATGTCGGGCAGCGCCGCATCGGCGAACCGGCTTTCGAGCCGCACATGCGCGTAACGGCCGGTTTCCCCATTGTTGCGTGATTCGACGGCCGGTGTTGCCGAAGACAGGATAACCCGCGCCCCGGCCATCGAAGCGCGCACCACCGCCATATCGCGGCCATGGTAATTGACCCGGTCGGCCTGTTTGAAGGCGCCGTCATGTTCTTCGTCGAGCACCAGAAGCCCCAGCTCGCGAAACGGCAAGAACAGCGCCGAGCGTGCGCCGATCACTGCCCGTACCTCGCCCGTCAAAACGCCGCGCCAGACCCGCGCCCTTTGAACCGGCGTCATTTCCGAATGCCATTCGGCCGCCCGCTGGCCGAACCGCTTTTCGAACCGGTCGAGAAACGTATGAGTCAGTGCGATTTCGGGCAGGATGATGGCCACCTGCTTTCCGGTGCGCAACATGTCGGCCACGCTCTCGAAAAACACTTCGGTCTTGCCCGACCCGGTAATTCCGTCGAGCAGGGCCACCGAAAACCCGCCTTTGTCATGGGCCCGAATCTGATCGAGCGCCGCCTGCTGCGCCTCCGACAGTTTCGCCGGTGCGAAGTCGGGTTCGGGCGGCAGGACAGGCGGCGGAGCCGGAATTTCCACCTGCTGCAGGCAGCCCGATTTCACCAGCCCCTCCACCACCGCCGTCGAAACCCCCGCGGCACCGATCAGGGCCGGCTTTGCCCAGGGGAACCCGTCCTCCATCACCGAAAGCACCCGCGCCCGTGCATCCGTCATCCGCTCAGGCTCGGGACCGGCGCGTTTATAGGCAATCAGCGGGCGCGGCGGATCGAGGGCCTCGCGGCTGCGCAACGCCCCCCGCAACACCATGCCCGGCTGAGCCAGCGTATAGCGCGCCACCCAGTCGATGGTTTTCAAAAGCTCTTCGGACAACGCCGGCACATCAAAGACGTGCTCAATATCCTTGAGGCGATTATGCGCGAAATTGTCCTTGGGCTCGCCCCAGACCACGCCAAGGGTGGGTCGTGGCCCCAGCGGGACGACAACGATCGATCCGCGTTCGACCTCTTTTCCCTCGGGCACCCGATAGGAATAAGGGCCGTCCACGGCAACCGCCACCATCACTGCCACGACCGGACCGAGTGTCATCGAGAGCCTTTGCACTGGGAGAACGAAACGAGACCAACCATTGGGCACCATAATTGTCAAATGCGATTCGACCAGCCCCAATTGGCGCTCTGGTAACCTATGGCCGGTACCATCACATCATGACCGATACCGGCTTTGCCATTTCCGATGCCCTGCGCAACCACATTTCCGGCTGGCGGCGTGAGCTTGCAACCATCAGGCGCCTCTCGCCCAAGACGTTGGAAGCCTACGGTCGGGACGTCGATCAGTTCATGGCGTTTCTGTCCAGTCACCTCGGCGGAACCGTCGATGTCGCCGATCTCAAGACGCTCCGGCCAGCCGATCTGCGCGCTTTTCTTGCCGCCCGCCGCCGCAATGATCTGGGCTCGCGCAGCCTTGCCCGATCGCTTTCCGGGATAAAATCCTTTTTCACCTATCTTGAGCGCCAAGACATCATGGCGCTCGAAGCGCTTTCGGTCGTTCGCACGCCCAAGTTGCCGCGCTCCCTGCCCAAGCCCCTTTCCGCATCCGAGGCGAAAGGCGCCGGCCCCGCGATCCATGAAATGGAAGATCGTCCATGGGTCGCGGCCCGCGATGCTGCCGCCATTGCCCTGTGCTACGGGGCGGGCCTGCGTATATCCGAAGCGCTGGCCCTCACCCGCGCCGATCTCGACGGCGCGACCTTGCGCATTGTTGGCAAGGGCAACAAGGTCCGGCTCGTGCCGCTGATCGCCCCGGTCAGGGCAGCCATCGACGACTATCTGCGGCTCTGCCCCTTCTCGCCGTCCCTCAACGAACCCATGTTCCGCGGCGTGCGCGGCGGCCCGCTCAGCCCGCGCCTTGTACAGCTGCGGCTCGAGCGATTGCGCGGCGCCATGGGTCTGCCGGCCTCGGCAACCCCGCATGCGCTTCGCCATTCCTTTGCCACTCATCTTCTGGCCAGGGGTGGTGATTTACGCGCCATACAGGAACTGCTTGGCCACGCCTCGCTCTCGACCACCCAGATCTACACCCATATCGATGGCGAACGGCTGCTCGAGGCATACCGCGCCGCCCATCCGCGGCGCTAGCGCCCGGCGCAATCGGGGTATAGGGTCAGCTTCCATCTTCCTGGCCAGTATTTTTCATGTCCGCACTCCCTTCATCCGATCGGGACCAATTTATCGGTCTCGCGCTCGCTGCGCTCGGCGCGGCCCTGTTCGCCACCAAGGGCATTTTCGTAAAACTCGCTTACGCGCAGGGGCTGGATGCCATAACAACCCTGACCTGGCGTATGCTGTTGGCGACGCCGTTTTTCGCTCTGATGGGTCTTATGGCCTATCGCGACCGCCGTGCGGGGCGCGGTCGTCAGGCAAATCGCCCCGTGCCGCTCCCAGCGGTCGCCGGCGCGGCGGGAATTGGCATCCTGGGCTATTATGGCGCCAGCTTTCTTGATTTTCTCAGCCTTGATCTCATCACAGCGCAGCTCAATCGGCTGGTGCTTCTGACATATCCATTCATGGTCCTGATTCTGGGTGCGCTGCTGTTCCGCCGCCCACTCAAACCTTCAGTCGTGGGTGCGGCGTTATTGGCCTATCTGGGGATCGGGGTGATCTTTGGCCACGACATGGTGATCGAAGGTGAGAGTGTGCTGGCAGGCACACTGTTCGCGCTGGGCAGTGCTTTGGCCTATGCACTCTACCAGCTGTTTGCAAAACCGCTGATCGATGCGCTGGGTCCAAGACTGTTTACCGCCATTGCGATGATCGCGGCGGCATTCGCGGTATTCATCCATTTTCTGGCCACCCATCCCCTGGCCGGCCTGGCAATCCCGCCCGAAGCTTTTTCCATCCTGCTGGCTTTAGCGCTCGCCGCCACCGTTGCTCCGGTTTCCATCATTGCGGCAGCCATCGGCATGGTCGGCGCCGAGCGGACGGCCGTGTTTGGCAACATTTCCCCGATTCTGACCATTATTCTCGCCATCTTCATCCTCGGCGAACCCTTTACTCTGATCCATGGCATTGGAACGGCACTGGTAATTTGCGGGATTTTGCTGTTCACTCGGCTCACAACTCAACCGAGCAGCGCGGTGCAAACCGGCGAGTAAGAGGGACGAGACTTTCATGAAGACAACAAGGTTGATGATGAGCAGCGCCGCGCTCGCCCTCGGTCTTGCACTGGGCGCGCCAGCGCTGGCCCAGGATATCGATTTCGGCGACAATTCGAGCACCTGGGCCAATGACGACCAGTGCGACGATCCGCGCTTTGAGGGTCCTGGAGCGGCGCTGATCCGCAGCCCGGTCGACGAGATGCGCGATGCCGCCGACTGTCAGGCTGCGTTCGAAGCGGGCGAAGTCACGCTGGTTACAGCCGACGATCCCGCCACCCCGGCCGCCCAAAGCGATAGCGAGATCGATTTCGGCGATGATTCAGGAGCCTGGGCAAACGACGACGAATGCGACGACCCCCGTTTCGGCGGCACGCTCGACAGCCATCTTATGGCCGACGCCACAGACTGCCGCACGGCCTATGAGGCCGGCGAGGTCACTTTTGCCCCATCCAATGAGGTCAGCGGAGCGGTGCAGCCGGGCGATGCCATCGATTTCGGTGACGATTCGGGCACATGGGCCAATGATGGCGAATGCGATGACCCGCGCTTTGGCGGTTCGCTCACCAGCCATGAATTCGCCGATGCCACTGACTGCCGCACCGCTTATGAAGCCGGCGAAGTGACCTATGACGCGCCGGAAGATGCTGGCAGTGAAATCGTCGCGGGCGACATAGATTTCGGCGACGACACAGGCACTTGGGCCAATGACGGCGAATGTGATGACCCGCGCTTTGGCGGTTCGCTCACCAGCCATGAGTTCGCCGATGCCACTGACTGCCGCACCGCTTATGAAGCTGGTGAAGTGACCTATGACGCGCCCGATGACAGCGGAAACGACGTTTCTGCGGACGACATCGACTTCGGCGATGATTCGGGCACCTGGGCCAATGATGACGAATGCGACGATCCACGCTTCGGCGGCGGCCTCGACAGCCATCTTCTGGCCGATGCCACCGACTGCCGTACGGCTTATGAAGCGGGCGAAGTGACCTACACCCCATCCGATGAAGCCGGCGCCGACGTCGCGATCGACGATATCGATTTCGGTGACGATTCAGGCAATTGGGCCAATGACGGCGAATGCGACGACCCCCGCTTCGGCGGCAGCCTCGATAGCCATCTTCTGGCCGACGCCACCGATTGCCGTGAGGCATTCGAGGCCGGTGACGTGACCTATTTGGGCGATGGTACCGGCACCACGGTGATCGACGGCATCGATTTCGGCGATGATTCGGGCACCTATTCCAACGATGCCGAATGCGACGATCCGCGCTTTACCGGCCCGGGGGTCGGCGTAGCACTTGACGATCATCTGATGGCCGATGCCACTGACTGCTCGACCGCCTACACTGAGGGCACCGTAACGCTGGCCGATGAGAGCTCGGACGGCGACTTCCGGATCAATTTCGGCGATGATTCAAGCGCCTCGGCCTATGACGGCGTCTGCGACGACCCGCGCTTCCAGGGCCGTGGCGGCGCGCTTGAGCTGCTCGAATCCAACATGCTCGCTGACGCCAGCGACTGCCGGGCCGCCTATGATGCCGGGACCGTGACCTACAATCCCTGAGCGTCATCGCTGCAAATGAAAAGGCCGCATCCCTGGGGATGCGGCCTTTTTTATGCGTGACGCAGATTGAGCGCTAGATGTGGATCGACCCGTCGCCAAGCCCCAGCGCGGCCTCGCGCACTGCTTCGCTCATGGTGGGATGGGCATGGCAGGTGCGGGCAAGATCCTCGGCCGAGCCACCAAATTCCATCAGCACAGCGGCTTCGTGGATCATTTCGCCAGCGCCCTTACCCACGATGTGACAGCCCAGAACCCGGTCGGTTTCCTTGTCCGCAAGGATCTTGACGAACCCCTGCGGGGCCAGCATCGCCTTGGCACGGCCATTGGCGGTAAAGGGAAATTTCGCCGCCTTGTAAGCAATGCCCTCGGCCTTGAGGTCTTCTTCGGTCTTGCCGACCGAGGCGACTTCGGGGTTGGTGTAAACCACGCCGGGGATAACGGAATAATTCACATGTCCCGCCTGTCCAGCGAGGATTTCGGCGATGGCGATGCCCTCATCCTCGGCCTTGTGGGCCAGCATCGGACCGGCGATCACATCCCCGATCGCATAGATCCCGTCGAGATTTGTCTTGTAATGTCCGTCGGTTACGACCCGGCCGCGCTTGTCGCGCTCGATGCCCAGATCGTCGAGCCCGAGCCCGTCGGTGAAGGGAACGCGGCCGATCGAGACCAGGGCGATGTCGGTTTGCAGCGTCGATGCCTCGCCGCCCGCGGCGGGTTCGAGGGTGGCAACCAGACCCGATTCGGTCTTTTCGATGCCGGTGACCTTGGTGCCGAGTTTGAAGTCAAACCCTTGTTTTGACAGCATTCTCTGGAACTGTTTGGCCACGTCGAGATCCATGCCGGGCAGGATGCGATCGAGGAATTCGACGACCGTGACCTTGGCGCCGAGGCGGGCCCAGACCGAACCGAGTTCGAGGCCGATGACGCCGGCACCGATAACCAGCAGGTTATCTGGCACCTTATCGAGTTTGAGGGCTCCGGTCGAAGTGACGATTTTCTCTTCGTCAATCTCTATGCCCGGCAAATTGGCCGACACCGAACCGGTGGCGATGACGATGTTCTTGGTTTCGATGTCGGTTGCCGAACCATCCTCGGCGGTGACGGTCACCTTGCCCTGCGCGGCAATCCTGCCGGTGCCTCTAAAGGCAGTTATCTTGTTCTTTTTGAACAGATATTCGATGCCGCCCGTGTTGGAGGCAACGGTATCGTCCTTATGGGCCATCATGGCGGACAGGTTGAGTTTGGGCGCGCCGACCTCGATGCCGAGCTGGGGAAAGGTGTGGCCGGCTTCCTCAAACATTTCCGAAGCGTGCAGCAGCGCCTTGGACGGGATGCAGCCGATATTGAGGCAGGTGCCCCCGAAACTCGGCCATTTCTCGACAACGGCGACCTTCATGCCAAGCTGTGCGGCGCGAACGGCGCAGACATAGCCGCCCGGTCCGGTGCCGATTATGGTGAGATCAAATGTGTCGGCCATCAGTTCATGTCCTCAACTCAGTCAGTTGTTTGTGGCTGTCTCAGACGATCAGCCCGATTGTCATGGCGACCAGTCCCAGCGAGGCGAGGATCCAGACCATGGAGCGGAAATAGGCAATCCCTTGAAGATAAAGGGGAATATAGACGATGCGGCCCACGATATAGAGCCCGGAACCACCCAGGGTCAGCCAGTCCGAACCATTCGAGACCACCACCGCCAGCGCCAGGGCGATAAAGGCGGGATAGGTCTCGAGATAGTTCTCGACCATGCGCTTGGCCCGCCCGGCACGGCCGGTGAGAGGCGTGCCCTCATCGCGCGGACCGGCATTGTATTCGCGGCCCAACTGCTCGGTCAAAAGAAGCGCCTGGATGGTGATCTGCGCAAAAAGCAGCACGACCGAGGCGACAACCATCCATAACTCAAAGGTCATTGATGACCCCCCTTAGAGCCTGTTCGGGCCGGACTGACGCCCATTGGACCCTCGGTGCACAGCGCCCCGACGCCCAATGGACTGTCCAAAATCCTGGCGCTGCGCTCCAGGTTCCTGCTTGTCGCGCGGATCGAACCGGAAAAGTCTGCAACTTTTTCTGCCCGTGCTCTAAAGATCCAGCACCAGCCGCTGCGGATCCTCGAGGCTTTCCTTGACGCGAACCAGGAAGGTGACCGCTTCCTTGCCATCGACAATCCGGTGATCGTAGGAGAGCGCCAGATACATCATCGGGCGGATAACGACCTGACCGCCGACAACCACGGGGCGTTCCTGGATCTTGTGCATGCCCAGAATGCCCGACTGGGGGGCATTGAGGATCGGGGTGCTCATCAGCGAGCCGTAAACGCCGCCATTGGAGATGGTGAAGGTGCCCCCCTGCATATCGGCCATCGAAAGCTGGCCATCGCGCGCCGCGCGTCCGAGCCGGGAGATTTCCTTTTCGATCTCGGCAATGGTCATCTGGTCGGCGTCACGCACCACCGGGACGACGAGGCCCTTTTCGGTGCCCACGGCAACGCCGATATGGGCGAAGTTCTTGTAGATGATGTCGGTGCCGTCGATCTCTGCATTGACCGCCGGGATTTCCTTGAGCGCATGGACAACGGCCTTGGTGAAAAAGCCCATGAAGCCCAGTTTGACGCCGTGCTTTTTCTCGAACAGTTCCTTGTAGGAATTGCGCAGATCCATGACCGGCTTCATGTCCACCTCGTTGAAGGTGGTGAGCATGGCGGCCGAGTTCTGGGCATCCTTCAGACGCTTGGCGATGGTCTGGCGCAGACGGGTCATCTTGACCCGCTCTTCGCCGCCCTGATTCTCTGCCCGTGCGGCGCGCGGTGCGGCAGGAGCCGGCGCCTCGACCTTGGCCGGGCCGGTATTGTCGAGCGCCTTGAGCACATCTTCCTTCAGAACCTGGCCGCGCTTGCCCGAACCCGAAACCGAGGACGGATCGACGTCACGCTCTGCCATCAGCTTGGCGGCGGACGGTGCGGGCGGCATTTCGGTCTTGGCGGCGGGAGCGGGCGCTTCGGCAGGCTTGGCCGCCTCGGCCTTGGGGGCTTCGGCCTTGGGCTCTTCCTTGGGCGCCTCGGCCGATTTGGCCGGGGCGGCGCCGGCAGCAATCGCGGCGATCAGCGCGCCGACTTCCACGGTATCGCCCTCATTGACCGAAATCGCTTCGAGCGTGCCAGACACCGGCGCCGGAACCTCGATGGTCACCTTGTCGGTTTCAAGCTCGACAATGGGCTCGTCGGCCGAAACGGCGTCGCCGACCTTTTTGAACCATTGCCCGATCGTGGCTTCGGTAACGCTTTCGCCCAGGGTCGGGACGCGGACTTCAGTGGACATCTCTCGTATCCTTCCAATTCGCTTTGGGGTCCCGGCAGCGCCGGGTTCGTCAATCTCGGTTCGGGCTTACTCGAAGGCTTCGTCGAGGAAGGCCTGCAGCTGGGCGACATGGGTGCGCATCAGGCCGGTGGCCGTGGAGGCCGAGGCCGGACGGCCAACATAGCGCGGGCGTCCGCCCGGACGGCCCATCTGCTCGAGCACCCATTCGATATAGGGCTGAACGAACGACCATGCGCCCATGTTCTTGGGCTCTTCCTGACACCAGACGACTTCTGCGTTGGTAAACCGGCTCAGCTCGTCGATCAGCGCCTTGGCGGGGAACGGGTAGAGCTGTTCGAGGCGCATCAGATAGACGTCGTTGATGCCGCGTTTCTCGCGATCCTCGAGCAAATCGTAATAGACCTTGCCCGTGCAGATCACCACGCGCCGGATCTTGTCGTCGCCGACCAGGTTGATCTCGGTCTTGGGCAGGCCGGGTGCTTCGGCATCGTCCCAGAGCAGGCGATGGAAGAACGTATCCGACCCCATTTCGGCCAGACCCGAGACCGCCCGCTTGTGCCGCAGCAGCGATTTGGGCGTCATGATGATCAGCGGCTTGCGGAAATCGCGTTTGAGTTGCCGGCGCAGCGCATGGAAATAATTGGCCGGGGTGGTGCAGTTGAGCACCTGCATGTTGTCTTCGGCGCAAAGCTGCAGGAAGCGCTCGGGACGCGCCGAGGAATGCTCGGGGCCCTGACCTTCATAGCCGTGCGGCAACAGCATCACCAGCCCGCTCATGCGCAACCATTTGCGTTCGCCCGAGGAGATGAACTGATCGATCACCACCTGCGCGCCGTTGACGAAATCGCCGAACTGGGCTTCCCAGACCGTGAGCGCATTGGGCTCGGCCAGCGAATAGCCATATTCGAACCCGAGCACGGCTTCTTCCGACAGCAGCGAGTTGATGACCTCGTAACGGGCCTGGTTTTCCGCAAGATTGTTGAGCGGGGTGAACGTGGATTCGTTTTCCTGATCGTAGAGCACCGAATGGCGCTGGGAGAACGTGCCGCGTTCCACATCCTGCCCCGAAAGGCGGACCGGGTGGCCGTCTTCGAGCAGCGAGGCAAAAGCCAGCGCTTCGGCGGTGGCCCAGTCGATGCCCTCGCCTTCGGTGATCATCTTCTTGCGGTTGTCCATGAACCGCTGAACGGTGCGGTGGGCATGGAAATCGCCCGGCACGCTTGTCAGCTTTTCGCCCAGCGATTTGAGCCTGTCGAGCTCGATGCCGGTGACACCGCGCCGCGGCCCATCGACTTCGGCGAGCTTGATGTTTTTCCAGGCGCCATCAAGCCAATCGGCCTTGTTGGGCCGGTAGTCCTGCCCGGCCTCGAATTCACTGTCGAGCTTGGCGCGCCAGTCGGCCTTGAGCTGATCGAACTCCTCGGCGCTCAGAACGCCTTCGTCGACCAGCTTGTTGCCGTAGATTTCCAGCGTCGTCTTGTGGCCGCGAATGGCCTTGTACATCAGCGGCTGGGTAAAGCTCGGTTCATCGCCTTCATTGTGGCCGAACCGGCGGTAGCAGAACATGTCGATGACCACCGGCCGCCCGAACTTCTGGCGGAATTCGGTGGCGATCTTGGCGGCATAGACCACCGCTTCAGGATCGTCCCCATTGCAATGGAAGACCGGGGCCTCGATCATCTTGGCCACGTCGGTCGGATAGGGCGACGAGCGCGAGAAGTGCGGCGAGGTGGTGAACCCGATCTGGTTGTTGACCACGAAATGGATCGACCCGCCGGTGCGGTGCCCTTTGAGGCCCGAAAGCGCGAAACATTCGGCCACCACGCCCTGCCCGGCAAAGGCTGCATCGCCATGCAGCAGCAGCGGCAGGACCGCGGTGCGGTCGGTGTCCCGCGTATCGGCGACAAAGCGCCCATCCTTGGCCGAAAGCTGATCCTGCTTGGCGCGGGCCTTGCCCAGAACAACCGGGTTGACGATTTCGAGATGGCTGGGATTGGCGGTCAGCGACAGATGCACCGTATTGCCGTCGAACTCGCGGTCCGATGACGCGCCGAGGTGATATTTGACGTCGCCCGAACCTTCAACATCGTCAGGGTAGAACGCACCACCCTTGAACTCGTGAAACAGCGCGCGATGCGGTTTGGCCATCAACTGGGTCAGAACGTTCAGCCGCCCGCGATGGGGCATGCCCAGAACGATATCCCTAACGCCCAGGGCACCGCCGCGCTTGACGATCTGTTCGAGCGCCGGGATCAGCGATTCCCCGCCATCGAGACCGAACCGCTTGGTGCCGGTATATTTGACGTCGAGGAACTTTTCGAACCCTTCGGCTTCGGCCAGCTTATTGAGGATTGCCCGCTTGCCCTGGGGAGTGAAGGTGATTTCCTTGTCCGGGCCCTCGATGCGTTCCTGGATCCAGGCCTTGGCCTCGGGATCGGAGATATGCATGAATTCGATGCCCAGCGTGCCGCAATAGGTGCGGCGCAGGATCTCGAGCATCTGGGGCACGGTGGCAAATTCGAGCCCGAGATAATTGTCGATGAAAATTTCGCGGGTGTAATCGGCCTCTGAAAAGCCATAGGCCGCCGGATCGAGCTCGGGAGCTTCCTCGCGGTTTTCCAGCCCGAGCGGATCGAGATTGGCGTGCAGATGGCCGCGCATGCGATAGGCGCGGATCATCATGATGGCGTGGATCGAATCCCGTGTCGCCTGCATCACCGCTTCGGTGGAGACCGGCTCGCCGCCGGCCTTCGCCTTTTCGGTGACCGCCTTCTGGGCCTTGAGAGCGACTTCGCCCCAATTGCCATCGAGCGCCGAGATCATCTCGCCATTGGTGGTGCGCGGCCAATCAGAGCGCTGCCAGCTCGGCCCCTCGGCGTTTTTGGTGACGCTCTCGGCACTGTCGGCGAGATTGTCGAAAAACTCCGCCCAGCTCGGATCGACACTTTTGGGATCGGACTTGTAGCGCGCGTACAAGGCGTCGATGTAATCGGCGTTGCCGCCATAAAGGAAAGAAGTGAGGAGGAACGCTTCGTTCTGATCCTGTCGTGCCATTTCGCTCTCGATTGGGGGTCCCGATCCCCCTCAGTAAAGATGTGTTCAACCTGCCCGTTGCCGGTTTTTGCCTTGTCGCGTTTCCGAACCGAAAAAGTGGTAACCACTTTTTCTGGAAACCCACCTATGGGCCGCCAATTCCGGTCGAACTATGACGGCGATGCCGTCTCGTTTTGGTTAACCGGGACCTAAGTCCCGGTCACCGATAACATTGCCGTGTCTCAGCCTTTGAGAACTTCGACCAGCGTGGTGCCCAGACGCGCGGGCGAGGGGGAAACCCTGATGCCCGCCGCTTCCATGGCAGCGATTTTCGATTCCGCATCGCCCTTGCCACCCGAGACCACGGCGCCCGCATGGCCCATGGTCTTGCCCTTGGGTGCGGTGCGGCCCGCGATAAAGCCAGCCATGGGCTTGGAGCGCCCCTTTTTGGCTTCGTCGATCAGGAACTGGGCGGCGTCTTCTTCGGCCGAGCCGCCGATTTCGCCGATCATGATGATCGATTGTGTGGCGTCGTCCGCCAGGAACATCTCGAGCACGTCGATGAATTCGGTGCCCTTGACCGGGTCGCCGCCGATGCCGACGGCCGTTGTCTGGCCAAGGCCTTCATTTGTGGTCTGGAACACGGCTTCATATGTAAGCGTGCCCGAACGCGACACAATGCCCACCGAGCCCTTGCGGAAGATCGAACCGGGCATGATGCCGATCTTGCATTCTTCCGGGGTCAAAATGCCCGGGCAGTTGGGGCCGAGCAGGCGCGAATTGGAGCGGTCCAGCCGCGCCTTGACGCGCACCATGTCGGACACCGGGATGCCTTCGGTGATGCAGGTGATGAAGGGAATTTCCGCTTCGATCGCCTCGATGATGGCATCGGCCGCGCCCGCGGGGGGCACGTAGATGACCGAGGCGTCCGCGCCGGTCTTTTCCTTGCCCTCGGCGACGGTTGCGAAGATGGGGAGGTTCTCCCCGCCCGCGCCGGTCCAGGTTTCTCCGCCCTTTTTGGGGTGGATGCCGCCGACCATCTTGGTGCCGTAATAGGCCAGTGCCTGTTCGGTGTGGAACGTGCCGGTCTTGCCGGTCAGGCCCTGCACGAGGATCTTGGTGTCTTTATTGACGAGAATGGACATGT
>DFMV01000037.1 GCA_002375765.1 Rhizobiales bacterium UBA3584 | reverse complement strand
CGACTTTTACCCCGCCGTTGACAATGCCGGTCAGATCGTCGCGCCCTCGCCCATTGCCCGTCCCGACGGCCTCACGGTCGATCCGGTGGTCACCAATTCCGCCGATACTGTTGTCGCCAGAGGCTGGATCATCCAGGTCGGTGCCGCCAAAAGTAAGAATGCTGCCCATATGCTTCTGGACCAGGCGTCCGCCAACCACGACCTGCTCGCGGACCTGCGCAGCTACGTCGAAACTATCAACCGCAACGGCCAGACCATATACCGCGCACGCTTTGCCGGCTTTGCCAACCGCAGTCAGGCCAGCGCGACCTGCAATAAACTCGCCCATATGGGTTGTCTGGCAGTGCATGGCGGATAGGTCATCGCCGGATCTGTTTGTTCCCGCACCCGCGAATGGAGCCTTGCAAATGGCACCGCCCCACAAACAGGCCAAGCCGTTAGCGGCAGGGTCAACAGGTCCGGCGACAGCGGGCCCGCTGTCGATATCCCGCACCTTGAGCATAGCGACTTCGGCGATGTGCAAACCGGCACTATAGGCTACTGAGAGTGCCGCCTGCGGCAACCATCATGCGCCCGCTACTATGGCGTCGAATGCCTCTCTCAACCTCGACGAATACCTTCCTTCATCGCCCGGTGTATGTCTCTCTAGTCAAGAGCGACAAGAACGGGCACTTGCACATCTGGTCGCGGTGGATCGACCAGAGGCGCTGCGCCGCCTTCCAACTGAGTAATTATGCGGAGTGGAATCCGCGGGCAGAAGACTAGGCCTAAAAAGCCCGGCATTCCCAATAATTCCGTTGGCATACCGTTAGATGGCGCACCTCATGAAGTTGAAATGGGGGTGGATGCTGGATATCGGCTTCCTCCGTTGCCTCGCCAAAACCAGACAGCCCGATTACGAGCCCGAAACCGGCGGGCTGCAAAGAGTGCCCGATTCGGACGCTCGGGTGTCGCCTGCAGACCGGCACCTTCCGGCTGGGCGCATTTTTGGGACTGCTCTTGATGAGAGAAGATGCACACTGATCCGGGGCAGTTCACGTTATGGTCAAAGTCACTCTAACGCTTTGACGCGGTAGTTCTCATGTGGCAGTCCTGCCCAAGGCTCTCGCGAAGGGTCGCCAAAGGCACAAGTGCGCCGGGGAGTGAGAACAATCAAGGCAAAAAGGGCGGCGAACGAGGACGAGGGTTCGAATGGTGAGCCGGCGCTGCGAAATTGGCGTGATCCCTTTGTGGTGACCGCTGCATTCATTGCCATTATTCTTCTCGTCTCATTAGTGTTGTACAATCTCGATGTGCGCCAGTCTGCGACAACCGCCGATGTTAAAACACCTCGATTGACGTCTGCAGACACAATGACTCGGGACGTCTCTGTATGAGGATGGTTTCGATGCATTGGACAAGTGCGTTTATCAGGGCTTCCGCACCGGAAAGCCACTCATAGGCCGCGATCTAGTTTGATGAACGATACCCGGTCGTTCGGATGCAGAGGCTATTCCAGGGAGAGGACGATGACCGATCCCAAGGATCATCGGCGATGCCAAATGTCGGCTCTCTCTGCTTCCCTGCTACAACCGGACAGGCAGCTAACGGCCCCCCAGTGGCTATGACCGGCATGGGGTGGAAACCTGCCGTTCCCCCCGGTCGGGCAACGGAGGCGGCTATGCAGACGAAGCTGCCGTCGCCAGAATTCCGTTTTCGCGCCTTAGTCCGACCCAGTGGAATGCACGGTCAGCCAGTGGTAGGTTGTTGATACTGCGGTGACGCGGTTCAAACGAAGAACATGCGAGCAAGCGAGGCTATGGCGACCACACTCTTTGATATGAGCGTTCCGACTTTCCTGCAGACGGTACGTGCGGTCGGTGGCTTCCTTAAAAAGGCCGCCGCCCATTGCGAAGCGACCGGCACCGATCCGGACGATCTTGTGACGGCGCGCCTCTACCAAGATATGGCGCCGTTCTGGTTCCAGATCGAATGCGTTGAAAATTATTCCGTTTGGGGGATCGAAGCTATGCGGACCGGTGCCTGGACGCCTCCGGACCTTACTCAAGTTGTCCCCTTTGCTGACTTGCAGGCGCGTATAGCACGGACGGAATCGGCACTGGTAGCGTTTAAGCCAGATGAGGTGAACTCTTGCTCCAGCAAGGAGCTCGACATCCTGATTGCGCATGTCAGCCCGTGGCCGACGGCCTTCACATCGGAAACGTTTCTTTTGTCATTTCTGCTGCCAAATTTTCATTTTCACGCCGTCACGGCCTATGACATCCTTCGCACGAGCGGGGTCCCGATTGGCAAGCGTGACTATGAAGGCCAGTTGCGCACGAGGCCGGTCTGACAGCACGGGACCGGTCACCTCAACCCGGTTCGGTCGTTACGCTACGGCCCTGGGCTGGTTGTCGCTGTTCAGAACCAGCTTCTTTGAGGATCGGCAACCGATCGGCATTTATCTTCAGGACATGGTCAATTCGTCTTTGCAGGACATGACTCTGTTTGAAACGCATACGCCGGTCGAGGAGCTAATGCCCGCGATTGAGGAAAGGGGTCTGTGGGATTTCAACTTGGACATGCTCAGAGAGAAGTTCCCAAAACGGCAATCGCAGTCTTAGCTCAACTCCGGCCGCCTCGACTCTTGACCTAACCGAATGGATGACAAGTTTCGGGCGGAGATGGCGGCGCGACGAACGTCTGAAACCGGGGTCGATGACGGACTGCCTGCTTTCTCCCAGCGGCGACTGTAGGCGGGCTTGCAAACTGCACGCACTCAAGCAAGGTCTGTAGACAGGGCGCGGTTACTGGCGGCTGAGCGCAACATTTATCCCCAAAGCCATCAGAATGCCGCCGCCAGTACGCTGAGCAAGACGATTCGCCGACCGTGATGAGCTAAGGAATTTTTTGACCCTGTCGGCAAGTAATACACAGAGAACGTCTGCGCTCGAAAACATAACGTTGACGATTGTGCCAAGGATGAGCAGTTGCATCCATACCGGGAAACCTGTGGCAGCGTCGGTGAACTGGGGCAGGAACGCGACATAGAAGATGGCGGTCTTGGGGTTGAGGACTTCAACGGTGATGCTTTCCCAGAAGGCCCGACGCGGTGCCTTTGCCTCCACTTGAATGTTGGACGTCGCAAGAGTCTCCTTCGCCAGGAACAGCTTCAGCCCCAGCCAGACCAGATAGGCAGCGCCAACCAGCTTCAAGGCGAGGTAGAGTGGTGGAACGATCTCAAATAGCACTGCCAATCCAGCAGCTGCGGCAACGACATGTGCATAGCCGCCGATATGGATACCCAGTGCCGCCATCCACCCGGCCCTGCGTCCACGCGCAATGGCCTGGGCCGCTGCATAGAGCATGGCGGGACCAGGCATATAGGCAAATACCGACGTTGCGGCAAAGAAGGCAATGAGAATTTCGATCGACGGCATCGTCAACAGTCCAGTCGCAGGAAGAGATTGCCGACCATAGATAGGGTGCGAGCGAACGTCCAGCGGGTGCTGCAGAACGAGCCAACCGAACGATACTGAATTAGTGCGGAATATGTCAGCTTACCGTCATTACCGGACTGTCAGGTTGTAGTAAGAAGACGGAGAAGGCCGACATTCAGCATCCGACCCCGTTTCGCTCGTCCAAGATGCTTGGTGACTTTCTCAAAAGCTGCGACGCAAAGTGCCCGATGCCCACGGTCAAGGTTCCCGATGTCACACTGGCCTTTCGTTGACCTTGACGCAGGTTTTGCAGGCTATGCGGCGGAGGTTAAAGGCGCGCGGCGTTGGCGGCGCGCCTTCAGGTTGATGTCAGATCACAACGATAGCCGAGCCCGGCCGTACCTGCTTGGCCAAGTGGATGACGTCCTGATGCAAAAGCCGCACGCAGCCCGAGGAGACGGCCTTGCCGATGGTCCAGGCCTCACCCGTACCGTGGATGCGGTAGAGCGTGTCGCGATTGCCCTGATGGATATAGAGCGCCCTCGCGCCGAGGGGGTTGTCGAGCCCCGGCGGCTGGCCGTTGCGCCATTGCTCGAGCTCGGGTTCGCGCGCGATCATCTCGGCAGGCGGAGTCCAGACCGGCCATGCGCGCGCATAGGCGATGTGTCCACGACCCGACCATTCGAAGCCGGCACGGCCAAGACCGGCGCCATAGCGCATGGCCCGCCCGTTTTCGTGCACGTGGTAGAGGTAGAACCGGGCGGTATCGACCACTACAGTGCCCGGCTTTTCGCCACTGGTGTAATCGACCTCGGTCCGGAAGAACTGCGGGTCGACATGGCGCAGATTGACGGCGGGAACTGGAAACTCCTCGCCGGGCATGGCCGCATACATCCGGCGCACATGTTCGGGGATCGGCGGCGGCAACTGCGGCTCGGGCCGAACCGGCGTTGTGGTGGTGGTACACCCGGTCGCGGTCAGCGCGACGAGGCTCGATGCGCCGACAAGAAATCGACGGCGGGTCAACATGATTTCATTCATTGCACGCAGGTTGGTTGTGCCGGAAACCGCCATGGGTCCAGCCAGTTGAGACTACAGGTGAGGACGTGAAGGCTCAGGCCTTGGGCGGCGGAATGTCGATCAAAAGGATGACTTCGCGCGCCCCGGCCAACACAGGTGGTTCTGCGGCCCCGCACGATAAACGGGGAAATATCTCACTCGCGGTCCGCTCCAGCGCCTTTTCCACCTGGCACGGCGCGGCGAGCAGTCCAAAGCTTGAAAACTTGCCGCAGCGCTCCAGTGACTTCGGCATCTGCTGGTTTCCCAGTTCATCGCCGATGACGCAGGCCGCCAGAGGCGCTTCGGTCGCAGGCGTCTGCGCCGCGGCGAACACGGTGGCGGCAAAGGCGAGGCCAACGGCGATGAGCAATATGGGAACAAGACGGATCATGACGCCGGGGTAGCCGAAGAACGTGGACATCAAAAGATCATGCCCGCTCACAACGCGGTGATATGGAGGGCTGAACGGGGGAGTGTTACATTCGCGCTACAGCGGGAAGCTGCCGCGACCGGTTTGCGCCCTCATTGGCGCAGACGGGAGTGCAGTGGCGGTGGCGGCGTCCGAGAAGATGAAGTTGGCCTGTGCGAGACCCGCTCGACCTTGGCAACCACACCGTTGCTCGAAAACAGCTTCCCTTGACTTTGCGCGCCAAAAGTCTAGCCTCGCGCTCATGGTTATCCGAGCGCAACTTGCTTTGCTGAAGATGCACAAAGGCCAGCCCGTCATAGGACTGTAGCCCGAAGCTCGGCCATGCGCCTTCCGGGCTTCGGGAGCGCGCAGATCATTTTTCTCCACGATCAGCGCAAAAATGCGCGCATTCCAAACTTTTCCAAAATTTCATCCGGCCTGCCTCGATCGGCCGGTAATGATCGTGTGTCAGAATGTCCAAAGCAAACAAGAAACCTGCTCCCCTTCCCAAGCTGGTCATCGGTGTTGACGACCATGGCCGACTGATGACGATGGCCAATGGTCTGTCGGGGCCGCTCGCACAGCTTGCCGAACAATTGCTTACCGAACTTGAACGCGCGCGTGTCGTGGCGCAGCACAAGGTGCCCGATAACGTGATCGGGATGGGTTCGACCGCCTCGTTCACGACCAGCGACGGTTTTAATCAGACCTTCCAACTCGTCTATCCCGATGAAGCGAATGTATCCGAGGGCAAGATTTCGGTGCTCACGCCGATCGGAGCGGCATTGATTGGCCTCGCGGAAGGCCAGTCCATTCCCTGGGAGGCTCGAGACGGGCGCGAGCTTTCTTTGACGGTTCTGAAGGTCGAGCAGAAAGCGCAGGCATGATCTGCGTCACTTCCTCTTTGTCCGCCGATACTGCCCGGGTGGTTAAATTCTGCCGCCAGGGCCAGGCCGGCCGAGATGCCGGTCTGGCCGCGTGTTCTGTTACCCCTTCAGATTGCCGAGGACACAGCCATGAACGACGTCCAACTACCAAAACTTACCCCACGAGATTTTTCGATTCTTGAGGCCCTCCTCTCCGACCCTCCACACAATGACGAAGCCCTGGTCACGGCCGCGCGGCGCAAGCTTCAACTCGCTCAGATTGTCTTTGCCGAGGATATGCCCGCCACCATCGTGACGCTGGGATCGCGTGTCCGGCTCGGCATCGATGACCGTCCACCCGAGGAGCGGACGCTGGTTACGGAAATCCACTATGTCCCAGGCGCGGGCCATCAATTGCTGACAACCGTTCGTGGTATCGAGATGCTCGGCCTTGCTGAAGGCGCGCGCGTTGTGATTGATCTCGGCGACCGAACCGAGCAGATCGAGATCCTCAAGGTTCTCTACCAGCCCGAGGCTGAACACCGGGCCGTGCAGCCGCGTTCCAGGCCGACACTCATGACCAGCCAGGAGCGTCGCGGCGCGACGCTCGATGGCAGATCGCGCAAACCAGTCCCTGACGACGATCCCGGTCCGTCGGCGGCTTAGTTCTCTCCGCCCGTGCCCAATGCCAACCAATGCCTGCAGTTCGCAAGGAGCAACCCGACCATGAGTGCAAGCGACGACACGCTCGGCCCAATATATTCAACGGTGACACAGCGCAACGCCGGAGAGCCCGAATTCCATCAGGCCGTGCGAGAGGTTCTTGACAGCCTGGGCCGGGTGGTGGCCAAGCATCCCGAATATGCAGAAGCCGGATTGATCGAACGGCTGTGTGAGCCCGAACGGCAGATCGTCTTCCGCGTGCCGTGGGTGGCTGACCGTGGCCAAATCCAGATCAACCGCGGATTCCGGGTGGAGTTCAATTCCGCGCTCGGCCCCTATAAGGGTGGCCTGCGCTTTCATCCGAGCGTCAATCTCGGCATCGTCAAGTTTCTCGGTTTCGAGCAGGTGTTTAAAAACGCTCTGACCGGCATGCCGATCGGAGGAGGGAAGGGCGGTTCCGATTTCGATCCGAAGGGACGCTCCGACATGGAGATCATGCGCTTCTGCCAATCCTATATGACCGAGCTTTACCGCCATATCGGAGAATATACCGATGTGCCTGCGGGCGATATCGGCGTTGGACAGCGCGAGATCGGCTATCTGTTCGGTCAGTACAAGCGGATCACCAATCGCTACGAGTCCGGCGTCCTGACCGGCAAGGGGTTGTCCTGGGGCGGCTCGCGCGTGAGAAAAGAGGCAACCGGTTATGGGGCCGTCTATTTCATCCGCGAAATGCTCAAGACACGAGGACAGGATTTTGACGGTCGTAGGGTCGTTGTCTCGGGTTCGGGGAACGTGGCGATCTACACCATTGAGAAGGTTCAAGAACTCGGCGGCATCGTGGTCGCCTGTTCGGATTCGGGCGGCTACGTGGTCGATGAGGCTGGAATCGATCTCGATCTCGTCAAGGAGATCAAGGAGAACCGCCGCGGCCGCATCGAGAAATACGCCGAACTCAAGGGCAATGGCGCACACTTCTCCGCCAATGGTGCCATCTGGGATGTCCCCTGCGACATCGCCGCTCCGGCGGCCACCCAGAACGAATTGACCGGGCGCGACGCGAGGACCCTGATCGAGAACGGTGTCGTCGCCGTGGGCGAGGGGGCCAACATGCCCTGCACATCCGAAGCGGTGCGTCTGTTCGAGCATGGGAACGTCCTGTTCGGGCCCGGCAAGGCCACCAATGCCGGTGGGGTGGCGACCAGCGCTCTTGAGATGCAGCAGAACGCCTCGCGCGATTCCTGGTCTTTCGAGCAGACCGAGGAGCGGCTTGAAGAGATCATGATCGATATTCACGCCCGCTGCGCCAGCACCGCCGACGAATACGGCCTGCCCGGCAACTACGTCGCCGGTGCCAACATCGCCGGCTTCGTGAGGGTGGCCGACGCGATGACGGCGCTCGGCGTAATTTAGAGAAAGTCCAGGATGGTCCTACCGTTTCGAAGCGGCGGGGCCACCCGGCACTCCTGGGGATAATTATGTCCCGGGAAGCGCAATAATTGAGAAACCGTTCTCATTTCGGCGCGCCCGTGGCACCGGGAAATCAACTATGGTTCGGCCCACAATTGGAGGTGTTCCCATGAAGCTCGATACCATTGCCCTGCACCACGGCTATACGCCTGAACCCACGACCAAGTCCGCGGCGGTGCCCATTTACCAGACCACGTCCTATACTTTCGATGACACTCAGCACGGCGCGGACCTGTTCGATCTCAAGGTCGAGGGCAACATCTATACCCGCATCATGAATCCCACGAATGCGGTGCTCGAGCAGCGTATGGCAGCTATGGAGGGCGGGATCGGGGCGCTCGCCGTGGCCTCCGGCATGGCGGCGATCACCTACGCCATCCAGACCATCGCCGGGGCCGGTGATAATATCGTCTCGGTCAGCCAGCTGTATGGCGGCACATACAATCTGTTCATGCATGCGCTGCCGCGCCAGGGGATCGAGGTGCGCATGGTCAAGGGTGACGATTTCGAGGCGTTCGACCGGCTGATCGACGCCAATACCAAGGCGGTGTTCTGCGAATCGATCGGCAACCCGGCCGGAAACTTGGTCGATGTCGAAAAGCTCGCTGAAGTCGCCCATCGTCACGGGGTTCCGCTCATCGTCGACAACACGGTCGCCACCCCCTATTTGTGCCGTCCGTTCGAGTTGGGCGCCGATATCATCGTGCATGCGCTGACCAAATATATTGGCGGGCATGGCAATTCGATCGGCGGCATCATCATCGACTCGGGAAAGTTTGACTGGGCAGCCAACAAGGACCGCTTTGCGATCCTCAACGAGCCCGATCCCTCCTACCACGGCGTGGTCTATACCGAGGCGCTTGGCGCTGCAGCCTATATCGGACGATGCCGCGTCGCACCTCTGCGCAACACGGGCGCGGCGCTCGCCCCGCAGAACGCCTTCCTGATCCTTATGGGACTCGAAACCCTCGGCCTGCGCATGCAGCGCCATTGCGAGAACGCCCTCGCCTTGGCGCAATATCTCCAAAAGCACCCGAAGGTCGGCTGGGTCAACTACGCCGCGCTTGAGTCCAGTCCTTACAAGGCGGTTTGCGACCGGCTCTATAAGGGCAAGGCGTCGGGTATCGTCAGCTTCGGGGTCAAAGGCGGCCGCGAGGCGGGAGGCCGGTTCATCGACAACCTCAAGATGGTCTATCGACTTGTCAACATCGGCGATGCCAAAACACTGGCCTGTCACCCCGCCACCACGACGCATCGCCAGCTTAGCCCGGAAGAACTTAAAACGGCAGGTGTTTCGGAAGACCTGGTGCGCATATCCGTCGGCATCGAGGATATCGAGGACATTGTTGCTGACGTGGATCAGGCGCTGGCCGCCACGTGACGGTACGGACCGGGCAGGAAGCCTCCCTGCCTGGGATCCTATCAGTCCGCGATCACGGTATCGGGAACTATGCCCAAGCATGGGACCGGTGCGTGCAATAACCCGACCGGTTGTGTCGCCTGTGTCTCAGGCGGCCGTTCGCCATGCTGTCGGTTCTTCTGGCTCGGGCTCGTCTATCATGACGATCATCGTGTATTTCGCCGCGTCAATTGGAAAACTTGCCGCGAAGAAGGTCGTAATGCTCTCGCCCGTGTAGCGGCCATTGATGACCTTTTCGGCGGTCCCGGTCTTGGCGCCCCGCCTTCAGCTCCCGGCATGGAGCTGGCGCGGCGGGCCGATCCTTCCGTTGATCGCTGGTTTGTGCGCTGAGGACTCGCGAGGCTACGTCCGCATCGGAGGCGTCTCGCTTGAACAGCGTGACTGGAGGAGATACCCTCCATTGACCATGGCACTCTGCGCCACACGCATCTGAAGCGGAGTAAAGCTCAGTCCGTGACCGTAAGACGCCGTCGCGGCCACGACATCGGAAAAGCAAGCTCGCCGAAATTGCGGAATCGGTCATTTCGATCTGCGGTCTGTCGTCGAACCCCATGCTGTGAGAAAGGCCCGGAAGTGCTCCTTCCCATGGCTTGCATAATGCGGATCGTGCCGATGTTGGAGGAATATCGGAAGACCTCCGGCACCATCAGAACGCTACTCCGGCCGAACTAGTCCGAAATCGTGGTAGCGGCCAAAGCGGACGCTGGTGCTAGCATTGAAGCATCGTTCAGAGCGAATGCGCCGGAGTCGAGCGCGCCGGCGAAGGTTACGATCTTGAAGATCGAGGCCACCTCTAACTTGGCCGCCTTCACGGGCCATCCGCAAAAACTGCGCGTTTTCCTTACCCAACCCCGCCGCTACTGCCCGTTTTCGTTACGCGGCCGGCAACGCCGACCGGTCAGCGTCTGACTACGCCTCGTACAGCAAGGCCCTGGATCGTCCTTTCGGTGAGTGCGTGACAGCGCTTGCCGTCGAAGGGAAACACGCTGGCAAAGCCTCCGGCCATTTCCTTTTCCATTAACGCCCGCATCCGCCGCCGCGCCCGGAACAGCCGCGTCCTGACCGTGATCGGATTGAGGCTCAGGTCCCGGGCGATCGATCTGATATCCATGCCCTCGCTCTCATGCATGAGAAACACCACTCGCAACTGAGTCGGCAGCGAACCGATCGCCACCTCCAGCATGTCCCGAACCTCTCGTCTTGCCATAGCAGCCTCGGGGCGTTCGGTTTCGGTCATGGGAAACGTCACCACTCGAGTCTGGTCCCCACCGACCTCGATCAACGTATCGTAGCTCTCATGGGATCTAGCCGACCGCCTGAGCATCGCTGCCGCGTTGAGCGCAATCCGCGTGATCCAGGTTGAAAACCGTGCATCGCCGCGAAAGGTGTCGATCTTGGTGAAGGCCGCCATATAGGCTTCCTGCACCACCTCCTCGGCTTCCGCATCGGAATCCACGATGCCACGGGCCACGCGAAACAGCCGCGGATTGAGCCGGCGGATCAGTTCGCGGACCGCAGCCTGATCCCCTGTCCGCGCACCTGCCACCAGGTTCTCTTCGCTCGGCCCTTTCTCATGCCCGGCCGACTGGATGATGGTCTTGAGCATGTGTCACCTGCTGGTTATTTGACCCGCATCAAAGATCTGCTCAACTGGCGCCAGATGGGCCAGCGCGGCTTCGGGCAGGTCGTCCACCTCCGCCTGCTCCGCTCCCCAGCCGGAATTCTCGGGCGTGCCGACGACGATACGCCCCACCATCCCGTGCAGTTCGTGCGGAATGCAGTAGTAATCGTATACCCCTGGCGCCGACAGCACGACCTCGAAGCTCTCGCCCGGCAGGAGGAAACCGCTGTCCCACGGCTCGGCGGCCGAGGGGATGCGTCTCCCCCGGCCAAACAGGTCGGGGTGATAGGCGGTCGCCGTATGGCTGTTGCCCGGATCGTCATTAACGAAGCGTATGCGCGTTTTCATTGGCACCGCGATGCCGTTGGGCTCGAACCAGGCGCTCTCGCCGCGCGGCGTCCCCTTCATGGCGATCGTCACAGCCGTCTGCGCCCGTGCCGGCAGCCCCAGCGCGAGGGCGGCCAATGCGCCGCCCCCCATCCCGAGCACGTTTCGCCGCGTCGGGCTCATTCCGCCAGTCTCTCTTTGGCGCCCTCGTCATGGTAGAGCACCACATGCGCGTGCGGTGCCTCGACGCCTGGGTGGCCGGCATTGTAGTAGATGTCCGTGGACGTCACGGTATCGAGCCCGAGCGCCAGCCCATCATAAGCGACACCGCCCTCCAACTCCCCGATCGGGGTCATATAGACAGTCGCCGACAGCTTGCCGTCATGGTCGTAGGCCAGGAACGGCCCGGCCGGCAGCGTATCGGGATCGACGAACAGCATCCCCAATCCGGGAAGAAACTCGGGCAGCGGCAGCACGTCGCTGACCTTGACATACGGCTCAGGCGGCGGTGCCTGCAGCAGTGCATTCCCGTCCTCCGCCCATCCCGGCGCGGATAGCATCCCTAGGCCCACGGCGATCAACGCGATTCTCCTAATCATGGCGTTTCCTTTCGGCTCGAGGCGGATTGCCTCACGCTGCCTTTGATGCAGCCGCCCCGAAAAGGTTCGCCTCCCCCGCGCATTTTTTCGCTGGCCGCCGCACGCGGGGAGATGAGGGCCGACAAGATGCGCAGCCGGTATGGCGACATCACCCTGGGCGAACTGGCGCAGCGCGTGGCAGAGCAGGGTGACTGTGCTCTGGCTGGCGGAGACGAATTCCAGTGCGATGCCGAGGTCGTCGAACCGCCGATCGAGATATGGGGCAGGCTCCGCGATGCTGAGCGGCACGGCATGCGTCCCGTATTGGTGTGTCAGAGGCGCTATTACGCCCTCAAGCGGGTAAAATCCTGTCCACCCGTGGAAATGGATCTGCCAACCCTCATTGGTGCATTGGGGTCTGACTATCCACTCGACCGCCTCTCCGCAAAGGTGAAGGCCTTCATGTTGCCGAAGTCGAGATAACGGCACCCCGACAAGACGGCGCGTATAACTGGCAGGCCGTTGTCCCCTCGGCTGGCGATGCGATAGCGCATGACGAAGGTCATTATGCGTTCAAGCTTCGGGTGATGCCCACACCGCAGGTGAGGGTTACCATCGAAGCAGTATCTAAAGAAACCGGCGCGCCGATATCCGGTGCCAACGTCGTGATGCATCCTTACCGTGCCCGAACCGATGCATCCGGCACCGCCACTCTCAAGGCGGTCAAGGGCGGCTACACTATTATGGTTTCCAAGCCAACCTACGATCCCATGAGCACTAGGTCGTGTTGACAAAGTGG
>DFMV01000026.1 GCA_002375765.1 Rhizobiales bacterium UBA3584 | reverse complement strand
AGTCCTAGGGGTTCACTCCAATCGACTATCGAAAATTGACCCCCTGACAGGTGCAGCCAATCGGAGATGGATGTCAGAACTCTTTGCTGAACTGGCCCGCAGTTCCAACGTATCAAGGGCAGATATCGCGATCCTCATGTGCGACATTGATTATTTCAAAGCGCTCAATGATCATTACGGCCACGCTGAGGGGGACCGTTGCCTGGTAGAAGTCGCTGCCATCATCGACAGCAACGTTCGGAGCGATTCACACCATGTTGCCCGCTATGGTGGTGAAGAGTTCCTCATCATCCTGCCCGGAACATCATCAAAGGACGCTGCGTCAGTCGCGCAACGTATTCGCGGCGCACTCGCTCGGGCCCGCTTGCCAAACCCGGGGTCACCGTTTGGCTTCGTCACCATAAGTATTGGTATTTCCGGTCGCATACACTATCAGGACTGTACTCCTGACGAGTTGCAATGGGAAGCGGACGCCGCCTTGTATCAGGCCAAAAAAGGTGGTCGAGATCAGGTGAGGGCGTTCGCTGAAGACGGGGACACGTCCTCTAACGTCAAATCAGCTGGGCGGCAGTTCGCTCTGCGATAGATGCCATCCCATTGTAAGCCCAGTAACACCACCGGGAAACACGTCAGTTGCGCCCGGCCTGACAGTCACTCAGGCTGCTGGTTGTCCCGGCCAGCAATGTTTCTTTGCTTTTCCAGCGCAAACGACAAGAGATCTTGGGCGCAACAAAAGGCCGCCCGAGCTCTGGACGACCGCAGACGGCCCTGCCCGCATGCAGGGGTCAATTGGGAAGACGCCTTTCACATGTCGGATTTGCGCCCTTGGCAGCCCCGGAAACAGGGTGAATGAGCGATAACGATTGGCCCGTTCTTCACACCGGAGTGTCCGGAGCCAGAACACACTGGCGGGGTTTGGCAACAATTGGCCGAACGCCCACATAACCGCCACCCGCCATCCAGTTTGCCACTGCGAGCAGTAATCTGGCGGATCACACTTTTTTCCATCATTGTGCACAACCACGCGAAATTGGCTCGCCTTTGCCCGTGACCAAGGGCTACAAAGTTGGGGGTGTGACAGCACGTTTGTCACAAGATTGGGGAGAATCATGAAGCCGATGGCCTATTGGAGGCGGCTGGCAGTTATCGCGATGCTTGTTGTGATGGCGCCACTGGTTGCAGGACCGAGCCTGGCGCAGCAGGGCGCACAAGGCTGGCGGGCGCTGTGCGTGCCGGGCAATGAAGTCGAGATCCTTGTGGGGAACTCCTGGTATCGTGGGGCTGTTGCCGGTCCAGACGTTAACGGCGAACCCTATTGCGACGTTCTCAACACCAGCTACGCCGGACATGAAATGCAGTTCGCCATGGCACCCGAGCGGATGCGTGCAGTCCAGGCGCCGGGGGTGCCGGGCCCGCCAACCGGACCCGCCCCGATTCCCGGTGAGCCCTCGCAGGCGGCTTGGCGGGCGCTGTGCGGGCCGGGTAATGAGATCGAAATTCTTGTCGGTGGGGCGTGGTACAAGGGGATCGTGATTGGGCCCGATCAATTCGGAGAGGTGTCCTGTAATGTTCTCAACACCAGTTACAGCGGGAGCGAGTTGCTTTTCGCGATGGCGCCAGACCGGATGCGTGCGGTTCACCCCCCGACCGCTGCCGCGCCGGTGAGTGGTGGGCAGCAGTCTCCAACACTACCAGCGCTGAAAGCCACCCTGGCTGAGATCGGTGAGGCATATAAAGACAATCTCGCTGCGGCTCGGCAGCGCTTCGAAGAACGCACGGTGACCCTCGCCGGCACTCTGCAGAGCGTTGGCTCGGACTACGTTCGACTGACAGATGGGCCGTTCGGAATTGCGATGTGCACCTTCGATGAAGGTCACCGGGCGCAGCTGGCGCACCTTACGCCCGGTGCTCAGTTGATCGTGCAGGGCGACGACAGTTCTTGGGGCTGGGGAACGTTCCAGCTGACCAGTTGCCGCGTGCTCAGTGAACAGATCCCGCGTTCCGTCGTGCTTCCGGAACAGGTCCAGACACAGACAGAGGCCGATGGGCAGCCTCCTCTTGGCCGTTATGTCTGCCGTCAATACATGACCACCATTGGCTGGATCGACCTCACCAATGCCACCTATTTGGTTGGTGAGGTGGAAGGCGGCTACTCGTTCGATCCAGTCAGTGGCTATATCTCCTGGAATGGGGGTGCCTATGCCGGCTGGCCGGCGCGTTACGAATTTTCGCCTGCCGGCGCGGGGCATGCGCACGATGAAAACATCATTCGTATGACCGACGAGAGCGGTGCCCTGAAAATCGACTGCTTCCTGGTGGCGGACTAACCCGATGCTCTGGCTCAAGGCGCTTTCCGTCGCGGCGCTCTCGCTCGGCGTCTGGCAGAGATACAAGCGAATGGGCAAGCCCATCATCCGCGGCGGCAGGCGCTGGTGGCGGCAGCCCGACGGGCGCTACGCCCTTTGGCACGGAATGGGTTTGAGACGTGAGGAGGAGTTGCCCCCGGAATGATCTCTCACATGCGCCAAATGTGCCCCAATGGGTTCAAGGGGCATTCCGACAAGGGGCCAAGTGGGAGAATTGCACCGCGCGTTGAGGCTGTCTGGCGGCTCAGGCACCTCGAGCACACTGGCCAAGCTCAAGCAACATCGCCAGCCAGCGCCCGGGCAAGGTCATTGGCGGCAACGTTTCTGGCAAGATGCTGACGCTGGTCTTTGCCATGATCGCGGTGCTGATCGCGATCATTTCAACGTCGATGCCGACGACCGGCTGGGCGTGAAGCTTGCGCACGCCGTCTCTCAGTTGGCGCTGAGTTGGTGCTTGCAGGCTTCCTCGCGATCACCTCCGTCAGGGTGGTCACTCGCTCTGACCCAAGACCATTGAGCGATCTGTCTGAGAGGTTAGTCGCATCGGGAGAGCTCGTGCCTGCATCAGCTCAGCCAATTGGGATGTTCCACGGTGCAGATTCTATGACCGCTCAGACTCTCTGGTTTCTCTCCGAGACAGCAGGCGCAATTTTTGGGCGAAGAGTCTTCGCCCCCGCTCGGTCTGTTCAACTGTCTCGGTGAGCTAAGTCGAGGCGCTGCAGATTGAGGGGCAAACCAGAAATGAGCGATGCCTTTCCTGCGAGAACCGCTGTGCGTCGTGCTTTCGCCTACTCGCCGTAATGTGCGCGATACCACGCAACAAACCGCGCCACACCCTCGCGCACCGAAGTGGAAGGACGATAACCGGTGGCGGCCGTCAGCTCTGTGGTGTCCGAAAACGTATCGGGCACGTCGCCGGGCTGCAGCGGCAGGAGATTGCGAACGGCCTTTTTGCCCAGCGCCTCTTCGAGCGCATCGATATAATCGGCGAGCTTGACCGGATCGGAATTGCCGATGTTGAAGATGCGGAAAGGAGCGTTTGACCGGGCCGGATCGGGCGCGGCGGCATCCCAATCGGGATCGGGGGAGGCAGGGGTGTCGGACGCGCGGATCACACCTTCGACGATGTCATCGATATAGGTGAAATCGCGCGTGTGGTTGCCGTGATTGAACACATCGATCGGCTCGCCCGCGAGGATGGCGCGTGTGAACTTGAACAGCGCCATATCGGGCCGCCCCCAGGGGCCATAGACGGTAAAAAAGCGCAGGCCCGTGGTCGGCAGGGCAAACAGATGCGAGTAGGAATGGGCCATCAACTCGTTTGCGCGCTTGGTTGCGGCATAGAACTGCAGGGGATGATTGGCGCCATCATGCTCGGAAAACGGCATTTTGGTGTTTGCACCATAAACCGACGAGGTCGAGGCGTAGGTAAGCTGGCCAACACCATTGTGCCGGCAGGCTTCGAGAATGTTGGTAAAGCCGACGAGGTTTGATTGCGCGTAAGAGTGCGGATCTTCGAGGCTATAGCGCACGCCAGCCTGGGCGGCGAGATGGATCACCCGATCGAATTTTTCGCCCGCAAACGCGGCCTCGACTGCGACGCGATCAGCCAGGTCGGCACGGATGAAGCGGTATTGGGCGCCCTGGGTGCGACCGAGTTCATCGAGCTGGGCAAGGCGGGCTTTTTTGAGCGCCGGATCGTAGTAATCATTGACAATGTCGAACCCAACGACACTGTCGCCGCGCTCGATCAGACGCCGGGCAACATGATAGCCGATAAAGCCGGCAGCGCCGGTGACAAGGACCTTCACGAAACCTTCTCGACAGCTTCGAGCTGCGGATAAACCGGCGCGCGCCCCACACTGATATAGGTCCAGCCGTCGCGGCTGAGCCTGTCAGGGGCATAGATGTTGCGGCCATCGAAAATCAGTTTCGTTGCCAACCGTTCCGCCATTTCATCGAAATCTGGCGCCCGGAACTGTTGCCATTCGGTGCAGATGGCCAGGGCATCGGCACCGTCGAGCGCCGCGTATTTGTCCTTGGCCAAAATGAGATCGTCGCGCTCGCCATAGATCCGCGCGGTCTCGTTCATGGCAACGGGATCGTAAGCGACAACGGTTGCACCGGCCGACCACAGCGCTTCAATCAGCACGCGGGATGGCGCTTCACGCATGTCATCGGTGTTGGGCTTGAATGCCAATCCCCAGATTGCGATCCGCTTACCCTTAAGACCTGGGGCGCCACCGAAATGGCTGGCCATTTTGTCAAACGACGTGGTCTTCTGACGGTTATTCACAGCTTCGACGGCAGCGATCAGGGGTGCATCATAACCGATATCGATTGCCGTGCGCACCAGCGCCTGCACATCCTTGGGAAAGCACGAGCCGCCGTAGCCCAACCCAGGGTAGATGAAATGATACCCGATACGCGGATCGGCCCCGATGCCCCGGCGCACCTCTTCGATATCGGCCCCCAGCCGTTCGGCAAGATTGGCGATCTCGTTGATGAAGCTGATCTTGGTCGCAAGCATGGCATTTGCGGCATATTTGGTGAGTTCCGCCGAGCGGACATCCATATAGATCGTGCGGTCGTGATTGCGGTTGAAAGGTTCGTAAAGCTCCTTCATCACCTCGCGCGCATGCTCGGTGGCCGTTCCCACAATAATGCGGTCGGGCTTGAGGAAATCGTTGACCGCGGCACCTTCCTTTAGGAACTCGGGATTCGAGACCACGTCAAATTCGAGCGAAGACCCCCGAGCCGCCAGAACCTCGGCCAATCTGACCCGCACCTTGTCGCTGGTTCCGACGGGCACAGTGGACTTGACCACCACGATCTTGCGCCTGTCCATCGCCTTGCCGATGGATTCGGCGACAGCCAGGACATATTGCAGATCGGCAGCGCCGCTTTCGTCGGGCGGTGTGCCCACGGCAACCATCTGCACCTGGCCGTGAGACACGGCCCCTGCAATGTCTGTGGTGAATTTGAGTGTGCCGATCTCGACATTTCGGGCCACCACCTCGTCAAGTCCCGGCTCATGAATCGGGATTTCACCAGCATTAAGACGCGCAATTTTGTCTGCATCCACATCAACGCAGAGCACCTGATGGCCGACATCGGCAAGGCAGGCGCCGGTCACAAGACCGACATAACCGGTTCCAAAGATCGCAAGACGCATAGGTTTCTCTCATCGTGACTGAAAACTGCACTTACTTCACAGCCCCATCCGGTGCAACGCCGGGATGCCGTGTCGTCCAAATGTGTGACCAACTGTGCCCTAAATGCGGCGGATCCCAGAGCGACAATCGCGATGGCCGATCGCGTTGCTTTCAATCCAGGAATGCTGGCAGACAAATGCAGCAATCGGGACTACCCCCCAAAGCTGCATCCGCTATTTCGCGCTTTGCCGTTAAAGCTCAATGTTGGTGTGATGCGCATCATTTTCGGCGCGGGTTTAATCGTGCTGATCGCCGCCTTTGTTCGCGAGGGCGTTTGCTCAGCAAGCCAAAACGCAAAGCAGGTTGACAGGATCGGTCGCATCCGCCCTGCATTCTTGTTCAAACCTGTGTCATGCCGAACCGTCAGCGCGCATCAACACTAGGTCCAACAGCGATCAATTCTAGGCAATCTCGATCGCGCACCAATGCCGATAAGGTGCTTCCGGCGTCACCACCGGCGTCGGAAAGTGCGGATTGTTGATCGCATCGGGGAAATTCTGGTCTTCGAGGCAGAGCCCGCTAAAGGCAGCGTAGCGCGCTCCATCCAGCCCGGAAACCGGCACATCGAGCTTCCAGCCATTATAGACCTGCAGGCCGGGCTGATCGGTATAGATCCTGAGCGTCAGCGAGCGGTCGGGTGCCTCGACCACCGCCACCGGTTCGGTCTGGTCGCGTCGTGTATCGAGGACGAAATTGCAGTCGATCTTCTGGCCGGTCCCATCGGCCCGGCGCATGGTCCGCGCTTCCCGGAAATCAAGCTCGGTGCCTTTGGTGGGCAAAATGGCGCCGGTCGGGATCTGGCCCTCGCCAAGTTCGGTGTAAGCGCCCGCGGCAAAGGACAGGCGGTGATCGAGCACATCGCCATGTCCCATCAGGTTGAAGTAATTGTGCTGGACGATATTGACCGGAGTCGGCCTGTCGGTTTTAGCACCGAAATCGATCTCCAGCCGGTTTCCCTTGAGCTTGTAGGTGACCGATATCTCGAGATTGCCCGGATAGCCCATGTCACCGTCCGGGCTGGAAAGCGTCAGCGTGACGCTGTCCGCGTTCTCCTTGGCAATTTGCCAGATCTGTTGCGCTATGCCTTCAGGGCCGCCATGGAGCTGGTTGGGTCCTTCATTGGCCGGCAAATGGTAAACCGCGCCGTCGAGCGTAAATTGCGCGCCGCCGATCCGGTTGGCCACCCGACCGGCAATGGCCCCGAAATAAGGGCTGTGGGCGGGATAGGAATCGAATTTGTCAAACCCCAAGACCACCGGGCGCATCTTGCCACCCACTGGCACTCGCCAGTCCCGGACCAGCGCGCCATAGGTCAGAACCGCCACCGAAACGCCGGTTTGAGAGGTCAAAACCACCTCATGAACATCTTGTCCGTTAAACGTTCCAACAACCCTGGCCATGTGCGCTCTCCGTTTGTTTTCGCACCGCTCTTAGTGCATTTCAGCACTTCTTTGAAGCGTCTCGATTGCTCTAAGCCTTTGTTTTGCCGCGCTCCCCAACCGGATAAGCGCTCTTGGTGTCGTTCGCACAACCGGCCAATAAAGGTCTTGAGCCACGATCGTGCCGGCGGTCGGCATTTCTTGTGACACCCTGGCGCCCGATCAATGGAAATCGCGCGATTTGGGCACGACGCGTCTGTTGCGTGGATGACCGTGCAGCCGTTGCGGTACGGGATGGGTCGCCTCATCGGCCCGCGTCAATTGCGGATTGGCGCGGTGAGACATAGCCAGGGAATCAAGCAGATCGGACCGGTCATGGACCGCGCTGGCGATCACATGGATCACGCCCTCCTTGCTCTTTTGCAACTGCCCCTCGATCACCGCAAGGCGCGACGCCATGATCTGGCGCCGGTATTTTTCAAACCGTGTGGCCCACATCAGCCCGTTGGCAATACCGGTTTCATCCTCGATGGTCATGAAAATCGCATTGCCCTTGCCCGGTCTTTGCCGCACCAGAACGATCCCCGCCACCTTGACCATTTTGCCATCGCGCACCTGGTCGAGCCCTTTGCAACTGAGCACGCCCTCGTCAGCAAACTGTTCGCGCAGGAACACCATCGGATGGGCCTTGAGCGACAGCCGGGCCGTTTGATAATCGGCGATCACATGTTCCGATAGCGCCATATCGGGCAGGTTCATATCGTCTTCCTCCCCCAATTCGCGTCCCTGGGCAGCGGCGAAAAGGGGGAGCGGATCGTCCTGCGGCAAGCGCCTGACACGCCAGGCCGCTTCGCGCCGCCCGAGCCCCATTGAGCCCATCGCATCGGCATCGGCAAGAAGCGTCAGCGCCCGCACCGGCACGCCCGAGCGCTGCCAGAAATCGTCGATCGACCCATAATTTGCGCCCCGCCGCGCCACAAGCTTTTCGCTCCAGGCCTTTTTGAACCCGTCGATCTGACGAAACCCGATCCGCAGGGCGCAATAGGGGGCCGGCGCCTCTTCGAGTCCATTGTCATGGGTGCTGGAATTGACATCTATCGGTCGCACCTCAACCCCATGTTCGCGCGCATCGCGCACGATCTGGGCCGGGGCGTAAAATCCCATGGGCTGGGAATTGAGCAGCGCGCAGGCAAAGACGTCGGGGTAGTATTTCTTGATCCAGGCCGAAACATAAACCAGCTTGGCAAAGCTGGCTGCGTGGCTTTCGGGAAAGCCGTAATCGCCGAACCCCTCGATCTGGCTAAAGCATCGCCTGGCAAAATCCTCGTCATATCCACGCGCCACCATGCGTTCGATCATCATCGTCTTGAACTGGCCAATGGTGCCGTTATGGCGGAACGTGGCCATGGCTTTGCGCAGACCGTTGGCTTCGTCGTCGGTGAATTCGGCCGCGACCATGGCCAGTTGCATGGCTTGTTCCTGAAACAGGGGAACGCCTTTGGTCCGTTCCAGAACGGTACGCAATTCGTTGGGGTCATGGGGCGGTTTAGGCGCGGGATATTTGACATCTTCTTGTCCACTCCGCCGCCGCAGATAGGGGTGAACCATGTCGCCCTGGATCGGGCCTGGCCTGACGATCGCCACCTGAATGACGAGATCGTAGAACTCTCTTGGTCGGAGCCTGGGCAGCATGTTGATCTGCGCCCGGCTTTCCACCTGAAAGACCCCGATGGAATCGCCCTCGCACAGCATGTCGAAGACGCCCTCGGCGTCATCATCGGTGGCCTTGATATCGGCCAGCCCCAGCTTCCTGTCGTAATGTATCTCGATCAGTTCGAGCGCCTTGCGGATGCAGGTCAGCATGCCCAGGCCGAGCACGTCGACCTTGAGCATGCCCACCCTGTCGATATCGTCCTTGTCCCATTCGATGAAGGTTCGATCTTCCATCGCCGCGTTGGCCACGGGCACATATTCATCCAGTCGGTTCTGGGTCAGCACAAACCCGCCCACATGCTGGGAAAGATGGCGCGGAAAGCCCAGAAGCCGTGTCGCCAGTTTCACGGCGCGCACGATATTGGGATTGGACGGATCGAGCCCGGCCTGTTCAATATGCTTTTCCGGCAACCCCTCCCCGCTCCAGCTTCCCCAGACGGTCGAGGCGATGCGCGAGGTGATGTCCTCGGTCAGCCCCAGCGCCTTGCCCACCTCGCGGATGGCCGAGCGCGGGCGATAGCTGATCACCGTCGCCGCGATCCCCGCCCGGTGCCGGCCATAGGTCGTGTAGATGTGCTGGATCACTTCTTCGCGCCGCTCATGCTCGAAATCCACGTCGATATCGGGCGGTTCGCCCCGGTTTTCCGAGAGAAACCGCGCAAACAGCAATTGATGTTCGGCCGGGTCCACTGCTGTGATGCCGAGAACGAAACAGACCGCCGAATTGGCCGCCGATCCGCGTCCCTGGCAGAGGATGTTCTTGCTCCTTGCCACCTCCACGATATCGAAGATGGTGAGGAAATAGGTGGCGTAGTTAAGCTTCCCGATCAGCGCGAGTTCGCTCTCGATCTGGGCTCTGACCTTTGCAGGCACTCCTTCGGGGTAGCGCAGGTCCGCCCGCCGCCAGGTGATTTCCTCAAGCCAGGCCTGCGGGGTCCATCCTTTGGGAACAGGTTCTTCTGGATATTGATAACGCAATTGATCGAGCGAAAAATCGATAGTCTGCAAGAACGCCTCGGTCTGGGCGATGGCTTGCGGGCATGGGTGAAACAGCCGCTCCATTTCCTCGGGCGTCTTGAGATGGCGTTCCGCATTGACCTCCAGCCGCGTGCCGGCCGTTTCAATCGTCACACCCTCCCGGATACAGGTGAGAATATCCTGCAGATCGCGCTGCCCGGCAGCGTGATAGAGCACATCATTGGTGGCGATCAGCGGCACCCCATGGGCCTGGGCCAAAAGCCCCAAATGGTGCAGACGGCGCAGATCATTGCTTTTATGCCCCATGCTCACCCCCAGCCAGAGGGTTGCCGAAACCCGCGAGAGGTCCTTGAGAGCCTTGTCCAGCCCCGGCTTTTCGTCATCGGGCATCACGATCAGGCTCAGCCCCGATGCGGCGAAAACCAGATCGGGAAGGGTCAGGATACACTCGCCCTTTTTCGCCTTGCGATTGCCGCGCGTCAAAAGCCGGCACAGCTTCCCCCATCCCTCCAGGTCCTGAGGATAGGCGATGATGTCGGGCGTTCCATCGGTAAAAACCAGACGGGCTCCCACCGCGAGCTTGAAGGTTTTCGCGCGCGCCTGAAGATCGGCGAGGGTGAAGGGAAAATCGAGTTCGGGGTGCCGGTCCACCAGCACATATTCCCCCGGTCCCGACCCTTCGCGCACCTTGTCGACTGGTTTTACGCCCTTGCGCAGATCTTCCAGCGCCCCAAAGGCGCGCACCACCCCGGCCACCGAATTGCGGTCGGCAATACCGATCCCCTGGTGGCCCAGCAACAGTGCGGTCAGAACCATGTCCTGAGCGTGCGACGCACCGCGCAGAAAGGAGAAATTGGTCGTGGTTGCCAGCTCCGCATAAAAGCTCATGGAAAGACCCCATGCAGATACCAGCGCACCGGCTCGGTGCCGATGCCGTAAAACCCGTACCGGAACACCCAGAACCGGCGCCCGGACGCATCCTCGATGCGAAAATAATCGCGTGTGCGCGTATCGCTGGTTTTGCGCCACCATTCAGGAGATATGCGCTCGGGGCCTTCGGCCATGACGATATCGAACCAGGCCCGTCGCCACTGAAATCTGCGCGGTGGTCCATGGGGAACTTCGGCGATCACCTCAATGGTGGGCGGCGGATAAAAGAGAAACAGGGGGCGGGCCGGAACACCGAACGGACCTGTCTGCCGCCATGCCCCGCCTGGGTTTTCATCCGAGATCGCCGGAATGGCGCGCGCGGCCCGCTCGGGCAGGTGGCTGTCATTGGCAACAAATCGCTGCACCGCGTCCGCGCCAAACCGCGCACTCAGCCGATCGATCAGATCGCGCACTTCCACCGCGGCAATCGCCTTGCCATCAAGCCCGCTCTGCACCGCGGCCATATCGTCACCCGCCAGCACCGAAAGCCTGATCATGTCGAACCCGAAACCCGGATCGAGCGGATCGGCCAGGGCATCGAGCCGCATTTCCAACAGCCGCGTAAGAACCCCCGCCTCCTTGAGCGGCTGTCCCGAGAGCAATTCGATACGGGTAACTTTGCCATCGGCGCGAAAGAATGCAGCCTCAAAACACCGCCCGCCCTGTCCATGACGATTTAGACTCTTGCAAAGATCTGCGCAAAGCGTTGCGAGCGCAGCGACGATATCGTCCATGAGCCCGATGGGATCGGCAAAGCGCTGCTCGGCCACAAAGTCCGGCAGGGGTCGGCGCGGGGTGATCGGCCGGTCGATCTCTCCAAGGAGTTGCGCAAGAACCGCCGTCATCTCATCTCCAAACCGCGCCGCGAGCGGCTTTCTGGGACGGGCGGCGAGATCGGCGATCGCGGTGAGACCGGCCCGGCGCAGGCCCGTAGTGGTTTTGTGCCCCGCTTCGAGCGCCTCGACCGGCAGGCCGGCCAGAGCATGCGCTTCGGCTCCGGACGCAACGATCCCGCCTCTGCCGAACCGGGCCAGCGCCCGTGCCGCGCGCGCCGTTCCTGCAATGGCGATGCGGGTTGCAAAGCCCTGCGCCCTTAACCGGGTTTCCATATCGGCAACCAACCCCGCCTCTCCACCGAACAGATGGGGCACACCCGTAATGTCGCACACGATCCCGTCGGGCGGCTCGGTGGCAACCAAGGGGGTGTAGCGATCACACCAATCGGCCAGTTTCTCGAAAAGGTCGGCATCGGCCATCTCGTCGTGCTCGACGACGTCGAGGTGCGGCACCCTTGCCTTTGCGTCGGCAAAAGCAAGACCGGGTTTCAAACCCTGTCGGCGGGCATTGGCATCAGCCCCCACCAGGGCCAGAATATTGCCCTTGCGGGCAACGACCACCAAAGGACGATCACCCCGTTTTTGCCCAGCCTGGCGAACCAATCGGTCGGTCACGATGAGGGGCAGCCACAACGCCAGATAGCGCCTGGGCTTGTGCAAATCCAAGGGTTTCATGGTTCCATTCCAAATTCCAGCGCCAGCCTGACGGCCCGCTCCGCTGGCGAAGCAGGTGGGCAGAAAACGCCGCCCGCCCGGGCATGCCAAGCGGATCGGAGGACGGAGCCGCCTGTATCTGCCAGCGCGTTGCAGCCGCGCTCGGCTCGGGCTGGGCCATCACGCGCAAAACCAGACCCGTGGCCCCGCTGTCCTGCGCGGCCAGTGACAGCCTGCGGCTGGCCGTGAGATCGAGGTGTTTTGAAGTGCCCCAGCTTTCGAAAATCACTGCCCCCAGCCCCGGACACCGCAAGGCTTCAAGGCTCGCCCGCAAGCCATCGGCTACATCGCTCACATGCACCACGACGAGTTGGTCGCCCGCCACCCCCATTTCGGCAAATCCCTGGGCGTAGAGCGCCCCGGTCTCGATTTCGCTGCGCCTGTGCCGTATCCAGATCAGCGGCGCACGGGGCGCCGCCCGCAGGCTGAGCCCGGTCACAAATCCTGCAGCAGCCGCGATGTCGAACGCCTGGGCAGGGTAGATTTCGTGCACGGCGCCCCGCGCCAGACCGCCCCCCAAGGCATCATCGACCGGGCCGGCGCCCAGAGTGAAGACGCCGTGCCGCCCGGTCTCGCCAAAAGGATCGAGACTGGCCAGAGCCTCCCGCAGCACACCGATCTGGCGGGCTTTGTTCATGGCTCAATGTTCCTATTTTGTTCTATTTGGACTCAGATCGAACCAAGAGTCAATCG
>DFMV01000004.1 GCA_002375765.1 Rhizobiales bacterium UBA3584 | reverse complement strand
CGGCAATTGTTCGGGCTGACCATCGCCTCGGAACGTCCCGGTCATTCCATGCGCGAGACCTGGCACCCGTTGGGGGTGACGGGGGTGATTTCGGCATTCAATTTTCCCGTCGCGGTGTTTGCGTGGAATTTCGCGCTGGCGACGGTGTGCGGCAATACCACGATCTGGAAGCCCTCGGAAAAGACGCCGCTGACAGCCCTGGCGGTCAAGAAGATTTTCGACAAAGCCGCGGCCAGGTTCGGAGATGCGCCCGAGGGATTGCTGCAGGTGGCGATCGGCGGGGCCGATGTGGGCGAGGCGCTGACTGCTTCGAAAGACGTGCCGCTGATTTCGGCGACCGGATCGACGCGGATGGGCAAGATCGTGGGGCCCAAGGTCGCAGAGCGGTTCGGCAAGACCATTCTGGAGCTGGGCGGGAACAATGCCATGATCGTGGCGCCGTCGGCGGACCTCGACAATGCGGTGCGGGCGATCGTCTTTTCCGCCGTGGGAACCTGCGGGCAGCGCTGCACCAGCCTGCGGCGGCTGATCGTGCATGAGGATGTGCGCGACCAGCTGGTTGAAAAACTCAAGAGCGTTTATGGCAAGTTGCCGATCGGCAGCCCCCTGGAGCCGGGCGTTCTGGTTGGGCCGCTGATTGACAAGGCAGCTTTTGACGGCATGCAGCATGCGCTGGAAAAAGCGAAGGCCGAAGGCGGCAGGGTGACCGGCGGGGAGCGGGTCGAGGGTGTCGCGGGCGGGCATTATGTGCGTCCGGCGATTGTCGAGATGGTCGAGCAGACAGCCATCGTCAAACACGAGACCTTCGCGCCGATCCTTTATGTCCTGACCTACAGGACGCTCGAAGAAGCGATTGCGCTGCAGAACGATGTGCCGCAGGGGCTTTCGAGCTGCATTTTTTCGACCGATGTGCGCGAGACCGAAACCTTCCTTTCGGCGGCCGGATCCGATTGCGGTATCGCCAACGTCAATATCGGGCCTTCGGGGGCCGAGATCGGCGGTGCATTTGGTGGGGAAAAGGAAACCGGGGGCGGACGCGAAAGCGGGTCGGACGCCTGGAAAGCCTATATGCGGCGCCAGACCAACACGGTCAATTATTCGCGCGAGCTGCCACTGGCGCAGGGGATCAAGTTCGACATCTAGAACCTGTCACGCCGGGGGCGGCCGGCTTTACGCCGTCTCGCCCTCAGCGGTGGCATTGCGCAAGCGGTCGTCGGCAAGCTGGCGGATTTCGGTCAGTTCGGAGATCGTGGTTTCGAGATCGGCGAGTTGGGCGCGCAGAAGGCCGAGGCGCTCATCGACCTTTTCGATGAGCAGCTTGACCTGGGCGGTGCGGGTGCTGTCGGCATCGTAGAGGCTGAGATATTCGGAGATGTCGCGCAGGGTGAACCCCAGCCTCTTGCCGCGCAGGATCAGGATCAGCCGGGCGCGGTCCCGCCGCCGAAACACACGCGTCGAGCCCAGGCGATCGGGTTTCAAAAGCCCCTTGGTTTCGTAAAACCGTATGGCGCGGGTGGAAATGCCGAACTCGTTTGCCAGATCGGTGATAGCGAACAGATCGCGTTTGTCGGCATCGTGCTTGTTCAAGGTGCTATTCCCCGGCTTTGACATTTTTTTCGTAATCCTCGCGCAGATCGTTCTTTGAGAGCTTGCCGATCATGGTTTTGGGCAACTCGTCGCGGAAAATGATCTCGCGAGGCATTTCGAGCTTGGAGAGGCGGTCCTTGAGGAAGTCCTTGAGGCCGCCTTCGGTCAACGATTGTCCGTCCTTGAGCTTTACGTAGGCGACCGGTGCTTCGCCGCGATATTCGTCCTTTACCCCGATCACATTGGTTTCGTCCACGGCAGGGTGCTGGTAGATCGCATCCTCGATGGCTCGCGGATAGACGTTGAAACCCGAGCAGATGATGAGGTCCTTGATGCGGTCGACTAGGAAGACATAGCCATCCTCATCGATATAGCCGACATCGGCGGTGCGCAGATAGCCGTTGGCGGTGAAGGCGGACTTGGTCGCTTCGGGGTTGTCGAAATAGCCGAGCATGACCTGGGGGCCCTTGAGCACGAGTTCTCCACGTTCGCCCTGGGGGACTTCCTGTTCGGGATCTTCGAGATCGACAAAGCGCACGTCGGTGGCCGGAAGAGGCAGGCCGATCGATCCGGGTTTGGAGGGTACACGCAAAGCCGCGCAGGTGACGACCGGCGAGGCCTCGGTCAGACCATAACCTTCGGCGAGAATGGCATCGGACTTTTTGCCGAAGGCTTCGCGGGTTTCGCTGGGAAGCCCCGCGCCGCCCGAAATCGCCACCTCAATGGGCGCAAGGATTTCGGCGGTCGCAATATCCTTGGTGGCAAGCGCGTGCAGCAAGGTGGGGACGGTGGGGAGGACGTTGGGTCTGGTTCGCTTCATGAGGGACAGAAAAGCCTTCATTTCAAAGCGCGGGAGCATGACGACCTGGGCGCCCGAGCACAGCGGCACGTTCATGCACACGGTCATCGCAAAGATATGGAAGAACGGCAGGACGGCGACAATCTTTGAGGGCGGATAGAATATCCCGCAGCCCCATTTGTCGATCTGGCTCATATTGGCGGCGATATTGGCGTGGCTGAGCATGGCGCCCTTGGGGATGCCTGTCGTGCCGCCGGTGTATTGCTGGACGGCGACATCCTTTTCAGGATCGATCTGGACCGAAGTGGGGATCTTGCCCTTGGTGATCAGTTCTTCAAACGAGATGATGGAAGGGGCGGCCGGCGAATTGGCGGTCTTGACGATGTCGTTGGCCTTGAACAGCGAAAAGAGAATCTTTTTCAGTCCCGGCAGGGCATCTGGGAAATGGGCGACGACGAGCTTTTTGACATGGCCTTCGCCGACCAGCTTTTCGGCTTTGGGGAAGGTGGCCTTGAGATCGAGGGTGATGAGAACGGTTGCGCCGGAATTGGACACGATGTGGCTGAGCTCGCTCAGGGAATAGAGCGGGTTGCAGTTGACGACAGTGGCGCCGATGCGCAGCACGGCAAAATAGGAGATCACGTAAAACGGCGTGTTGGGCATCAGGAGCGCAACCCGATCACCCTTTTTGACCCCGAGTTCGGATTGCAGCGCGCCGGCCAGGGCATTGACCTGCTCGCCCAGCCGCCGGAAGGATGTGGTGGCGCCCAGAAAGTCGAGGGCCGTGGCATCGCCCATCTTGGCGCAGGATGCCAGGAGTTGCTCGTGCACCGGGGTCGTGTCGATGGCCGTGTCCCATTCGATACCCTCGGGATAGGCTGTGACCCAAGGATGGGGGGCGCTGACTTGCTTGTTCATTGTTCTCTCCTCCAGCGGATCTTGTGTCCGATCTTGTCGTGAAATTATGTCATGGGATGACGTTAGCGTCAAACAGCGCACGCAGGGCAAGGCTTCTTACCCAGTAGAGCCTCTGGCGGATCGGAGGGGTATTGGTGAGGCTGTGGCTGGCCAGTGGTATCGATGTCTTGAAACGAATCCGTAGCGAAAGCGTTTTAAAGTGAGGCGTGATGTTGCCAACATGTCTGGGATTGAGTGTACTGGAGCAAATGACCCTAGAGGCATCAGGTTGACGTTTACGTCCACAGGTGTATGCTTTATCTGATTTCAGGCGCGTCGCAGATGGCGCGACCGGAGCCCGAACTCGGAAGAAAAGCCGGTTTCACGAGGTTCCGACGTCGATTTTCGGGTGCGCCGGGTTGTAGCCTGGGCACTTCAGGTCAGGGGAGGCCGCCTTATGGTTTTGGCACTTGTCGCGATTAGCATCGTTGCGTTTTTCGTTCTGGCGATCCGTCAGTCGCCGATATGGCAATGGGCGGTGGCCGCTGCGGCCATCGGGGTTCTCGCCATGCTGCGGCCCGATGAGGGGCTGGCGCTTTCGACCAGTGTGATCGGATGGGTGCTGGCCTTGTTGCCGGCCATCATTCTGGGCCTTCTGGCCATTCCCGCCATCCGGCAAGCGGTTCTGACCGGCCCGGCTTACTCGATGGTCAAATCCATCCTGCCGCGCATTTCGCGGACCGAACAGGAAGCGCTGGACGCTGGCACCGTGGGTTGGGACGCCGAAATTTTCTCAGGTCTCCCGGACTGGGATAAACTGCTCGAAATCCGCAAGCCCGACCTAACCGAGGAAGAACAGGCCTTTATCGACGGGCCGTGCGAAGACGTCTGCGCGATGATCGACGATTGGGACACGCGCAACAACCGCATGGATATGCCGCCGGAAGTCTGGCAGTTCCTCAAGGACAAGGGTTTCCTTGGCATGCTGATCGGCAAGGAGCATGGGGGACTGGGCTTTTCAGCCCAGGCGCAAAGCCAGGTTGTCTCCAAGATCGCCTCGCGCTCGATTGCCGCGGGGATCACCGTGATGGTGCCCAATTCGCTCGGGCCGGGTGAACTGCTCGAAAAATACGGCACGCCCGAACAGCAGGGCAAATATCTCCATCGTCTCGCCAAGGGCGAGGAGGTGCCGTGCTTTGCGCTGACCGGGGCGCATGCAGGATCGGACGCGGCGGGCATGCGCGATGTGGGCGTAGTGACCTATGGCGAATACGAGGGCAAGCAGGTCCTTGGCGTGCGCCTCTCCTGGGACAAGCGCTATATTACGCTCGCCCCGGTGGCGACGCTGCTGGGCGTGGCGTTCAACCTCTATGACCCCGACAATCATCTGGGCAAGGGCGAGGACGTGGGCATCACGCTGGCGCTGGTCCCCGCTGATTATCCCGGCGTAGTGATCGGGCGGCGGCATCTGCCGGCGCGCTCGGCCTTCATGAACGGGCCGACTTCGGGCAAGGATGTTTTCGTGCCCATGGAGTTCCTGATCGGGGGCACCGAATATGCCGGGCAGGGTTGGCGGATGCTCATGGAATGTCTTGCGACGGGCCGCGCGATCTCTCTGCCCGCCATCGGCACGGTTTCGATCAAGGCAGCCTTGCGCACCACATCGGCCTATGCGCGTATCCGCCGCCAGTTCGGCATCTCCATCGGCATGATGGAAGGGGTCGGTGAAGGCATGGCACGGCTTGTCAAATCGGCCTATCAGTTCGAGGCCTCGCGCGCCATGACGGCGGCAATCGTCGATGACGGGCAAAAGCCGGCGGTGATTTCGGCGGCGCTCAAATACCGCACGACAGAGGAAATGCGCGGACGGGTCGACGATGCCATGGACATTCATGGCGGGCGCGCCGTGCAGGATGGGCCGTCCAACTATCTGTTTGCGGGCTATCAGACCATTCCGGTAGCGATCACCGTGGAAGGCGCCAACATCCTGACGCGGACGCTGATCACCTTTGCCCAGGGTGCGCTGCGGGCGCATCCCTATCTGCTCAAGGAAGTGCAATCGGCCCAGAATCCCGACAAGCGCCAGGGGCTCAAAGATTTCGATGCGGCGTTTTCGGGCCATATCGGGTTCATGCTGCGCAACATTACCGCTTCGTGGTGGCACAATCTGACCTTCGGGCGGTTTGCCTCGAGCCCGGTCGAGCACGAGCTCAAGGGCTGGTACCGTGCACTGCACCGCTATTCGCAAAGCTTTGCGCTGGCGGGCGACTGGACCGTGGCCTTTCTGGGCGGCGATCTGAAACGCAAGCAGATGCTCTCGGGTCGCATGGCGGACGTGTTCTCGGACCTTTACCTGCTGTCCACGGCGCTCAAGCGCTATGAGGATGACGGGCGGATGCCTGAGGATGTCGCGGTGATCAATGCGATTGCACGCGACCGGATCGCCGGAATCGAGAAGGGCCTGGGCGAAGTTATCGACAACTTTCCCAACCCGTTCCTCAAATTCGCGCTGGGCGTGTTGATCTTTCCGCTTGGACGCCGCGCACGGCCCTCGCGCGACCGGGAGAATTACCGGCTTGCACGTTCGGTGCTGGGCCAGTCGACTTTCCGTGACCGGCTGACGCGGGGCATCTATCTGACCTTCGATCCGGCCGACCGTACGGGCATGCTCGAGGACGCGCTGGTCAAGGTCGAAGCGGCGGCCGAGATCGAAAAGAAGTTCTTCCGGGCCATCAAGAAGGGTGAGATCGATCGTCGTCTTGATCGGGACGCCATTGAAGACGCAGTCTCCAAGGGTATCTTGAGTGCGGAGGAAGCAAAGATCATGCGTGTGGCGGACGAAGCCACCGACAGGGTCATCAAGGTGGATGATTTTGCTGCGGACGCGTTGGCCCGGCCTGCGCACAAGCCGGAAAGTGATTATACCGCGGCCGCCGAATAGGCGGTTGCGGAACTTCCTAAGCCGTTTCACCCTTGTTCCGACCGAGACAGATACGAGAGGAGCCATGCCTTGGCGCAAGCTGATACGCCACAGACCCGACACTGGGACTTTTCAATCGATGTCGAGCAGATCGGCTGGCTGACGCTGGACGTTCAGGACAATTCGGTCAACGTGTTGAGCCGGGAGGTGATTTCCGAGCTCGAGAAACTGGTCGGCCATATCGAACGATTGGGGCAGGCGGGCAGCCTTGTGGGCGTCGTCCTGTTGTCGGGAAAATCGGGCTTTATTGCCGGTGCCGACATTTCCGAATTCGACCAGATGAGCGATCCGGCCATCCTTCCTGAAGCCCTGCGGCGGACCCATGGGGTGTTCCAGCGGATCGAGGATTTGAAAATTCCGTTCGTGTGCGGCATTTCGGGGTTCTGTGTCGGCGGCGGACTGGAACTGGCTCTGGCCTGTCATTACCGCATTGCGGTCAATGACGATGGAACCAAGCTGGGCTTTCCGGAGGTCAATCTGGGGATTTTCCCGGGCTTTGCCGGAACCGGCCGCTCGATCCGCCAGGCCGGGCCGGTCGATGCCATGCAATTGATGCTGACGGGCAAGATATTGCGCGCGTCGCAGGCAAGAAAGCTCAACCTCGTCGACAAGCTGGTGCGGCACCGCGACATGCTGCGTTGGGAGGGCCGCACGGCGGTGCTTTCCAAGCGCAAATCCGAACCCGCGCCGTTCACTAAACGCGCCATGGCACTGGGCCCGATCCGCAAGCGGGTGGCCGACAAGATGCGTGAGGAAGTGGGCAAGAAGGCGCCGAAAAATCACTATCCCGCACCCTATGCACTTATCGATCTGTTCGAGAAATATGGCGACGATCCCAAGCAGATGATCGCCCATGAGATCGATGCCTTCGTGCCGCTGATGGCCTCACCGACGGCGCAGAATTTGCGGCGGGTCTTCTTTTTGTCCGAGAGCCTGAAACGGCTCGGCGTCAAAGGCAAGGATAAGCCCAAATTTGTCCGCGTCCATGTGGTGGGCGCCGGGGTGATGGGTGGAGATATTGCTGCGTGGTGCGCCTATCGTGGCATGGCGGTGACGCTCCAGGACATGGATATGGACCGCATCAAGCCGGCGTTGGACCGGGCCAAAAAGCTGTTCAAGAAGCGTCTCAAGACCAGACAGGCGGTCGACGCGGCAATGGCCCGGCTCGAGCCCGATGTCGAGGGCAAAGGGATTGCCCGGTGCGACGTGCTGATCGAAGCGGTGGTGGAAAAGCTCGAGGTCAAGCAGCAGATCTTTTCCAATGCCGAAAAGCAATTGAAGCCCAATGCGATCATGGCGACCAATACGTCATCGATCGAACTCGAGCGCATCGCCGAGTCACTGGACAATCCCAACAGGCTGATCGGGCTGCATTTCTTCAACCCGGTGGCGCAATTGCCGCTGGTCGAGGTGATCCGCTCGACCTTCAATACCGATGAAGAAATCGGCAAGGGCGCCAGCTTTGCCCAGGCCATTGGCAAGTCGCCGGTGGTGGTCAAGTCCGCGCCTGGCTTCCTCGTCAACCGCGTGCTGATGCCTTACATGCTGGGCGCCGTGGAGCGGGTGGAAAAAGGCGAGAGCAAGGAATTGCTCGATGCCGCCGCCGTCGCCTTCGGCATGCCGATGGGGCCGATCGAACTGATGGATACGGTGGGTCTCGACGTCGGCAAGTCGGTCGCGACCGAACTGGGCCACGATATTCCGGCCGACAGCAAGTTTGCCAAGCTGATCGCCGAAGGCAAGCTCGGCCGCAAGACCGGCGAGGGCTTCTACAAATGGGAAAAGGGCAAGGCGCAAAAGGGCGAAACGCCCAGCCATCCCGACCTCGCTGGCCTGGGCAAGGAACTGGTCAGGCCGCTGGTCGACATGACCGAAGTGGTGGTTGCCGAAGGCGTCATCGCGTCGCCCGAACTGGCCGATATCGGCGTCATCATGGGCACCGGCTTTGCCCCCTTCCTGGGTGGGCCGATGAAGGCTCGCGCCGATGGCCGCGCGTAAGAGGAGAACACCAATGACCGAACTCAAGCGCGTTGCCATTGTCGGCTCGGCCCGCATCCCCTTTGCCCGCGGCGGCACCGCCTATGCGGACGAAACCAACCTGTCCATGCTCGGCACGGTGCTGGGTGGGCTGGCCGACAAGTTTGGCCTCAAGGGCGAAAAGGTGGATGAGGTGATCGCGGGCGCCGTGATCAATCATTCGCGCGATTTCAACATTGCCCGCGAAGCCCTGCTCGATGCGGGCCTCAGCCCCCGAACCCCCGGCACCACCATGCAAATCGCCTGCGGCACGAGCCTTCAGGCGGCGCTGGTGTTGGCCGGCAAGATTGCCTCGGGGCAGATCGAAAGTGGTATCGCCGCCGGCTCGGACACGGTGAGCGACAGCCCCATCGTCTTTGGGCCGAAGTTCCAGCATCGCCTGCTCAATGCCAATGCTGCCAAGACGACGAGTCAGAAGCTGGGTGCGTTCAAGGGCTTTTCCTTTGGCGAACTGACCCCGGTGGCCCCATCGGTCAACGAGCCGCGCACAGGCCTATCGATGGGTCAGCATTGCGAACTGATGGCGCGTGAATGGGGTATCAGCCGCAAGGATCAGGATGCACTGGCCGTGGCCAGTCACCGCAATGCCGCGGCGGCCTATGACGAGGGCTTCCACGATGATCTCCTGGTCTCCTGTGCAGGCCTGGTGCGGGACAATAATGTCCGTGCCGATGCCAATCTGGACAAGATGAGCACGCTCAAGCCCACTTTCGACAAAGCGAGCGGCCATGGCACGC
>DFMV01000073.1 GCA_002375765.1 Rhizobiales bacterium UBA3584 | reverse complement strand
GTCACCGCCATCGATTCGCGCATTGCCGCGATACTGCCCGGCTCGGCGGTCGGCGGAGCGTAAAAATGGGTCATCGGTTCGCCGACGGCATAAAACATCAGCCCGATTCCCATGCCGGCCGCAAACAGCATCGCTATCCAGGAGAGATATTTGAAGTCCGGCGTCGCATCGTCGGGTCCCAGCTTGAGCGATCCGAAGCGCCCCAGCGAAAACAGCAGCACCGCCGCGAGGAAAATGCCCACCGACAGCAGGTACAGCCAGCCGAAATTGCCAAGAATACCGGCCTGCAATGCGGAAAAGATATCGGCTGCCTGATCGGGCACCACGACCCCGATCAAAAGGAAGACGGCAATAATGATTATGGCGCCGAAAAAGACCGGTGGATTGATGACGAAACCCGAAAACATGAACCCCACTCATTTCTTGTTCAGGCCACCAGACAACAGCGGCCCGGGGCGATCAAACTGAGCAAAGTCTATCAGTGCGTGGCGGTGTTACAACCGCCTGTGGAAAACAACGCGTTTTCCCTCACGGCTTGCGCGAGGCGGTCTCCTTGAGCAGCAAATCCTTGGCCTGGTTGATCTTGGCGGCCAGAAACGCCGATCCGCCCGTGTCGGGGTGGACCTTTTTCATCAGTTTGCGATGTGCCGCCTTGATCGCCTCGGCACTGGCTCCCGGTTCCAGCCCGAGCACCTCATAGGCTTCCTCCAGCCCGCTGACGCCGGGCGCCGTGTGGGAGGCCTCGGCTTCCTCATCGCCGGTTTCCATTCCGAACTCACTGGCGAAATAGTCGCGCCAACCGGCGCGATTGGCGTCCAGCCAGCTTTTGTAAAGTGCCAGCGAGTCCGGATCATCGCCCACTTCATCATAGAGCGCCCAGCACTCTTCCGCTGAAAGGTCGGCCAATTCGCGTCCGGCAAAATGCCCCGCCCGCACAGTGCCCGAAACCGACCCCGTTTCGTGTTCGAGTTTCATGTCGAGATAGGCCGAAGAAACGCTCGAGACATTGTTCGGGCTCGACAGGCCGGCCCCGAAATCGATCGGCCCCAGCCGTCCGCGCATCAAGACGCCCAGCCCGCCCGCCGCCATGAAACTGGCCAAGAGCATTTGCCCACGCAGGCCAAGCAACGCCGCGCCTGCGACAAGTCCGCCCCCCACAACCCAGCGCAACGTGCGCACCAATTGCCGGATCTCGCCCTGCACAAAAAGTGAATAGAGATAGAGCGCGATCAGCGCCACGGCGCCGACAAGCAGCAACCAGATCATGAAAGCTGTTCGAGGAGCAGTTTCGCCGTCCCGCCCTGCTGGAGTTTGAGCGCCGCTCGTCCGCCGCTGGCATAGGCGGCCACTGCCCGCAGCAAGGCGGCCAGTTCCGCCGCCGCGCCGGCGTTGAACCGCGCATAGGCGCCCTTGGTCAGCCGCGCGAATTCCTTGAAGGCCGTTTGCGCCATCGGGTCGTGTCCTTCCTGAAACAGGAACATCGGACAGCCCAAGAGCCCCAGCTCGCCCGCCTTCTGGGCCAGCTTGTCGATATCTTCTTCCATGGCGTCGCCCACATAGACGACGGCATTGATCTTTTTCTTGTTGTGCTCGGCTCGGGCGTGGGCGAACACCTTGGAAATCTGGGTGTGCCCGCCGCGGCAATCGATGCCGGTCATAAGGCCCGCCAGCGCCCGCGCGTCGGAAACCCAGCGCGAAGCCCGGCATTCCCCAAAGCCGCGGAAATAGATCAACTGGACATCGAGCCCGCCTGTCTTGGCCACGGTTTCAAACATTTCGCCCTGCAACTGGCAGGCCAGATCCCAGGTGGGCTGGCGGCTCATTGTGGCGTCCATGGCAAACAGCAGGCGACCGCGTTCATCCGCATTCGTCGTCCTCGCAGCACTCATGGCGCCCACTTTGGCAACGAAATCGGCGACCTCCGCATGCGATGCGCGATCGGCGGTCGGAGGGGTATTGGGAGCTTTCGTCGGTGTCTTTTCGGCCACGTCCTCTCCTTTCCCTCCGAATATGGGCCGCGGCGCCGTGCCCTGCAAGGTCGGGTCGGCCGCGCCGCTTGTCTTCGGTTCAATTTTCCGGCAAAAGTTCAACTCGATACTACGACGGCCGGACCTCATCACCAAAAATGCCAATATCGTCAAAGGGCTTTGCCCGGTCCAGCCTTGCGCTGATCATAGTTGGCCTTTTGGCGCTGATAGGCATTGTCGGCACCGCAATCTGGCTGGTCGAACGCAACGGTGCCCATTTCGACGAAGTGGCCGAGGCCCGCGGTGCGCGCATTGCGGCGGTCGATTTGCGCAATTTGCTCCAGAGTGCCCAGTCGAGCCAGCGCGGCTATCTGCTCACGCTCGATGAACGCTACCTCGAGCCTTATCGCGACGTCGTCGATCGCATAATGCCCGCTTACGATCTGCTCAATCAACTGCTTGTGCCCTATCTGGCGGCCGAGCAGCCCATGATCCAGATGCGCACCGATATCGAAAACAAGCTGGCCGAGCTCGACAGGACGCTCGATCTGGCCCGGCAGGGCAATCTGCAAGGCGCGTTGGACCTGGTGCGGACCGATCAGGGCGAAATCATCATGGAGCGGATCACAACACTCCTCGACGCGATCGTCAGCGCGGCCGACGAGCGAACCTTCAATGGCGTTGTCGAACAGCGTGGTGCCGTGGGCGCGCTGCGCATCATCGCCATTATCGGCGCACTGGTCATCATCGGGGTTGTCGGTGGCGCCGCCTGGCTGGTCCTGCGCTACACGCGCGAAATCGATACGGCTCGCGCCGAGGTCGAAATCCTCAACCGCGACCTGGAGGCCCGGGTCGGCGAGCGCACACGCGACCTCATGCGCGCCAACGAGGAAGTGCAGCGTTTCGCCTATATAGTGACCCATGATTTGCGCTCGCCGCTCGTCAACATCATGGGCTTTACCTCCGAGCTCGAGGCTTCCCTTGGCCCCATCAACGCACTCGTTGACAGCCATTCCGGCGATCCCGAGGATCCGGTTCTCCTCGAAGCGCGCCGGACTGCGACCGAAGACCTTCCCGAGGCCATAGGGTTCATCCGCTCTTCGACAAAGAAGATGGATGGCCTGATCAACGCCATTCTCAAGATTTCACGGGAGGGTCGGCGCAAGCTCAAGGCCGAGCGGATCGATCTCGAAGAGCTTGTGGAATCCGCTGTATCGGCCGTGCGCCATCAGGTCACCGAATCCGACGGCGAGATAATTATCGAGGTTTCCAGCCCACCGGTGTTTTCCGACCGCCTGGCGCTGGAACAGATTTTGGGCAACCTTCTCGACAATGCCATAAAGTACCGGCATCCAGAGCGCCCCATAGCGATTACCGTTAATGGTCGGCAGGAACGCGACGGCCGTATCGTTATCGATGTGATCGACAATGGCCGTGGAATTTCCGCCCAGGATCATGACCGCGTGTTTGAGCTGTTCCGGCGATCGGGCAACCAGAATGTCCCCGGAGAGGGTATCGGGCTCGCCCATGTGCGGATAATGGCCCGCAATCTTGGCGGGGACATCCAGTTGCAATCGAACCCTGAGCAGGGAACCACGTTTACCGTTACAATCGCGCCTGATCTGCGCGCCATCGCAAAAAGCAAGGATTGATCATGACCGAGGCAAAACCAGTCACCATTCTTATGATCGAGGATGATGATGGGCACGCGCGCCTGATCGAAAAGAACATCCGTCGCGCCGGGGTCAACAATGAGATCATCCCCTTCGTCAACGGTACCGATGCGCTGGCCTATCTGTTTGGCGAGGATGGCAGCGGCGTCGTGAGCACCCATCGTCACTATCTGATCCTGCTCGATCTCAACCTGCCCGACATGACCGGGGTTTCAATTCTCGAAAAGGTCAAGGCAAACCCCCATACAAAGCGCACGCCTGTCGTTGTGCTCACCACCACCGATGACGAGCGCGAGATTCAGCGCTGCTATGATCTTGGTGCCAATGTCTACATCACCAAGCCGGTGGACTATGACGGATTTGCCAACGCCATCCGCCAGCTGGGCATGTTCTTTTCCGTCATGCAGGTTCCGGAGACCGCGTAAGGCAAATGCCCAACAGACCCGCCAAAATTCTCTATGTTGATGACGATCCCGCCCTCGGGCGGCTGGTCCAGAAGGTGCTGGGCCGACAAGGTCGCGAGATCATCCATGTCACCTGTGCCGAACAAGGCTTTGAACGGCTTGGTGGGGGCGACATCGATGTCCTCGTTCTCGATCACTATCTGGCCGACGGCACCGGGCTGAGCATGCTTGAGGAGGTGGCGGCAGGTGAGGAATCCCCACCGGTCGTCTATGTGACCGGATCGACCGAAGCGGCAATTGCCGTCTCCGCGCTCAAGGCCGGTGCGGCCGATTACGTCCTCAAGACCGTGGGCGAGGATTTTCTCGAGCTTTTGAGCAATGCTGTCGAACAGGCCATTCTGACCTCGCGCCTGCGCAAGGCGCGTGAGCAGGCCGAGCGCGAACTGCGCGCCGCCAAGGAGCGCGCCGAACTGGCTCTGGCCGAAGTCAACCATCGCGTCGCCAATTCGTTGGCGTTGGTTGCTGCGCTTGTCAGGCTCCAGGCGGCCGCTGTTGCCGACCCGGCGGCAAAGGAAGCGCTCGCCGAAACCCAGGGGCGCATCTCGGCAATTGCCGGTATCCACAAGCGACTCTACACCACCGATGACGTTCGCTTTGTCGAGATCGATGCCTATCTGGGCAATCTGGCCAACGAAATACAGATCTCAATGAGTCTCGACGGCGCCGCCGCAGACATCAAGCTCGTCGCCGAAGCCATCCGCATTCCCACCGACAAGGCGGTTTCGGTCGGCGTTATCGTCAATGAGCTGGTCACCAACGCCGCCAAATATGCCTATCGGGATCGCGAGCCCGGCGAAATCCGCGTCAAAGCCAGCCAGATCGAGCCCGGTACGTGTGAGATCATCGTCGAGGACGATGGGGTAGGGTGGACCGGCGAGGGCAAAATTCATGGCACCGGCGTGGGGTCTCGCGTCATTGCCGCAACGGCGACGGGGCTTGGCGCGACGCTTGCCTATGACGAGGTGCCGCAAGGCACCCGTGCCCGCCTGCAGATCGAAATCTGATTCGCGGGCGGCAACAATGGCTTGAAGCGACGTCGGTCGTTTCCATGCGGCTGTTTGGGTTACTGCCCCAGTTCCCGAACATAATTTGCGAACTGCTCGATCTGTTCGCGCGCGCCGCTTTCCATGCCCGAGGCGACAACGGCATCGCGGCTCGCAAAATCGTCGAAATGGGACGTGCCGATATAGCGGGTCGTCTCGCCCATATCTTCAAAGCGCTGGGTCTCGCGTCCTTCCTTGCCCTTGGTTGAAGCGAACGGGCTCTCAAATCCGAAAGTGTTCACATAGCCTTCCGGCGCATCGATCTCGACGAACCGGCCAAAAAAGGTGACCTTGCCGGCATCCCGCACGTCCTGCACATAGCGCCAGCTCCCGCCTGGCCTGAAATCATGTTCGATGATCTCCACCGGTCCGATGGACCGTGGCCCCCACCACCGCGCGACGTGTTCGCGTTCGGTATAGGCCTTCCAGACCAGCGCACGGGGCGCCTTGAAGGTGCGGGTGAAGGTAATGATTGGCTTGTCGGCCGGAAGGTCGATGACTGTGTCGCTCATTGGACTGTTCCCTGGCTTACTGTTTTGAATCGGGGTCGCCGCGCTGAAGCTCGGCAAGGTAGGTTTCGAACTGGTCGAGATTGTCGTCCCAGAACTTCCGGTAGGCATCGAGCCAGCCCTGAAGGTCTTTCAGCGGGCTCGCCACCAGCGTGCAGTAGCTGAACTGCGCGTCCTTCTTGCGCCCGATCAGCCCGGCGTTCTCGAGCACCTTGATGTGCTTGGAGACGGCAGCCAGGCTCATCTCGTGCGGCTCGGCCAATTCCCCCACGCTCGCCTGGCCCAATGAGAGCCGGGCCAGAATGGCGCGGCGTGTGGGATCGGCGAGGGCGCCGAAGATCTGGCTGAGAGGGTCGCTGGCGGGCATTGTATTCAACCGTTTAGTTGTAAACTAATTAGTTGAATACAAGCGGAACCCAAGCCTGTCAAGCGCTCGCTTGCAGGGCCCTTCCCTCCCGGACCGCTATGAAGAGATCAGAAACCGCCGCCGGTCTTGAATCCGCCGCCCTTGAAACCGCCACCGGTCTTGAATCCGCCGCCGCCAAAGCCGCCGCTGCGGGGGCGCGAGAAGCCGCCCCAATTGCCGCCCGAAGGCGGCCGTGGCGAAAAGCCGCCCGGCGGCACCGAAAACCCGCCTTTCGATCTTTTCGACCGGGGCCGCGAAGTGGGAACGATCGGGCCCGATGTGCCGGTCCAGTCCTGGGACTCCCGCCACTGGCCCCAATAGGCCGCCGCGGTCATCCCGCCCTTGAGAAATTCGGTCAAAAGATCGCCCACCAGCTTGTCATTGCCGAACCGGGACCGGGGGTCGTCATAGCGCGATTTCTTGAACTCGAACTCTATGTCCTCGAGCTCGCGCCTGCGCGCCTCGAGCACCTTGAGCCGGCTGCGTTCATCGTCGAGCTCGAGCTGCTCTTCGGCAATGCGCCGCCGCGTCTCCTCGAGCCGCACCACGATCGCGTCGTCCTCCTCGGTGCGGGTGGCCCGCGCTTCGGTCAGAAGCTTCTCGATGCCCGTGGCGCTGATCGCCTCGGCCAGCATGTCCACGGCCTTGGCGAAGGCCGGGTCGCCCCCGTCGGCAATCTGCTTTTGCTTTTCCGTCAGGTTCTCGCGCTCGTCCTCGATAGCCAGCAATTCCGCATCGATGGCCTCAACCCGCGCCTGTGCCGCCTCCAGCGCCGCACGTGCCTTCGCGCCACCGGCCGCATCCAGCGCCGCCGTCTCGCGCGCCCGAACCTTCTCGTCGAGCGCGTCAGCATCGGCGGCCAGTTTCTCGGCATGCTCGCGCAGGCGCTCGGGTATGGCGATCAGCATTGCATAATTGGGCCGCGCATCGGCAAAGCCCACCAGCCGCGCCACCCACTCGTCGAGCATGCGCGTTATGTTGCCGGCCTTGTAGGCGCCAGTGCCGTATCCGCGATCCCACAGATAGGAAAACAGCGGATCGTCGCGATAGGGCTTGCCCTTTTCTTCACGGTCCGCCTCGGCCATATCGGCCTTGCGATCGGCTTCATTGGCGACCTTTTCGGTCTCGGCCCGCTCTGCAACCAGCGCCCCATAGGCCGCGTCATTGGCCAGCGCCGCCTTGACGGGTTCGTCCAGGGCGTCGATTTCGGCCTGCCATTTCTGCGTATTTTCGAGCAGGTCCTGCCGCTCGGTGCTCAGCTTGGCAAGTTCTGTCTCCTTGCCCGCCAGCACCTTTTCCATGTCGGCCATCGCGGCGGCATGGCTCTTGAGCATCTCGCGCGCCCGGCTCTCGGCCTGGCTCAGCGTTCCGGTCAATTCGGCCCGCACCTGGGGCGAAAGCCGCACGGTGGCCAGCGCCCGCAATTGCCCCAATTCGGTCTCGCGCAGCTTGCCGACGCGCTCATTGGCCCGCGCGATGCGCTTTGTGATGTCGTCTTCCTCGCGCCTTATGTCGCGCAGCGCATCATCGAGCGCCCGCATGGCCTGAGGTCCGCTTACACTCATTGCAGCCTCACCATTGGGTAATCGCCCCGTCCATGACCGGCATGGCGTAGTCGGTATCAAGGAACCCGTACTGCTTTATGCCCAAAATGTTGCGCTGGATGATGCCGTCATCCTGCCGGTCGGCGCGCACCGCCTCATAGGTGACATCGGGCACCCTTATGGCCCAGGTCGAAACCTCTTCGGTCTGCCCTGTCTCCTCATTGGTGATCGGCAGTGTCACCGGATTCTGCTCGGGGCCGATCGCCTCGACCACGAGGTAATAATTGGTCGCTTCGGTATTGTCCTCGGGGAACCGCCAGATCCCCGTGGATTCGCCCGGCCGGTTGACGATACGGATCGAATATTCGGCCAGAAGCGTTTCATGGATGGCTTCGAGCTGATCGATCGCCGCCAGCGCGCCCTCGCGATCGCCGCGCTCGGCCGCCGCCTTGCCGCGCTCTACCCAGGGCTCGGCCACTTCGAGCGCCGACTGCACCTTGGTTTCGTTGAAAATCTGCTGATAGATCTCGTCCATCCGGGCCGGCAGTCCCTCGGCCAGCTCGATCCGCGCCGCCGCCTCCATGCCCGCCTGATAGGGCCGATAGACGAGAAAATATCCTCCCAGCACCACAGCCAGCAGCGCCGCCCCGATCAGCACGGGCCGCCCCCAGCGCTGCCGGCTCACATAGAGCCGGGCCAGCCGTGTGGAGAATGTATTGGGCGGCGGGGTATAGGTGAACCGGCTCTCGGCCAGCGCCTTGACGCCTTCCTTGAGGATATGGTCTGGAACCTCGATCCCCTGGTCGTGATAGATCTTGCGCAGGCGCTCGATCAGTTCGGCTTCGCGGGCGGTGGCCCCCAGTTCGCGAGCCACGAGATTTTGCTCATGGCGCAGTGTATCCACCACGTCCATGGCCAGCATCACATCGTCCAGCGGCGCCTTGCCAGTTTGTCCCGTTATTGCCCCACCGCTTGCCATAATCGGGTTATCGCATCCTAACGGGCCGAAACGAGGGCGTTGCCTTCAGCGGCGAGCGTTGCCAGCCGCTTCTTGCCGTCTTCGACGGCGTCACGGATTTCAGCCGAATTCTTGGTGGCCTGGTCGCGCATTTCGGAGATGATGGCGATGCTCTTTTCCTGATAGCTCACCACACTGTCGACGAGCTTTTTGACCGCATCGGCGCGGATGGTCGGACCATACCCGGCCTTGAGCGCTTCTTCCTGCACCTTGCCGCCGATGTCCGAAAGCGTTTCGAGACTCTGGCTCATGCCTTCTTTCATGGCATTGAGCGTTTCGGTGGATTCATGGAGCCCGAACAGGCCCGTAAACGAGGCCGAAAGGGCTGTGAGCACGGTTTCGTTGGTCGAAAAGAACGAGATCGACTGCTGATAGACACGCTCCTTGGCATTGGTCGTCTGCATCAGCCGCGCCATGATCACTTCAGAGGTCGAATAGGAGATCGTCAGATTGTCCGAAAGATCCTTGGCGATCTGATAGCGGCGTTCCTCGTTCTGCAGGTCGCGCACCCGTTCGTCCCGCGCCATCTCCAGCCGCGCCCGGTCGGCGGGCGTGCCTTCGGTGAACGCGTTGAGCTTTTCGGTCGCAGCCTTGAGGTCAACCTTGCGCTGCTCGAGCTGCGCGCTGGCGATTTCGAGCACTTCGAGCGCCATCACTTCGGCCTGCTTGAGCGCGCCGCGGAAGTCGCGATAGGCTTCAAGGATCGTGTGTTCGCGGTCGATCTGGTCCTTGGTGTCTTTCGAGACGTCGAGATAGGTGTCGCGAATCTTGTCGAACCGCGCCGCGATATCGCCGCGCGAAACCTTCATCCACACGTTCGAGGCCCGCTCGAAAATATCGATCTTGCCGTCCTCGAGCTGGTCGACCATGCCCTTGGCATCGTCACGGATCGAGTTGAACGATTTTGTGATGTCCTCGTAGCGCTCGCCCACATTCATGGCAGCGACCTGAGTGCGCACCACCTCGTTAAAGGCACTCGCCTGGGTCAGAACGCGCCCGATCAGGATGACTTTTGTGTCGTCGAGATGGGTGATTTCGGCCAGAAGTCCGGTGATCGGCGCTTCGCCGGACTCGCCCTCGGGCCATAGCCCAAGATCCTTGATCGCCGCCACGGCCTTGTCCAGATACTGGAGCGGTTTGTCCATAAGCTGGGGAGCTTCGGTTTGGGTCATCTCGGTGCTCATTGCCCACGTCCCTGTTGCAACTTTGGCAGATGTGGTGACATGATTCCGCCTTGCAACAGATAAGACAATTGCGCATGCACAACATGGCGCTGTTTTATCGCCATTGGTGCCAAAAAGCCGCATACACGGTGTTTGAGTTAAATGAAGAGGAAGACGGCTTGGATTTCGGTGGACGCTACAGGGTCGAAGCCAATCGGCTCGCGGTTTGGAACGCGCTCAACGATGCTGAAGTGCTCAAGGCCTGCATTCCCGGCTGCAAGTCGATCCGCTGGGTGTCCGATACCGCGCTCGAACTCGAAATCTCCGTCAATCTCGGCGTGGTCCAGCCAACCTTCAAAGGCGATCTGTTTCTCTCCGATATCGATCCGGCCATAAGCTATACCCTGACCGGTCAGGGCAGGGGCGGGCTGCTGGGCAAGGCCCAGGCCTCGGCCGATATCACCTTGATGGATCTCGATACGGCCACGCTTTTAAGCTTTGAGGCCACCGGGGGCGCTTCGGGACAGATCATGAAACTGGGCAGGGCCATCGTCGGCAATTCCGCCCAGAAGGTCATAGACGGCTTTTTCGAACGTTTCGGCACGGCCATGGGCGCCAGGGTGGTCCCTTTGGAGCCGCAGCTTTAAGCGGATATCTTCGCGGTTTACCGCAATCCCAAAATTTTTTGCCCAAATGGTCAAAAAACTGAAATTCTCTATTGCGTCTGCCTTGTTTGCGCGATTGTATCTGAA
>DFMV01000083.1:26895-46692 GCA_002375765.1 Rhizobiales bacterium UBA3584 | reverse complement strand
TCTTTTTCATGTCCACGTCTCCTAGTGTTCGGGACCGGTTGGCCCATAGAATGCATGGGGTGTGCCAGTCGAGATTTTTGTTGCATTGCCATTGATAAAACAACGGGTTGCAGGCGTGAGCACAACCTTTTTCTCATGTCCTTGGCGGCATGTGTGGCTAAAAAATAGGCAAAAAGCCCAATTTATAAGCACGTTTGGCGGTTGGTTCAGCGGTTCTCGGTTGAGCATCATGGAACAGTATGAAGCCGGGCGCAAACGCGGGGGAAGGCAGCCCCCAAATCAATGAGGCTTTGACTGCAATGAGAAGTTGGGCTAGGACGCGTGCCAACTCGACGCCGGGCGTACGAGGTACGCGGGTGTGGCGGAACTGGCAGACGCACTGGATTTAGGTTCCAGCGCCGCAAGGCGTGGAGGTTCGACTCCTCTCACCCGCACCAAATTCTGCGCCGGCTTCCAACACGATTTACGAAAATACGGGATCGATACGCAAAATGAACGTAACTGAAACTCTGAACGAAGGGCTGCGCCGCAAGCTCGATGTGACCATTCCGGCGACGGCGCTCGCATCGAAACTCGACGAAAAGCTCGACGAGGTTCGGGGCAAGGTGCAGATCAAGGGCTTCCGCCCCGGCAAGGTGCCGACCGCGCATCTGAAAAAGGTCTATGGCCGCTCGCTGATGAGCGAAGTGCTGCAGGATTCGATCAACGAGACAGTTTCCAAAACGCTCGAAGAGCGTTCGGAAAAGGCAGCGACCCAGCCCGAAATCGACCTCAGCGAAGACCAGGCGCTCATCAACCGCGTGCTGGACGGTGAAGGCGACCTCGCATTTTCAGTCTCTTATGAAGTGCTTCCCCCGGTTTCGCTGATGGACTTCAAGACCATCAAGCTTGAAAAGCCGGTTGTTGAAGTGACCGACGCGGAAGTCGACGAGGAAGTCGAAAAATTCTTCAAGCAGAACCGTCCTTATGAGGACAAGGGCGACGATGCCGTTGTCGAAGATGGCGACCGGGTCGGTCTTTCGTTCGTCGGCAAGATCGACGGCGAGCCCTTCGAGGGCGGTTCGGCCGATCACACCCATCTGACCATCGGTTCGGGCCAGTTCATTCCGGGCTTCGAAGAAGGACTGATCGGCGTCAAGAAGGGCGGCAACAAGACCATCAAGGTCACGTTCCCCAAGGATTACCAGAACGAGGAACTGGCCGGCAAGAAGGCCGAGTTCGACGTCAATGTGCTCCATGTCGATGGCCCCAAGGCCGATGTGGAACTCAATGATGAGTTCGCCAAGACACTTGGCCTCGAAGATCTCGCGGCGCTGAAGACGGCGATCCGCGGGCAGATCGAAAGCCAGAACAAGAACCTGTCGCAGCAGCGGCTCAAGCGCCTCGTTCTCGATGCGCTGGACGAGGGCCACAAGTTCGACGTGCCGGCCAAGCTGGTCGAATCCGAGTTCGATGCGATCTGGAACCGGGTCAAGCACGAGGTCGAGCATCACGGCAAGACCTTCGAATCCGAAGGCACGACCGAGGAAAAGGCGCAGGAAGACTACAAGAAGATCGCCGAGCGCCGCGTGCGGCTGGGGCTGGTCGTTGCCGAGATCGGCAATGTCAACGAGATCACCGTGTCGGACGAAGAGCACCAGCAGGCGCTGATCGCCGAAGTGCGGCGCTTCCCCGGCCAGGAGCAGCAGGTTTACGACTATTACCGCAAGAACCCCAACGCTCTTGCCGGCCTGCGCGCGCCGATCTTTGAAAACAAGGTCGTCGATTTCGTCGTGGAACTGGCTGACGTCAAGGAAAAGAAGATCAGCCGCGAAGATCTGGTCAAGCTGGTCCGTGAAGGTGAAGACGGGTTCGATATCGACAGCGATCACGATCACTGACGCTATCGCTTCTTTAGTGGCCGCGCTGCCGAACCGGAAAGTGGGTGCCACTTTTCCTGGCAGCGCTCCGGATCGAAAGCGATCACGATCACGGCCACGTTATCGACACAGAACTGGCTATTTGAATGGGGCTCCGCAAATTTGCGGGGCCCTTTTTGTTTGTGAGTGCAGGCCGTATCGGGGGAATGGCGCTGCCGCTCGTGACCGGAGTCGATGGTGCAGGAACTGCTAACCCCAAAACAGATGGCCATGGCCGACCGGCTGGCAATCGAAAGCGGCGTCAATTCGCTCAGTCTGATGGAAAGTGCAGGGCAGGCCGTCGCCTATGAGGTGAGCCAGCGGTTTCTGCTGCAGCCGGTGCTTGTGCTGTGCGGACCGGGCAATAATGGCGGCGACGGATTTGTGGTGGCGCGGCTGCTTTCCGAACGCGGATGGCCGGTGCGGGTGGGGCTCACCTGTGCCAAGAGCGATCTCGACGGCGACGCGGCGATGATGGCGCGCATGTGGGGCGGGGCGATCGAAACGGCGGCGCCCGGAATGTGCCATGATTTCGGGATTATCGTCGATGCCCTTCTCGGCGCGGGGCTTTCGCGGGATATCGAGGGCGAGATGGCCGACCTTGTCGCCGCGATCAACGAGAGCGGAGCGCAGGTGGTGGCCGTCGACATCCCGAGCGGCGTTGATGGCGCGACGGCGGCTGTGCGTGGCGCGGCGGTCAAGGCGGACCTGACGGTGACGTTTTTCCGCCACAAGCCGGGTCATTTGCTGTTGCCCGGCGGCGGATTGTGCGGTGAGGTGCTGCTGGCCGATATCGGCATTCCCGACGCAGTGCTCTCGGAGATCGACATAAACCTTTACGAGAACGATCCACGGCTCTGGAGCCTGCCTGCCCGCAGGGCGGATGGGCACAAATATGATGCCGGCCATTGCGTCGTGGTATCGGGCGACGCCCTGCACACCGGGGCGGCCCGGCTTTCGGCGCTCGGTGCGGCGCGCAGCGGGGCCGGGCTTGTGACGATTGCCGGTGAACGCGAAGCGCTGCTGGTGCATGCCGCTCACGTCACAGCGATCATGCTTGCCGAAATTGGCAATGCCGAGGCACTGAGCGCAATGCTGGACGATACACGCAAGAATGCGCTGGTGATCGGGCCGGGTGCCGGTATCGGGGAGGCGACACGGCAAATGGTCTTGGCGGCGCTCGAGAGTGATGCGCGGCTGGTGCTCGATGCCGACGCGCTGACGAGTTTTGCCGACCAGCCGGATGTGCTGTTTTCGGCGATTGGCAAACGTGCGCCGGAAAGCGTGGTTCTGACGCCGCATGCTGGGGAGTTCAAGCGGCTGTTCGGTGAGATCGGGGGGGCAAAGACCGATATGGCGATCGCCGCAGCCCAACGGTCGGGCGCTATCGTGCTGCTCAAGGGCTCCGACACTGTGATTGCGCATCCGCAGGGGCGGGCCGTGATCAATACAACCGGAACGCCGATCCTGGCCACTGCCGGTACTGGCGATGTGCTTGCGGGCCTGATCGGCGGGTTTCTGGCGCAGGGCATGGACAGCTTTGAGGCTGCATGCGCCGGCGCTTATGTTCACGGTCGGGCGGCGCGGCGCTTTGGCAAGCCGGGGATGGTGGCGGACGATCTGCCGGGCTTGATTCCCGAGGTTCTGGCCGATCTTTCGGCGGCGCGGCTTTAGGCTGAAACCGGGCGCCGCTGTCAGGGGCTCTGTTTTGGACGCTGAGTGTACTGGATTCCGGATCAAGTTCGGGATGACGGTTGTGGGCATGGGGAAGGCTGTGGCATTGCCCACGTCGCTGTCCCGGACTCGATCCGGGACCCAGCAGCCTTGCCGAGCCATCACAGAGTGTGGCGGCGCACATGGGCTCCGGCTTTCGCCGGAGCAGCGAGGGAGAGGAAAGACCTTTGCCAGAACCATCTGGGCTGCCGCGTAGTGGGTCCGGATCAGGTTGGGGATGACTGTAGCGGGTTTGCCGGGCCGGGGTCGCTGATTAAGAGTCAGCTGCTCACCAACTTACGTCCAGCCGTTCCAATCCGTGGAAGTGATAGACGTCGGCGTAGCGGGGTGGAGCCGAGAGGTGCAGCTTGGGGAGGCGCTCGAACAGGATTTTCATGGCGATCTGCATTTCGAGGCGGGCGAGGGGCGCGCCGATACAGAAATGGATGCCGGCGCCGAAGCTGACATTGGCGCCGTCAGTACGGAGCGGATCGAAGGTGTTGGGGTTGGTAAAGCGGTTGGGGTCGCGGTTGGCGGCGCCGAGCATCAATCCGATCACATCGCCTTTTCGCAGGGCGATGCCGTTGTATTCGAGGTCCTCGAGGGCGTAGCGGGTAAACATGTGCAGCGGGGCGTCGAAACGCAGGGCTTCCTCGACGGTGGCGGCGGTCGCCGCTTCGTCGGCGAACAGCATGCGCGGATCATAGCCGCTTTCAAGAATCGCCTTTACGGCGTTTCCGGTGGTGTGGACGGTTGCCTCGTGGCCGGCGTTGAGCAGCAGGATGGCGGTCGAGAGCATTTCGTCTTCGCTCAGGCGCTCGCCGCCCTGTTCGGCGGCGATCATGTGGCTGAGCAGGTCCTCGCGCGGCAGCATGCGGCGCTCGGCAATGACCTGGCGCAGATAAGCGGTGAACTCTGCGGCGGCGCGATTGGCCTCAAGCTCGGTCTCGTGGCTGACCTCAAACATGTACATCCGGACCATGCGATTGGACCAGTCGAGCAATTGAGGCGCCATTTCGGTGGGCAGGCCGATCATTTCGGCAATCACGATGGCGGGAATGGGGGCGGCAAAAGCCTTTATCAACTCGACGCTGCCCTGATGTTCAAAGCCATTGATGATGGAATGGGTGAGCGCGGCGATGCGCGGGCGCAACAGCTCGACCTGGCGGGAGACGAATGCCCGGTTGACCAGGGTGCGCAGCCGCGAGTGAGCGGGCGGTTCGAGGTTGAGAAGAGAGTATTTTTCGGTGAGGTCGAAATCGGTGGTGTGCGGCTGGGGCTCGGGCAGTCCGATTTCCTCGCGCGTGGCGACGTGGAGAATGTCGCGGCCGAATCGCCGGTCGCGAAGGAGGGCGCTGACTGAAGCGAAGTCGGCAAAACACCAGTGACCGTATTCGGTCCAGAAGAAGGCCGGATGGGTAGAGTGGCGTGATGCGTAGAACGGGTAGGGGTTCTGGTAAAAGGCGGGATCGGAGGGTTGGGCGCTGGCGCCAAGGCCGTCGGGGACATCGGTGATCGGTCGGAGCTGAACTATGGCTGCCATCGGTCTGCGTGTCCTTTTTTGGCTTCGTCTTTTACGGCAGCCTATTCCGGCAAATCCTTCATGCCTAGAGCCGGCCATGTTTTGGCGGAATCAAAACGACGGCTCTAAGTCCTTGTTTTGTCGCGTGTCCAGATAAAGTGGTGCCCACTTTATCTGGACACGCTCGATGGTCCGGTCTTGCCCATGCCCAGAATTTCTTTAGGTATGGGCCGGATTATTTTGGAGACCAAATATCGTGAGTGACATCACAGTATCGCAGGCGACAGACGCCATTTACACCTCGCTTGAAAATGACAATGAAGATCTGGACCTCCATATCGCGGCGCTGAAAGCCGCCATGGCGCGCGAGGGCGTCAAGGAAGCGGTGTTCGAGACATCGAAGCTGGCGCAACCCAACCGGCAGGGACGAAAACTCATGCAGGCCTATTTTCGCAAAAAGGGCGTGGCGACCAGCTTCAAGTGACCGTGTGGAAAGGCTGTGAGCGTTAAGCATGCGCCACAATAGGGCCACGCTTGGGCTTGCTATTGAAGTTGAACGCGGCCAAGCCTATGTGAGCCTTAACCGTCCTTTAAGCAGCAATCGCTTGCTATCTGGCCGACAAGCCGAATCCTTTTCTCCGGGGGAGTTACCCAAAACATGCGAGATCCCGTCGATCTATACATGAACACGCTCGTGCCGATGGTGGTCGAGCAGTCCAATCGCGGCGAACGCGCCTTCGATATCTATTCGCGCCTCCTGCGTGAGCGCATCATTTTCGTGACCGGCGTGGTCGAGGACAACATGGCCTCGGTTATCGTCGCGCAGCTGCTTTTCCTCGAATCGGAAAATCCGAAAAAGGAAATCGCCATGTACATCAACTCACCTGGCGGGGTGGTGACGGCAGGCCTGTCGATCTACGACACCATGCAATTTATCCGTCCCAAGGTTCAGACCCTGTGCATGGGGCAGGCGGCGTCGATGGGATCGCTGCTGCTGACCGCAGGCGAGAAGGACATGCGCGGCGCGCTGCCCAATGCCCGCGTGATGGTGCACCAGCCCTCGGGTGGCTATCAGGGTCAGGTGACCGACATCATGATTCACGCCCGCGAGGCCGAGAATCTGAAGCGCCGGCTCAATGAAATCTACGTGAAGCATTCCGGGCTCGAGTATCAGCAGGTTGAAGACCTGCTCGAGCGCGACAAGTTCCTTTCACCGCAAGAAGCCAAGGAACTCGGCCTTATCGACCACGTTCACGAGAAGCGGGCGGTACCGGAAGGCGGGGCATAAGAGCCCGTTATTGAACAGATGCAACGGGCGCAAAGAGAAGCGCTCGTGCCGATTGCGCCCCGACGGAACGATCTTTATGGTCAGAGTGAGAAATTGTTCATGCGTCGTCGGGTAGCGTTATGAATCGGCGAAACTGAACCAAGCGTTTGCAACGCTTCTGGAGTTGCTAGATGTCCAAGGAAAATTCGAGCGGAGAATCCTCCAAGAACACGCTGTACTGCTCGTTCTGCGGGAAATCCCAACACGAAGTCCGCAAGCTGATCGCCGGACCCACCGTATTCATCTGCGATGAATGCGTTGAGTTGTGCATGGACATCATCCGCGAGGAATCGAAAACCTCGATGGTCAAGTCCGCAGATGGTGTGCCGAGCCCGGCCGACATCTGCAAAGTGCTCGACGATTACGTTATCGGCCAGCGGCGCGCCAAGCGCGTGCTCTCGGTGGCCGTGCACAACCACTACAAGCGCCTGCACCACGCGACCAAGAACCAGGATGTGGAGCTGTCCAAGTCCAATATCCTTTTGATCGGTCCGACCGGTTGCGGCAAGACGTTGCTGGCCCAGACGCTGGCGCGCATTCTCGACGTGCCGTTCACCATGGCTGACGCCACCACGCTGACCGAAGCCGGTTACGTGGGTGAGGACGTCGAAAACATCATTCTCAAGCTCCTGCAGGCCGCGGACTACAATGTCGACAAGGCGCAGCGCGGGATTGTCTATATCGACGAGGTCGACAAGATCTCGCGCAAGTCGGACAATCCTTCGATCACCCGCGACGTTTCGGGCGAGGGCGTGCAGCAGGCACTGCTCAAGATCATGGAAGGCACCGTGGCTTCGGTTCCGCCCCAGGGTGGCCGCAAGCATCCGCAGCAGGAATTCCTGCAGGTGGACACGACCAACATCCTGTTCATCTGCGGCGGCGCCTTTGCGGGACTGGAAAAGGTCATCGCGGCGCGTGGAGAAAACTCCTCGATCGGGTTTACCGCCAGCGTCAAGGACCCCAACGACCGTCGGGTCGGTGACGTGCTTGCCGAAGTCGAGCCCGAGGATATGGTCCGTTTCGGGCTGATCCCGGAGTTCATCGGCCGTCTGCCGGTGATTGCGACGCTCGAGGATCTCGATGAGGATGCGCTGGTCCAGATTCTGTCCGAGCCCAAGAACGCCCTGGTTCGCCAGTACGCACGCCTGTTCGAGATGGAAGACGTGCAACTGACGTTCCACGAGGACGCGCTCAAGGCGGTCGCCCGCCAGGCCATTGCCCGCAAGACCGGCGCGCGCGGCCTGCGCTCGATCCTCGAGGCGATCCTGCTCGATACCATGTACGATCTGCCTTCGCTCGAAGGGGTCGAGGAAGTGGTCATCAGCCAGGAAGTCGTGGACAACAAGGACGTGCGTCCGCTCTACATCTACGCAGAGCGCGCCAAGGAAGACATGAAGTCCGGCGCCTGAGCGCGTATTGATCGGAATGTATCGGAAAAGACCCGGATCAACGCGATCCGGGTCTTTTGCTTTGGCCACCCGGCAGCGCGGGCGCTCGCGGAAAATTGGATGATGATGGCGTTTACGGGGAGGCGTGAGGCTTGCTATGGTCGGTGGGCGGCCTGGCTCGCCAACGAAGATAGGGGACGGAACACATGAAATTTTCCAGCTATTTGCTGCCATTGGCGCTTGTCCTCGGTCTTGGCGGCACGGGAAGCGCCGTGGCCCAACCGCAGACCAAGCTAGTCCAGGATCTGCCCAAAAGCCTGATCCAGGCGATCTGGTGCAGCGCGCTGTTTTTCGAGGAATCCTACTATTACGAGGAAGGCAGCGAGGACGCTGCGCATTACGAAGACCTCGCCTTCGATCTGGGCGCCGACATCGACACCGTGCTGCTGGACGACCATGGGTTGCGCCAGGAGGAGGTCGACGAGATCTGGTCGGTCTTTGACGGCGGGGCCTATGATCTGACCATGGAAGACGATGAGAGCTTTCTGGCGCAACTCGAGCTTTGCGAAGCCAATTACGACACGCTGCTGTAGCGCAAAGGCGTGATCTGTGATGTTTTGAGCCGGTATGGGGGTGTCATGCCGGCAGTGCATGGCGGCCATTTTGATATGCGCACGGGAAATTGTGCCGTCATGCTTGTAGAGCGGCGCTATTGCCCTATCTTAGTGGACGAAGAGTCGTTTCGGTTAGCCAATCCCTAACGGGTGAGGCGCACACTGGGACGCAACACACTACAAGTTGCCGGCAATCCTTCTCCCTGTCCGGCAACGACGAAAGGATAGTCCATGTCCGACACCGAATTCTCCGCAGTCGAGTTCGACCGCGAAAAGGTGTACCCCGTCCTGCCGCTGCGCGACATCGTGGTGTTCCCATCGATGATCGTGCCGCTGTTTGTCGGGCGCGAGAAATCCGTGCGCGCACTTGAAGAGGTGATGCGCGAGGACAAGCATATACTGGTCGTTACCCAGAAAAATGCACAGGAAGACGATCCTGAACCCGACGGTATCTACGAGATCGGCACGATCGCGTCGGTACTGCAATTGCTCAAGCTGCCCGACGGGACCGTCAAGGTTCTGGTCGAGGGGCTGCACCGGGCCAAGATCGAGAACTATGTGCAGACCGAAAACTATTTCGAAGCACAGGCCGAAGCGCTGCCCGTTGAAGGCCATGACGCGGTCGAAGCCGAGGCGCTTGCGCGTTCGGCGGTCACCGAGTTCGAGAACTACGTCAAGCTCAACAAGAAGATCTCGTCCGAGGTTGTCGCCGCGGTCACCCAGATCGACGAACATTCCAAGCTCGCCGACACGATTGCCAGCCATCTGGCGGTCAAGATTCAGGACAAGCAGGACATTTTGTCGACCCCATCGGTCACCGAGCGTCTTGAGCGCGTCCTGGGCCTTATGGAAGGCGAGATCGGGGTTCTGCAGGTTGAGCGGCGTATCCGCAGCCGGGTCAAGCGCCAGATGGAAAAGACCCAGCGCGAATATTATCTCAACGAGCAGATGAAGGCGATCCAGCGCGAGCTGGGCGATGGCGAAGATGGCACCAACGAGCTTCAGGAGCTCGAGGAGCGCATCGCCAAGACCAAGCTTTCCAAGGAAGCGCGGCAGAAGGCCGACGCCGAGATGAAAAAGCTCAAGCAGATGAGCCCCATGTCGGCGGAAGCCACGGTGGTGCGCAACTATCTCGACTGGATGCTGAACCTGCCCTGGGGCAAGAAGTCCAAGGTCAAGCGCGATCTCAAGTTTGCAGAGGACGTGCTCGACAACGATCACTATGGCCTGGACAAGGTCAAGGAACGCATTGTCGAGTATCTCGCCGTGCAGAGCCGGACCGGCAAGCTCAAGGGCCCGATTCTTTGCCTTGTGGGCCCTCCGGGCGTCGGCAAGACCTCGCTGGCCCGCTCGATCGCCAAGGCGACGGGGCGTGAATATGTACGCATGAGCCTGGGCGGCGTTCGGGACGAAGCGGAAATCCGCGGCCACCGGCGGACCTATATCGGGTCCATGCCCGGCAAGATCGTGCAGTCGCTCAAGAAAGCGGGAAAAGCCAATCCGCTGTTCCTGCTCGACGAGATCGACAAGATGGGCCAGGACTTCCGGGGCGATCCTTCTTCGGCACTGCTCGAAGTGCTCGATCCGGAGCAGAATTCGACCTTCAACGACCATTACCTCGAAGTCGATTTCGACCTCTCGGATGTGATGTTCGTGACGACGGCGAATACGCTCAACATCCCCGGGCCGCTCCTCGACCGTATGGAGATCATCCGGTTGTCGGGGTACACGGACGAGGAAAAGTGGGAAATCTCCCGCCGTCACCTGATACCCGAGACCCTCAAGGAGCACGGGTTGAAGGCCGAGGAGTTCGAGCTGACCGACGAGTCTCTCCAGCTTCTGACGCGGCGCTACACCCGCGAAGCGGGCGTGCGTAACCTGAAGCGCGAGATCGCCAATCTGATGCGCAAGTCGGTCAAGGACATCCTGCTGACGGGCAAGAAGAAGATCGTCGTCACACCCGAACTGGTCGAGGAATATCTCGGCGCTCCGCGGTTCCGCTATGGCGAGATCGATGCCGAGCCTCAGGTTGGCGTTGTGACCGGTCTGGCCTGGACTTCGGTTGGCGGTGAGTTGTTGACCATCGAAGGCATCATGAGCCCGGGCAAGGGCAAGATGACCGTGACGGGCAACCTCAAGGACGTCATGAAGGAGTCGATTTCGGCTGCCGCAACCTATGTGCGGGCCCGGGCGCTCGAATACGGCATCAAGCCGCCGCTGTTCGACAAGCGCGACATCCACGTGCACGTGCCCGAGGGCGCGACGCCCAAGGACGGACCCTCGGCCGGTATCGGCATGGCCACGGCCATCGTCTCGGTGATGACGGGCATTCCCGTTCGCCACGACGTTGCCATGACCGGCGAGATCACGCTGCGGGGCCGGGTGCTGCCGATCGGTGGGCTCAAGGAGAAGCTGCTGGCGGCTCTGCGGGGCGGCATCAAGAAGGTGCTGATCCCGGAAGAGAACGTTCGCGACCTCAAGGAAATTCCTGACAACGTCAAGGAAGGCCTGGAGATCGTGCCGGTGAGCCGGATGGGTGAAGTGCTCGAGCATGCGCTGGTCGAGATGCCCCAGGCCATCGAGTGGACCTTCGAGGACGATGCCAAGCCGGTGCCCGCCACCGATAGTGACGACACCGGAGCCGCGCTGCCGCACTAGAGCAGTCCCGCGCTTCCGAACCGAACAAGTGGTATCCACTTATTCTGGAAGCGCTTCGGCCAAGCGTGCCATGAAATATTAAAACGGCGCCTCGAAAGGGGCGCCGTTCTTTTTTGGGGCCGGGCATATGGGGCACATATGGGCGGAGGCCGGTGATTCGGCCGGAAAGTCCCGCAAACCGGCACGCGAGCCGCTTTTTGTGCATGATGTGTTAACAATTGCGCGAGGACCTTGCCACATTGGTGACATGGTCTGGAATTTTCCCCCGTTTTGCGGCCGAAAACGCCGAGAATCCCGCAGTTTTCCTTGCTTTTACCCCGGAATCGTAAAAGGGTGATGCCGCTTCCGCTCGTCCCGTTAGGATGGGCACATCATTGTGAGGAAACGCTATGAACAAGAACGATCTGAGCGCGGCTGTCGCCGAAAAGGCTGATCTCACCAAGGCCCAGGCGGCAGCAGCGGTTGATGCTGTTTTCGAAAGCATCACCGCCGCTCTGAAGGGTGGAGACGAAGTTCGTCTCGTCGGTTTCGGCACTTTCGCCGCTACCCAGCGCAAGGCCACCAAGGGCCGCAACCCGGCCACCGGCGCGGAAATCGACATTCCGGCTTCGACCCAGCCCAAGTTCAAGGCCGGCAAGGGCCTCAAGGACGCGCTGAACTAAGCCATTTATGGCTTCAGTATGGTTTGGCCCCGGACACCCGTCCGGGGTCTTTCCGTTTCCGGCCCGTGGTGGCGTTCCAGCTATTGACGGGAAGGGGGTTTGCGCCTAATCAGGCGCGGCATTGCGCGACCGGGACGACCAAGACCCGGTTCTTTCCGTTCACGAGCGGGCAAGGGCGATTAGCTCAGTTGGTAGAGCGCCTCGTTTACACCGAGGATGTCGGCAGTTCGAGTCTGTCATCGCCCACCAAGCCCTTGCTAAATGCTTGATATTAAGCGATCTTTCCCACTTTTTCCCTCGCCAGACTCGAACAGGACTTGGTGACCGTCGGCACAAGCCTATGAAGCCGAGAGATTCGCAAAAAGCGAATGGCTGATAAGGGGTGGGAAGCGGATTGCCGGGCTGCAAAGCCGCCCTCACGCATCGCAGAACCCCTTGGGTCTCACCTGCTTTCGCGCCCGGCTTTTGCGACCGAAATTGGCCGTGGATTTCAGGGGCGACCGATCTGTCGCGAAACTTAGGAATTTTTGTGAAACGTTCAGCGCGCTAAGCCAAACTGGATTTCGATGTTGTGATATGAAGCGCCGGGGCCGCTCCAGCCGTGATATATCTCCCGGCTTTCCCCTGAGTAGATATACCGGGACATATCCAATTCAGCGATAAGGGAGGCATACCCTTTCGTAAAAAGCGTTCGTAGCGATCCTTGGTGCACTTTACTCGCCACCATGATCGGCTCGAGATGAGCCAACTCAAGTTTGCCCTCGTATCGCTCGGTCTTCTTGACTGGGCGGCATATTTCCCAGTCGAAGAAGGTTTTGCTATCCTTTGGCAGATTGTGAGAAATGAAAAGATATGGGCCGTCAATCTCCAACCCGGCCTCCATAATCTGCTCGTCAATTGTCACAGCATACTTTGCTGCAGAGTTTTTGACGTCTGGAATCCTCAAACGGCTCCTTTCGCGCAGAACCCATAAGTCCTGCGTTTCCTTGATTTCCATCGGTTTCCACCTCTCATAGCCAGTGCAATCTCGGTGTCGTCGATACCTCGAAAAGGGATTACCGTCGCTTCAAAGTGTAGAACGATATTTCAATTTTCTTTTGGCAGTTTGGTGACTGAGGAAAATATTTCCAGAAAAGACATGTCGTTGCGCGAAGCCCCGACAAAAATGCGAGTTCTGCGCCGAATTCCTGCGAAGATATCGCCGATGACGACGAGCACCGGCAAGGTCTGGTTTCAGGAGCAATGACCGCCGACACAAACGACCGCAACGGGGCGGAAAGCTGCTGTCAGTGCCTGACGAGGGCAGCGACAGCGATGATCAACGCGGATCGCCATTTCCCGGACTTCGTTCCGCACGCCATGGTGCGCCCACCAAAGTTGTATGTTTAACCGGGAAGGCCGTCGATCGTTTCGAGTGACGCCAGGTCGTCGTCCCAGCTTGCACGACTGGAAAAGCATATGTGCGCGTTGGGCCGTATGCCGGTCCCACTGTCAAGGGACCCTGCCGGGACGACAATCACACCCTCGCTCACTTGAGAAAACGGGAGCGCAGAGCCGCATTCCGTACAAAAGCACTTTACGTGCCGTGATCCGGCAAGCCGGAAGGACTTGATATTGTTCTCACCCGACAACCACGTGATCTTCGCGGTGGACGAAAACAGGTTTGCCGAGTGGGCCGAGCCGCTATCCTTGCGGCAGCGCGAGCAGTGGCAAAGGAAGAAGCTCTCGAACTCTCCCGATACGTGGAACTTCACAGCGCCGCATAGGCACCGTCCGGTCGCTGGACTAGTCATGCGCATACACCTCGATATTCAGCCACCACCATCTGTCGAGCATGCAGTCAGCGGCCACCCGGTTCCGTATCCGCGTACCGAACTATGGTCAACTCAGGCTCAAAGCCGCTATTCCGGACGCCAAGTGTGAACGACCACAATGGATCGAAATCCGGCTGTCCCCCGCGCCATCATCAAGCTGGTATGTGCAGGAAGGGCTGCAAAATTCGCAAACGAAATCAATGGCCGGCTATCTGGTGGTGCGGGGTATCCATGCCAAAAACCACAGCAAAAGCGGAATGTCATCGCCCATCATTTTCCTTTCCAGTGCAAAGTTTGGTTAGTCGTAACCAAGGGCTGTTGCTTGCGCCCCGGGGCTCGAACCGCCAGATTGGGACCGAGGAGCAAGGGGGAGCAGCGGGGACATGCGGTTTTGGCGCCGATTCATCCTGTTTCTGTTTACGCCCGGCACACCATCACGCAGGACCGGGCCCGCGGTTGTTCGGCCGGTCAGGATCGAGCCAGAGGTCGTCCGGCGGCCAAGCGTTATCAGGGGGCGCTGCTGGGTGATCGATGGCGATACCATCGTTATCGACAAGATCCGTATCCGGCTGGCGGGGATAGATGCGCCCGAGCTCGAGCATCCCTGGGGACAGAAATCAAAATGGGCTCTGGTGCAGTTGTGCAAGGGGCAGACGATTACCGCCCAAATCAAACCTGAACTTTCTTACGACCGGATGGTGGCGCAGTGCTTTTTGCCCGATGGACGCGACCTGGCGGCTGAACTGGTCCGGTGTGGTCTGGCGCTCGACTGGCCGAAGTTCTCCGGCGGTGTGTATAAGCACCTTGAGCCCGAGGGCGCGCGGAAAAAACTGTGGCTGGCGGACGCCAGACAAAAGGGGCGGCAGGTGTTTTCGCGCTATTCGGCGCGCGATAGCGTGCCGCCCAGGCCGGGCGCGTGAGCAGGGCCTGATCGCTTGAGGGCAGCCGGCCTGTTGAACTGGCCGATCAATCAGTCAAATCCCGGTTTGTTGCCGCGCAGGCTCTTTATGGCACCGCGGCGGGTCTTGGCATCCAGGCGGCGGCGCTTGGAGGCGAGGGTGGGTTTCGTGGGGCGGCGCTTTCGCGGGACGTGGGTAGCCGTCCGGATCATTTCGGCAAGGCGATTGAGAGCGTCCTCGCGGTTGAGTGGCTGTGTGCGATGACGGTCGGCGGTGAGAACGATTACGCCGTCCTTTGTGGCCCGTGAGCCGGCCTGCGCGATGAGGCGGGTGCGCACGCCATCTGGCAGCGATGGGGATGCGGCAGCGTCGAAGCGCAGTTGTACGGCGGTTGCCACCTTGTTGACGTTCTGGCCGCCGGGCCCCGAACTGCGCACGAAATTGAGTTCCACCTCCGAGAGGGGAATGGACAGGTTGGCCGTGATTTCCAGTCGATCGGTCATGAGAGTTCTTTGCCGACCTCCCTTTGGAATTCTTTCGGTAGCGTGGTTCGGGCGACTGAAGTGGGTAGCTGAAAATGAGCGGAGGACGATTGATGTTCCTGCCGATTCTCGTTCACCTCGTTATGCGACGACAATCATTCGAGCCGCACCGCCGTGCCGTAGGCGAGAATTTCGGCCGCGCCCTGAGCAATCATCGAGGTTGTGATCCGTACGCTGACCACGGCGTCGGCACCCATGGTCTGGGCGTTTGCCATCATGCGATCGAGGGCCTGCTCGCGCGCTTCGGCCATGAGCTTGGTATATTCGCCAACTTCGCCGCCGACGAGATTGCGCAGCCCGGCAATGATATCGGTTCCCACGTGGCGGGCGCGAATCGTATTGCCCCTGGCGATGCCGATGGTTTCGGTAATTGTCCGGCCGGCAATGGTTTCGGCGGTGCTGATGATCATTGTTCGGTCTCCGTGCTGATCACTTGTCGACATTCTTGTCGTAGTAGTCGTCTTCCTTATTGCGCAGGCGTTGCTGGATGACGACAACGAGCAGACCCAGGGCAATCGCGATGGGCACCAGGGCCAGCAGGCCGAACGGCATGACCACGACAATGCCGGCAAGGCTGATGCCCAGCCAAAGCACGCCGAAAATTATCACCACGATGAGCGCGACCATATCGAGGCGCATGCCGGTTTTCTCCTCTGGTTTACCGGCTTTGTCTATCACAGACGTCGGGAGGCAGATAGGCGGTCGCCGGGCATCGCATGCGACGCGCCGACCAGGTGGTGGTTGGGGATAACCCGAGAAATTTTAAGGCGTTAGCGCGCAAATCAGATGGCAGTGAAAAATGATTTCGAAACTGACATGAAACCCGCTTGACTTGGTTGGGGGACCCCGTTAAACGAAGCCCACCTTGCCGGGGCCGAAGCGCTCCGGGGTCGCAAGGGGGTGTAGCTCAGTTGGTTAGAGCGCCGGCCTGTCACGCCGGAGGTCGCGGGTTCGAGTCCCGTCACTCCCGCCACTTTCCCTTGATCCCTCAGTGATTTTTCACCGCGTGGCAGGCAGAGTTTTTGTCTTGCGCCGGCAGCTGGTCGCGGTTCGAGTCCGGTCACTTCCCCTACAAACATTGCTGGAACATTGGCAGTATCTTACCGCCAGAATGCATGGATTTGCGTGTTGGGTGGGCCCGCGGGTGCGTGTTCTTGGAATTGCCTTTTGATGGCCGTGCTGTTGCCCCAATTCACGAACATGTTACCCATGGCCTGAATCGCTAGCGAGCCCCCAAATTTGTCATGCGGTTCGGCCATGAGCACTCGTTCGGAGCATACCGGGCGGGTGCTCCAGTTTTTTGGGCGGGCGGCGTCTGTCCCTATCCCTGGTCCGCGAAATCCTTGAGCGTTCCGTCTTCATAGACCAGCGCGCGGACGCAGGCGATGCCCTCGATATCGTCGGGATGAAGGTTTTCCAATCGCTCCAGAATTGTGCCGGCTACGACGTGGCTGAAACTGTAATCGGCTTGCGGGTCGATTCCATCGGCGCGCTCAAGCGGGAATTCGCCGATGCGCTCGCCCAGCACGTCCTGGAAGCGGACGGTTGCGTCGATCAGGCGGATGCCGACCGGACCGGCATGGTGGAGGGAAATGCTGAGGGTCTTTTCGCTGTCGCTCTCGCCATCGAGCAATTGCCAACTCTCAAGGCTGAGAATGTCTCCGGACTGGCCGTTGAGGCATTCGATGGCGTTCGCGCTGGTGGCGCTGAAAAGGGCAAAGGACAGGGCAAGAACAATCTGACGCATCAGGAAACTCCTCGGATCAGGAGGGGAATGCGGCAGAGGGGCACCCGGTTTCATTTGGAAGGGTGTGGTTGCATCACAATGATGCCAGAAAGGCCGGACGCGGGGCGCCCGGCCATAAGCTTTAGCTGCAATAGGCGCGTACGAGATTGCCTGCCGCATCGACTTCGAGATTGAGGCGGTCAGGGCGGAAATCCTGGGTGACGGCCATGCCGGGGGTTATGACGCGGACGGTGCCGGGGGCATTGATGGGCTCGCCGCCTACGCGGACGTCCTGCGCCGTGCTGCCGATCACCGATTCTCCCGTCTTGCCCGCAAGCGCCTGGGCGCCGCAATCGACCGGAGGGGGCATGGAGGTGTCGGGTGGGGTGACGGTGGTCGAACAGCCCGCAAGAGCGATGGAGGTGGCAAGGGCGAGACCGCCAAGGGTGGTTTTCATTATCGGCATGCTGAATTCCTCGATACTAGAGCATTTCAGCGCTTCTTCGAATCGCTTCAATTGCTCTAAGCTTTTTGTTTTGTCGCGCTTCCGAACCGGATAAGTGGTACCCACTTATCCTGGAAGCGCTCTACTGAGTTTGCCCCCCGCAAGGTGCACTGGCACAACGAAAAAGGCCGGGAAATGATCCCGGCCCTTGCTTTTGTGTTCAATAATGTCAATCGCGGCTGGCGAACTTGCGGAAGCCTGCCTTGAGCCAGCGGCGGAAGTGCATGAAGCTTTCGCGGGTATCGCCGCGCAGATCCTGGTACACGCCGGACGCCATCAGCCCGAAGTCGCGCAGGTTCTCGATCCATTCGGGCTCGGTCGCCGTCAAGGCGGCTTCGGCGCGGCGGATGCGCAGGCGGTCTAGAAATGAATTTTCATTGTGGGCCATAGCAAACCCTCGTGATCGTTAGGCAATCGATGCCAATATAAGTATGGCGAATGCAAGGACAATGTCCAATCGGTACATAATGTTCCACATCCAAGGGGCAGTGTTGCCGATAAGCGCCATCCGGCTTATGGGTGAAAGGGCGGCGCTATCGGAGGTAATGATGGCACGTACCTTAAGGGAAGGGAAAAGAAGAATGCACCAAGTCATTCGTGCAACAGCGGTTTTTGCTTTATTGGTTCTGGCATCGATGCCGGCCATGGCGCAGCGGACCGATATTGTTGTGGGGCTGGTGCTCGAACCGCCGCATATGGACCCGACATCGAACGCGGCGGCGGCGATCGACGAGGTGGTTTACGCAAATCTGTTCGAAGGGCTGACCCGATTCGGGCCGGATGGCGATATTCTGCCTGCGCTGGCGCAGAGCTGGGACGTGTCCGGGGATGGGCTCACCTATACCTTCCATCTGGCCGAGGGCGTGGCCTTCCATGACGGATCGGCGCTGACTGCGGACGATGTTGTGTTTTCGCTCAACCGGGCGCGAGCCGAGGATTCGGTCAATGCCCAGAAGTTCCTGTTTGCCGATATCGAGAGCGTTGAGGCGGTCGACGACCTGACGGTGGTGGTGACGCTGAGCCAGCCGAACGGCAATTTTCCCTTCAATATGGCCTGGGGCGACGCGGTGATCGTGGCGCCCGAGAGTGCCGAGACCAACGCGACCGATCCGGTGGGGACGGGGCCGTTCCGGTTCGAGGACTGGCGGCAGGGCGATAGCGTTATCCTGGTGCGCAATGAGGAGTATTGGGGCGAGCCGGCGCTGCTGGAGCGGGCGACATTCCGGTTCATTTCCGACCCAACGGCGGCGTTTGCGGCGATGATGGCCGAAGATGTCGATACGTTTCCGGTGTTTCCGGCACCCGAAACACTGGCGCAGCTCGATGCCGATCCGCGGTTTGAGGTTGTGGTGGGCACCACCGAGGGCGAAACGATACTGGCGATGAACAACCGGCGCGAGCCGCTGAACGATGTCCTCGTGCGCGAGGCGATTGCCCGTGCGATCGACCGGCAGGCGGTGATCGATGGGGCGATGTTCGGGTACGGCACGCCAATCGGGACGCATTTCGCGCCGCATCATCCGGCCTATCTCGATCTTACCGAATTGTCCGAATACGATCCGGAGCGGTCGCGGGAGTTGCTGGCTGAAGCCGGGGTGAGCGGATTGCGGCTGTCGCTGGCGCTGCCGCCGCCGGTCTATGCGCGGCGCGGCGGGGAGATCATCGCGGCGCAGTTGCGCGACGTGGGGATCGAAACACAAATCGTCAATGTCGAATGGGCCCAGTGGCTCGAACAGGTGTTCGGCGAGGGCGATTTCGATCTGACGGTGATTTCGCACACCGAGCCGATGGATATCGAGATCTATGGCCGCGAGGACTATTATTTCGGTTATGGGGCGCCCGAGTTCGTAGCGCTGTGGGACGAGTTGGCCCGCACGATCGAACCGGAAGCGCGCAATGCATTGCTGGGCGATCTGCAGCGCAATATCTCGGAGAATTTCGTCAACGCCTATATCTTCCAGCTGGCCAAGGCCGGGGTGCAGAATGCCGACCTTGAGGGGCTGTGGGTGAATGCACCGACACAGGCGACCGATCTGACCGGGGTTCGTTGGGCCCGGTGACACAAATCCGGGCGGCGGGATGCTGAACTTCGTTCTGCGCCGCGCTGTTTCGCTGGCCATCAGCCTTCTGGTGGCCAGTGTGGTTATCTTTTTCGTGCTCGAGGTGCTGCCGGGCGATCCGGCGCGGTTCATGCTCGGGCTCAATGCCTCGCCCGAAGCGCTGACGGCGCTGCGGGTGCAACTGGGGCTCGATGCGCCGGTTGTTGTGCGCTACTGGACCTGGCTCGCCGGGATGGCCAGCGGTGATTTCGGGATCAGCTATACCTATCGAACGCCAGTGATCGATCTGATTGCGGCGCGGCTGTGGGTATCCATTCCGCTGGCGATCTATGCGCTGGTGCTGGCGACGCTGATCGGGATACCGCTGGGCGTGCTGGCGGCGACCAACCGCAATTCGCCGATCGATGCCGGCACCATGGGTCTGACCCAGATCGGCATTGCGCTGCCGAACTTCTGGTTCGCCATGCTG
>DFMV01000083.1:0-26667 GCA_002375765.1 Rhizobiales bacterium UBA3584 | reverse complement strand
GCGCTGGCGCTGCCGCAGGCGGCGATTCTGGCGCGGGTGATGCGCTCGAGCCTGCTCGATACGCTGGACGAGGATTATGTGCGCACGGCACGGGCCAAGGGGCTGGCGCGGAGCCAGGCGCTGTGGCGGCACGCGTTTCGCAATGCGCTGATCCCGGTGCTGACGATCATGGGGCTGCAGTTTTCGTTTCTTCTGGCCGGGGCGATCATCATCGAGAACGTCTTTTACCTGCCTGGACTGGGGCGGCTGGCGTTTCAGGCAATTACGGCGCGCGACCTGATCGTCGTGCGCTCGGTGGTGATGATCCTCGTGTTTGCGGTGATCCTCGTGACCTTTGCCGTCGACATTGCCTATGCGGCTGTCGATCCGCGGTTGCGGCGGGGGACGCGATGAGGACCGGGTTGGTCATCGGCGGGGTGCTGACGGCTGTTCTGGCGGCGATGGCGCTGCTCTCGCTTTTCTGGACGCCCTATGACGTGACGCTGATTGCGGTGGGGGAGCGGCTGATGCCGCCGGGGGCGGCGCACTGGCTGGGAACCGACCATTTCGGGCGCGACATGGTGTCGATGATCCTTGTGGGCGCGCAGACCTCGATTGCCGTGGCACTGGTGGCGGTCGGGCTTGGGATGGCGGTTGGCGTGCCGCTGGGGCTTTGGGCAGCGGCGCGGACCGGATCGGTGCTCGACGATGTCATCATGCGCGGCAACGATCTGGTGTTTGCGTTTCCGGCGCTCATCATCGCCATTCTGATTACCGCGGTGTTCGGGCCGGGGGCGATCAACGCGATCATCGCGATCGGGATTTTCAACATCCCTGTTTTCGCGCGGCTGACGCGCGGGGCAGCGATGGGCGTGTGGCAGCGCGAGTTCATCATGGCGGCGCGAGTGGCGGGCAAGAGCCGGGTGCTGATTTCGCTCGAGCATGTGCTGCCCAATATCGGCAACATGCTGATCGTTCAGGCCACCATCCAGTTTTCGCTGGCCATTCTGGCCGAGGCGGGGCTGGCCTATGTGGGGCTGGGGGCGCAGCCACCCCTGCCAAGCTGGGGGCGGATGCTGGCTGAGGCGCAGACGATGATTTCGCTGGCGCCGCATGTTGCGCTGGTGCCTGGGCTGGCAATCGTTTTTTCGGTGCTGGGGCTGAATCTTCTGGGGGACGGGCTGAGGGACTGGTTTGACCCAAGATTGGGGAAGGCCGGGCGATGAGTCTTCTCAACATCGAAAAGCTGGGACTGACCATCGGCGGGACGCGCATTCTTGATGCCGTCTCGCTGGAGATCGGGGCGGGCCAGGTTCTCGGGCTCGTTGGAGAATCGGGGTCCGGCAAGTCGCTGACGGCGCTTTCGATCATGCGGCTTTTGCCGGGCGGGGCGAAACTGGCGGGCAGGATCGGGTTCGAGGGGCGCGATCTTGCTGCCGCAAGCGAAGGCGAGATGAACGGGCTGCGCGGGCAGGCCATCGGGATGATCTTTCAGGAGCCGATGACGGCGCTCAATCCTCTGATGACCATCGGGGATCAGGTGGCCGAGACGGTGCGGGTGCATCGGCGGATGGGGAGGGCGGAGGCCCGGGCCCTGGCTGCGGAAAAGCTCGAGCGGGTTGGGCTGCCCGGGAACAAGATTTCGCCCTCGCGCTACCCCCATGAGCTTTCGGGCGGGCAGCGCCAGCGCGTGGGGATTGCCATGGCGATTGCGTTGCGACCGAAGATTTTGATAGCGGACGAGCCGACAACGGCGCTGGACGTAACGACACAGGCGCAAATTCTCGATCTGCTGGCCGGGCTGGTGGATGAAGAGGGGATGGGGCTGATGCTGATAACCCACGATCTGGCCGTGGTGTCGCAGATGGCCGATATTGTGGCGGTGCTGCGCGACGGCAAGGTGGTGGAGGCGGGGTCGGCAAGGGCGCTGATCGGCGTGCCGCAGCATGCCTATACAAGGCGCCTGCTGGAGGCGAGCACGCACGTTCCAAAGCGCGTGAGGGGCGCAGTGGGCGAGGTGCTGTTGCGGGTCGAGGGGGCGACGCGGGACTATCCTTTGCGGTCGGGGCTCTTGTCTGGCGGCAGGAAAACGTTCCGGGCGCTCGATGGTGTGAGCCTGACCATAGCGCGGGGCGAGAGCGTGGGGCTGGTGGGGGAAAGCGGGAGCGGGAAATCGACGCTGGCGCGGGCGATCCTGGGGCTTGAGCCGCTCGATGCGGGCAGGGTGGTTTTTGCCGGGCAGGTCGTGGAGCGGGCCGGGCGGGCGGCGCGGCTTACGCTGCGCGACATGCAGATGGTGTTTCAGGACCCCTATGGGTCGTTCGATCCGCGGCACAGGGTCGGAAGGCTGGTGGCCGAGCCGCTGCATCTTTTGGGAGCGCGGGCGCCCAGGGGGGCAGAGCGGGAGGCGCTGGTGGCGCGGGCGCTCGAATCGGTAAAGATCGAGCCGGAGGCGGCGGGGCGCTATATCCACGAGTTTTCCGGGGGGCAGCGGCAACGAATTGCGATTGCTCGGGCGCTGGTTATCGAGCCGGCGCTGATCGTTCTGGACGAGGCTGTTTCAGCGCTCGACGTGTCGATCCGGGCGCAGGTGCTCGATCTACTGGCGGAAATTTCGCAGCAGGCAACCATAAGCTATCTGTTCATTGCCCATGATCTGCAGGTAGTTCGGGCGATCACCGACCGGGTCGTTGTCATGGAAGGCGGCAGGATCGTGGAGGAGGGGGCGACCGACAGGGTGCTCAGTGATCCGCAGCATGGGTACACGCAGAGTCTGGTGGAGGCCGCACCCAGACTGATCGCCTAAAGTCTTGCTTCGGTCGGCGGGCGGCGCTATTGACCGAACAACAGGGCTGAAAGCACTCAGGAAGGCAATTGACGATGGACTTTTCGCGCGCGCGCCGGACGATGGTCGACAACCAGTTGCGGACCAGCGGGATCACCGATTGGCGCATTCTGGACGCCATGAACCGCATTCCACGCGAGCGTTTCGTCCCCGATACGCATTCCGACTTTGCCTATAGCGACGAGCCGATTGCACTTTCGGCAACCCGGACAATGGCATCGCCGGCCGATTTTGCGCGGCTGGTGCAACTTGCCGAAATTTCGAGCCAGGACGTGGTGCTCGATGTGGCGTGCGGGACGGGATATTCGACCGCCGTGCTCTCGCTGCTGGCCAATGCGGTGGTGGCGCTGGAGAGCGACGAGATCCTGGCGGGGCGGGCCAATGATATTCTGTCCGACCTCGATATCGGCAATGCGGCGGCAGTGGCCGGGCCGATCGAGCAAGGGGTAGCCAAGGAAGCGCCGTTCGACGTGATTATTCTCGAGGGGGCCGTGGACGTGGTGCCGCCCGCACTGCTGGCCCAATTGCGCGATGGCGGGCGCCTGGTGGCTGTTCTGGGTTCGGGGAATGCGGCAGTGGCCAATCTCTACGTCAAGACCGGCAACGATGTGGCGCCGATGCCCAGCTTCAATGTCAGCATTCCAGTGTTGGGAAGCTTTGCGGAAGCGCCGGCGTTTGTATTCTGAGATTGTCGCGAATCCGTAACCTTGCAGCAATCTTGGTGTGCCAGACTCCGCTGTAGTGTTACCAAGGCGCAACGGGTGGAATCTTAGTAGCTGAAACTTGGACAATGCGTTGGTTTTGCGTTGAAAGCATACTCGCGCACCCCTAGATTAGGGCGGCGCTGGAGGCGTGGGTAATGAAATTCAATAAAGTTCTGGGTGTAAGCGTCATTGCACTTTTCGGATTGGTCTCGACGGCGCAGGCGGAAAGTCTGACGTCGGCTATGGCATACGCCTACGAGAACAATCCCGAAATTGCGAGTTCGTTCCTTTCGGTGCGCGCTGCCCGCCAGGGAATAATTGCTGCCGAAGGGGCAAGGTTGCCCACGATCGGGGCCTCCGGAACGATTGGTTACAGTGATAGCTGGCCTGCCTCCGCGCAAGATGGCTGGTCGGACAGCATCGGGCTGTCCTACGAGCAGAACCTCTTTGATTCGGGCTCGTCGTCGGCCGCTATCAGCGGGGCCGAGGCGCAGTACGACGCTGCCGTGTATGGTGCCAAAAATACCGAGCAGAATGTTCTGCTTTCGGTGATTCAGGCCTATGTGAACGTGGTGGCCAACCGGCGCATCGTCCAGATTCGGCAGGAAAGCGTCGGGTTTGTCGAAGCACAGGTGCGTTCGGCGCGCGACAGGTTGGAGCTGGGCGAGGGCACACAGCTCGAGGTTTCACAGGCCGAAGCCAGCCTTGCGCAATCGACAGCGTCCTATCAGGCTGCGATCAACAATCTGCGCACCAGCGAAGCCAATTACCAGCGCTGGGTCGGGCGGGCGCCGGGGAGTCTCTCTGGCGGCTATAATTTTTCGTCCTTGTTGCCGAGTTCGCTCGACGCAGCACTGGCGCGGGCCAATAGCGGCCATCCGGCCCTTCTGGCATCGGCCGCGCAGCTGCGCGCCGCCCAATATGGCTATGAAGAAACGCTGGCGAGCTTCGGGCCGAACCTTTCGCTGACCGGAAACGTGGGCGCCGGCGGCTTTACGACGCCGGGTTCGGTCGGAACATCGGCATCAATCCAGTTGCGGCTGAGTGTGCCGATTTTCGTACCGTCGCGCGATCCGTCGGTCGAACAGGCAAATATCGGCCAGATACAGACCCAGCTCGAAGGCTTTGCAACCCGCGATCAGATTGTCGAGGCCGTGCGTCAGGGGTGGGCCGGGGTTCAGGCCGCCACCGCGCAGATCGAAGCGGCGACGGCCGCAGTTGCTGCGAGCCGGCTGGCGCTGCAGGCAACGGTCGATCAGAACGAGTTGGGGCAGGCTACGACGCTTGATGTGCTGGACGCGCGTGCGTCGGTTGCTTCAGTCGAGGAAACGCTGATTTCCGCGCAGTCGCAAAGAACGATTGCGGCCTATTCGCTGATTGCTGCGATGGGAACGCTGGACGCTCAGCATCTTGGTCTGCCGGTTCAACCGCGTACGGTTGAGGGCAATGTGATCGTTCCGGCCGCTGCGCCGACAGCGCCGACCGATGCGTGGGGCAACCTACGCTAGAATACCGATAGTACCCTTTTTACGTGGATTACGCCCCCTTGACGGGGCGTTTCTCTTTTCGCGTGCCGGGGTCTCACGTTAAGGTGCTGTAAAGCGAATCAACGGTTGCGAGCCGTTGTCGCCAGAGCCATCGCTTGATGGAATCAAACCGATGGCTCTAGGTCGTTGTTTTGTCGCGCGTCCGAACCGACAAAGTGGTTTTCACTTTATCTGGACACGCTTTAGCAGTGCGAGTACCGGCCAGATGGCCGAGCGAGATCGGGGCAGATATGAACCAGCCGGCATCTAAAGAACCGACAATGGACGAAATCTTATCGTCGATCCGGCAGATCATTGCCGACGACGACGAGGCCGCGGCTCAGAAAATGCCGGTGGCCAAGGCGAGCGGACCCAAGGCCGTACCGGCCCCGGAACCCGTGCCAATGCCCTCGGTGGCTGAAATCGATCCATTCAGCGACGATGACGACGACACGGTGACGCCGCTGGCGCTTTCGCCCGAACAGATCGTTGAAGCTCCCGCTGCTGAACCGGAGGTGGCCGAACCTGAGCCCGAGGTGGCAGAGCCGGAGGCCGAAGAGATGGAAATGCCCTCTGCCGCGAGCTTTGATGCCGCTGCGGAGCTTGTCGTGCCCGACGACGTAGCGTTTCAATCCGACCAGGACGAGGAGCCGGCCCGCGAGCCAGCGCCGAAGATGCAGGCGGAACCCAAGCCGCAGCCCGCGCCCAAGCAGACAACCAATTTTGCGCAGGCCGCGCCTATGCCCGACCCCGATCTGAGCAGTGATCTGGCCGACGAATTGCTCGAGCCGGCAACCAGCGCGGCGGTGAAAAACGCGTTTGCCAAGCTCGGCGGCCCCAAGGCGGTGCCCGACATGGCGCTGGGCGCGAGCGGCCTGACCATCGAGGCAATGATCCGCGAAATGCTGCGGCCGATGCTCAAGGAGTGGCTCGAAGAAAACCTGCCCTCGATGGTGGAGCGGCTCATCGCCCAGGAGATCGAGCGCGCATCGCGCGGTTGACTTCGCCGCCCGGCTTGGCTTTACAGATAAGCGAAATCTTTCAGGACCCGTCCCACCGTTGGGGCGGGTCGTCTCTGTAGAGCTTGGCTTGTCGCGCCTGGGAACTGCAAAAATGATGTCCATTTTTGCCGGAGGCGCTCCAGGTCCTTGTTTTGGCGTGCGGATCAAGAGGGGAAGTCGGCGACTTTCCTGTCCGCACTCCGGAGGCGTTCCGCTGTTCCTGGAATTGCGGACATCTCCAAGTCTTTGTTTTGTCGCGCGTCCGTACGGTCAGAGTGGTGCCCACTTTGACTGGACACGCTCTAGGGATACCGGCACAGATGATCGAAAAGACCTATGAACCCAGCTCGGTTGAAGGGCGCATCTACAGCGCCTGGGAAGAGGCGGGGGCCTTCAAGGCCGGCGCGGGCAGCAAGCCGGGCGCTGAAAGCTATTCTGTCGTCATTCCGCCACCCAACGTTACCGGTTCGCTTCATATCGGGCACGCGCTGAACAACACCATCCAGGACGTGCTGGTGCGCTTCGAGCGCATGCGCGGCAAGAACGTGCTGTGGCAGCCGGGCACCGACCATGCCGGCATCGCGACCCAGATGGTGGTCGAGCGCCGCATGATGGAGCGCCAGGAGCCGGGGCGTCGCGAAATCGGACGCGAAAAATTCCTCGAAAAGGTCTGGGAATGGAAGGCCGAGAGCGGGGGTGCGATCCTCAACCAGCTCAAGCGGCTGGGCGCCTCGTGTGACTGGTCACGCGAGCGCTTCACCATGGACGAAGGGCTGTCCGAAGCGGTGCTCAAGGTCTTTGTCGAGATGTACCGCAAGGGGTTGATCTATCGCGCCAAGCGACTGGTCAACTGGGACCCGCAGTTCGAGACTGCGATTTCGGACCTCGAGGTGGAGAACACCGAAGTCAACGGCCATATGTGGCATTTCAAATATCCGCTGGCCGGGGGCGAAACCTATACCTATGTGGAAAAGGACGCCGAGGGGAACGTGGTGCTCGAGGAAGAGCGCGACTACATCTCGATCGCGACCACACGGCCGGAAACCATGCTGGGCGACGGCGCCGTGGCGGTGCATCCCGACGATGAGCGCTATGCGCCGATCGTTGGCAAGATGTGCGAGATCCCGGTCGGGCCCAAGGAACACCGGCGGCTGATCCCGATCATCACCGACGAATATCCTGACCCCGAGTTCGGCTCGGGTGCGGTGAAAATCACCGGCGCGCATGACTTCAACGACTATGAGGTCGCTCGGCGCAATCACATTCCCATGTATGTGCTGTTCGACACCAAGGCCAATATGCGGGACGATGGCGCGCCCTATGCAGAACAGGCCGAACTGGCGGGCAAGATCGCGCGCGGCGAAATGGATTTCGACGATGCGGTGACCACGGCGATCAACATCGTGCCGGATGAATACCGCGGCCTGGACCGCTATGAAGCGCGCAAAAAGATCGTGGCCGACATCGATGCCGAAGGGCAGATGGTGATGGTCGAGGACAAGAAGATCATGCAGCCCTTCGGAGATCGCTCCAAGGTCGTGATCGAACCGTTCCTGACGGATCAGTGGTTCGTCAAAGCCGACGTTTTGGCCCAGCCGGCCATCGCATCAGTGCGCGAAGGGCGGACCAAATTCGTGCCCAAGAGCTGGGAGAACACCTATTTTGCCTGGATGGAGAACATCCAGCCCTGGTGCATTTCGCGGCAATTGTGGTGGGGCCATCAGATCCCTGCCTGGTACGGACCGGATGGAAAGGTGTTCGTCGACTATGACGAGGCAGGCGCCGCCAAGGCGGCCGCTGCCCATTACGGCGAGCCGGTGGAATTGACGCGGGACGAGGACGTGCTGGACACCTGGTTCTCCTCGGGGCTGTGGCCGTTCTCGACGATGGGGTGGCCAAAGCAGACGAAAGAGCTGGAAAGCTACTATCCGACAGCGACGCTGGTCACAGGGTTCGATATCATTTTCTTCTGGGTTGCCAGGATGATGATGCTGGGCCTTGAATTTACGGGTGAAGAGCCGTTCTCGACGGTCTATGTGCATGCGCTGGTCCGCGACGAGAAGGGCCAGAAGATGTCGAAGTCGAAAGGCAACGTCATCGATCCGCTCGAACTGGTCGACGCCTACGGGGCGGATGCGACGCGGTTTACGCTGGCTGCGATGGCGGCACAGGGGCGCGATATCAAGCTGGCCATGAGCCGGGTCGAGGGCTATCGCAACTTTGTCACCAAGCTTTGGAACGCGGCGCGCTTCCTCGAAATGAACGAATGCGTGCGGGTGGACGGGTTCGATCCGACGACCCTTTCGGGGGCGCTTAACCAGTGGATCGCCGGGGCGACGGCGCGGGCCGTGGCCAATGTCGAACGGGCAATCGTGGAATACAAGTTCAACGAGGCGGCCAACCACGCTTATGATTTCGTGTGGGGCACATTCTGCGACTGGTTCGTGGAACTGGCCAAGCCGACGTTCTCGGGCGCTGACGAAGCGGCAAAGGCCGAGACGCGGGCGACGGCGGCCTGGGCGCTGGATCAGATCCTGAAAATGCTGCATCCGTTCATGCCGTTCGTAACCGAAGAGCTTTGGGCAGAGACCGGCAAGACAGGCCCCAAGCGTGATGGCTACCTGATGCTGGCCGATTGGCCGGTGCTCGATGCGGTGTCCTACCCGCAAGCGGGCGCGGAACTGAGCTGGCTGATCGAGGTGATTTCGGCTATCCGGTCCGTGCGCACGGAAATGAACGTGCCGGCCGGGGCGAAAGTGCCGCTGGTCCTCGTCGGTGCCAATGCTGAAACACTGGCGCGGATAGAGACCCATCGCGCGGCTATCGAAAGGCTGGCGCGGGTTTCGACCATCGATCCGGTCGACGCGATCCCGGCCAGTTCGGCGCAATTTGTGGTGGGTGAGGCAAGTTGGGGCCTACCGCTTGCCGATTTGATCGACATCGGTGCCGAGCGGCAGCGGCTTTCCAAGGACGTCAAGAAGCTCGAGGGCGAAATTGGGGGACTGGAAAAGAAGCTGGGCAATGAGCAGTTTCTGGCCAAGGCGCCCGAAGAGGTCATTGAAGAGCAGAAGGGGCGTTTGGCCGAAGCCAAGGCGCGACGCGAAAAACTGCAGCAGGCGCTGGCCACGCTGTCGTGAGCGCCACGCGCTTGTGACAATTTTGCTACATTGGCAACAGAGTCGTGATCGCGCCCCGCGCGGTCACGCTTTGCTAAGGGACCATGCCACAATCTTACCCTAAACCAGCCGGAGAAAGGTTGGCGGCGGGTGGATATGGCAATTGATGCGCAGTATGGCGCACGGTGCGGTCATGCCTGCCGAACCAGGCCCGATGTGGGATCAGAGATCCCGACAACGGGCAAGGAGCAGGATAGAAAATGGCAACCGGCGCGTCCCATTGCAGCGAATTTATCGGCCGAGCGGCATACAGCAATGTTGCCATCTTGGCGGCAGACAATCGCTCTAATGCCGACACAATGGGCGAATATCCTCTCAATCAAACATATGAACTGCCGTTGGCGGTTCGCGCATTGAAGACCGTAGTGGCCCGTTGGGTCGAGCGGAAAGCAAATGCGGAAACAATAAAGATCAACAGGGTGGCGGCGGACACACGATCTGCCGTCTGCAACAATACGGTAGAACTTTCCGGTCCGGCAGTGGGCGCGCACGATGTGGCGCGACGGCTGCGCGACTGGGGCGTGAGAAGGTGTGTTATGCCTATAGTCAGGAGTACTGCGTTCGCTCTGGCTGCGACCTGTTCGGCCCTGCTGTCCCTCGGCACGGTGCTGCCGGCGCAGGCCCAGAGCGCTCTCGACGCCGCGCAAGAGTTGGCCCAGATGCTGGATGGCATGACGGCGACCGAGTTGAGCGGCGACAATCTGGTTTCTGCGCTCGAGGGGGCCGCTGATGCCGGCCAGCCCATCGCGCTGTGGCAGCTCGGGACGATGTATGAGACCGGGGCGGGGGTTCAGAAGGATCCGGCCAAGGCCTTCCAGTATTTTTCGCGCATTGCCAACGAGAACGCAGATGCGCCTCCGAGTTCGCTCGATGCGGATATCGTGGCGCAGTCCTTCGTCAAGATCGGCGATTATTACCTGCATGGGGTGCCCGATGCGGGCATTCCCGAGGATGCTTCGCGTGGCCATACGCTGCTGATGCACGCTGCGACCTATTTCGGCGATGCGGACGCGCAGTACCGCGTGGGCATGTTGTATCTGAGCCCCGAAGGGTTCGGTGTAAACCCGTTGCAGGGCGCGCGCTGGCTGTCTCTGGCGGCCCGCAAGGGGCATCCGGGTGCGCAGGCGCGGCTGGGCGAAATGCTTGTTCTGGGCAATGGCATCGAAGCGCAGCCGGTCGAAGGGCTGATGTGGCTCAATATCGCCTATCGCTCGGCACTCGGGACGAGCGACGAAGGATGGATCCGCGAGTTGACCGATAGCGCCATGGCCAAGGCCGACCCCGCCCAGGCCGAAACGGCTCTGCGGGCGGCGGATACGCTCGGTAGCCAGTTCGCCGAGTTTTAGGCCTTAATCCAATCTACCTTTTGCCCGATGGAGAATCGGCATGATGGACTCCGGGAATAAATCCCGGAGTGACAGACAGGTTTGGGGTTCGCTCTGTCGAAAGGCGATCAGGCCGCTTTGGCCGAGTGGCCGGCGAGGGTGAAATCGCCTTCGACGGGGACGTGGTCGGAGGGCTTGTCCCAGCCGCGGGTATCCTTGTGGACGGTGACGCCGGTGAGGCGGTCAGCGGCCTGGGGCGAGAGCAGCAAATGGTCGATGCGGATGCCGGCGTTGCGGCGCCAGGCACCGGCCTGGAAATCCCAGAAGGTGAAGACCTGATCGCTGGTTGTGGCCCGCAGGGCGTCGGTTAGACCCAGATTGACGATGCGGCGCCATTTTTCGAGGCTCTCGGGCCGGAACAGCGCATCGCCCCACCAGACTGATGGATCGTGGCAGTCAAAGCCGGTCGGGATGAGGTTGAAATCACCCATCAGGATGAAGGGCTCCTCATGGGCCAGACGCTGTTCCACGAAATCGTAGAGGCGGTCCATCCAGCCAAGCTTGTAGGGGAATTTTTCGGTATCGACCGGATTCCCGTTCGGCAGGTAGATATTGCACACGCGGACGACACCGCCGTCTTCAGTGGAAAAGACACCCTCGATGAGGCGGGACTGGGGGTCCTCGTCATTGCCCGGCAGGCCGCGATGGACTTCGTCGAAGGGAAGTTTGGAGAGCAGGGCGACGCCGTTGAAGCTCTTTTGGCCATGGGTTTCGACATTGTAGCCGCGCGACTCAAATTCGGCGCGCGGGAAGTTTTCATCGAGGCATTTGATTTCCTGCAGGCCGACGATGTCGGGCTTGGTTTCGTCGAGCCAGGTGAGGACGGCCGGGAGGCGTGCGTTGATGCCGTTGATGTTCCAGGTAGCTATGCGCATCGGGCCGTCTCGTTGGTTGGTCAGCGATCTGAAAGGGCGAGGCGCAGGCCGAGCAGGCCAAATGTGCCCGCAAAGCTGCGCCTTATCCATTTGAGCACGTCGGGCCGGGAGATGACATAATCACGCGCAAATGCGGCGCAGGCCCCGTACCCCACGAATGTCACGAAAGTTATCGCCATGAACACGGCGGCATGCAAGAGCAGTGTTGCTGTCGCATGGGGTGTGTCGAGGGGAACGAACTGGGGCAGGAACGCCAGAAAGAACAAGCTGAGCTTGGGATTGAGGACGTTGATGAGGGCGCCGCTGGTGGCGATTTTGGCCATGGAGGCTGGCGAGCGGTCGGCATCGAGCCCCATGGCGCCACCGGAGCGCAGGATCGACCAGGCCATATAGAGCAGATAAGCGACGCCAAGATATTTGAGCGTTTGGAAGGCCAGGGCGCTGGCGTGGAAGATGGCGGCAAGGCCGACAATGGAGGCGAGAGCGGAGGGGATGATGCCCAGCGTGCAGCCAAAGGCGGCGGCGATGGAGGCCTTAAAGCCGCGGCCAAGGCCAACGGCCAGCGTGTACAGTACGCCCGAGCCCGGAAGCAGGCATATAATCAGGGCGGTGATCAGGAATTCGGTGCTCATGGCTTACCTCCGCGCGCAAGAGGGCAGAGGTAAGCATTATGGAGCTGCGAATGCGACCCGAAAAATGCGGAAGGTCAGACCGCAAAGCTCGTGCCGCAGCCGCAGGACGCGACTGCGTTGGGGTTTTTGATCTGGAAGGACTGGCCGATCAGATCGTCGACAAAGTCGATTTCCGCGCCGCCCATGAACTCGAGACTCATCGAATCGATGTAAACGGTGGCGCCGTCACGAGTGAGGACCAGATCGTCGTCGGTGGGGGCTTCCTTGACGATATTGTACTCGTACTGGAAGCCCGAGCATCCGCCGCCCGCTACGGCGATGCGCAGGACAGTACCGGGTTCTTCCTTTGACAGAATGCGATTGATCCGCTTGGCGGCGCGCTCTGTCAAAACGACCTCGTTTGATGCTAGTTGGGTGTCGGTCATGGCGCTGCTTTGGCTTGAGACATTTGGCCTCAACATAAGATCGTAGGGCAACGATGAAAAGGGGCAGTCCCACATGAGTGATATGCACGCGGTTTATGCCGCCGATCCGGCGCAGTCACGGGGGCGGGTCTATCGGCCTTCGGCCAGCCCGACGCGCAACGAATTCCAGCGGGATCGGGACCGGATCATCCATTCGACGGCGTTTCGGCGGCTGCAGCACAAGACGCAGGTTTTTCTCCATCACGAAGGCCAGCATTTCCGCACGCGGCTGACCCATACGCTCGAAGTGAGCCAGATCGCGCGCTCGATCGCGCGGGCGCTGCGGCTCAACGAGGATCTGGCCGAGGCCGTAGCGCTGTCGCACGATCTGGGTCATACCCCGTTCGGACATGCCGGCGAGCGGGTGCTGGGCGAGAAAATGGCGGAGCTGGGCGGGTTCGACCATAATGTGCAGGCGCTGCGCGTGGTGGGAGTGCTTGAGAACCGCTATGCCGATCATGACGGGCTGAACCTGACCTGGGAGACGCTCGAAGGCATCCTGAAACACAATGGCCCGGTGACCGGCGGCGAATCCGAGCACGGGCAGGACATCGCGGCGGCCCTGGCGGATATTCCCGCGAGTGCTGATTTGCTGGCTGGCACCTATGCCAATCTCGAGGCGCAGGTGGCGGCGATTGCGGACGATATTGCCTATAACGCTCACGATATCGACGATGCGGTGCGGGCCGGGCTGTTGGTGATCGGCGATCTTGTCGATGTGCCGCTGGTGGGGCCGATTGCGCGCGAAGTCATCGAAATGTGGCCCGGACTGGAGCGGGGAAGGCAAATCCATGAGGTTCAGCGACGGCTGATTACGCGGACCATCGAGGCGGTGATCGCCGAAAGCGCCGAACGGCTGATTGCGGCGGCTCCGCAAAGTGTCGATGACGTCCGGTATGCGGGGCGGGCCCTGATCGGGTTTCCCACCGAGATGGCCGAGGATGAGGCCGAGCTCAAGGCATTCCTGTTCGCCAAGGTCTATCGCGACGCGCGGGTCATGGGGCCGGTCCGCCAGAGCGAAGCAGTGGTGGGGCGTTTGTTCGATGCCTATATCACCGAGGGAGACATGCCGGGACGCTGGGGGCTGGCCTATAGCGCTGCCGGTTCCGAGGCCGCACGGGCGCGGATCGTTTGCGATTTCGTGGCCGGGATGACCGACCCGTTCGCGCTGGATGAGTACGCCCGTTTGTTTGACGAGAGACCGGAATTCCGGTAACCCGCCCCGACATGCCGATATTGGCGTGAAGGCGGGCTTTGAACCCCGGCTTTCGGCGCTTCCGGTGCTCACGTATGTTTTTAGTCGTGCTGTCGAACCGAAAAAGTCTGCAACTTTTTCTGGCAGCACTCGGAACGTACGCTCCGCTCCGGTTCTCGAAAGCCAATGTTTGCGCCTCGCCTTGACGCCAATCGCGACATGTCGGTTTCCAGTCCCAATCATAGGTTCCTTCAGATGGATGTGTTTGCCCTTTTTGAAGGGCGCGTCACCGATGCGCTGATCGCGAGTTTTCCCGAGCTGGCCGATAACCGGGAGTTGCTGGCCCGCGTTGTTGTGGAGCCGCCGCGCGATGCCGCTCATGGAGATCTTTCGACCAACGCCGCCATGGTGGTGGCCAAGCCGCTGGGCAAGAACCCGCGCGAGGTCGCGGCGGCGATTTCCGAGCGGTTTGCGGGGGATGCCGACGTGGCTTCGGTCGAGATCGCCGGGCCGGGGTTCATCAATTTCCGGCTGCAGCAGAGCGTCTGGCACAAGGTGCTGTCATCGATTGCCGAGCTGGGCGACGATTTCGGGCGGGCTGATGTGGGGCAGGGCGAGAAGGTGAACGTTGAGTATGTTTCGGCCAACCCGACCGGGCCGATGCATGTCGGGCATACCCGCGGCGCCGTTTATGGCGACGCGCTGGCATCGCTTCTGGCCTATGCCGGATATGACGTTTCCAAGGAATACTACATCAACGACGCCGGCTCGCAGGTCGACACGCTGGCGCGGTCGGCCTTCCTGCGCTATCGCGAGGCGTTGGGGGAGACCATCGAAATTCCGGCCGGCTTCTATCCGGGCGATTATCTGATCCCCGTGGGTCAGGCACTGGTGGAAGAGTTCGGCAACAGGCTGCTGGACAAGCCCGAAGAGGCATGGCTGGCCCCGGTCAAGCAGCATGTGCTGGCGGCGATGCTCGAGCTGATCAGGGCCGATCTGAAAAAGCTCAATATCGAGCACGAAGTGTTCTTTTCCGAAAAGACACTGCATGGACCGGGGGGCGAGATCGAAAAGACGCTGGCCTGGCTGCGCGAGGAAGGTCTCGTTTATGAGGGGCGGCTCGAGCCGCCGAAGGGAAAGCTGCCCGATGATTGGGAAGACCGCGAACAGACCTTGTTCCGGGCCACCCAGTTTGGCGACGACGTGGACCGGGCGCTTGTCAAATCGGATGGCAGCTATACTTATTTTGCCGCCGACATCGCCTATCATCGCAACAAGGTGCTGCGGGGCTTTACCACGCTGATCGACGTTCTGGGCGCCGACCATGCGGGGTATGCCAAGCGCATCGAGGCCGCCGTGAAGGCCGTTTCGGGCGGCAAGGCATCGGCTGACGTGCGGTTCTGCCAACTGGTCAAGCTGTTGCGGAATGGCGAACCGGTGAAAATGAGCAAGCGTTCCGGCGACCTGGTGACACTTGCCGATGTTGTGGAGGAAGTGGGAGTCGACGCAACCCGCTTCATGATGCTGTTCCGGCGCAACGACGCGCCGCTCGATTTTGACTTTGCGCTGGTGAAAGAGCAGAGCAAGGACAATCCGGTTTTTTATGTGCAGTACGCGCATGCAAGGACGTTTTCGATTTTCCGCAATGCGGCGCGCGACCTGCCGGCTCTCGATACGTGCGAGTCGGCACTCGCTGGCGCCGATCTTTCATTGCTGTCGACTGCGGATGAAATCGAGCTGATCCGGTTGCTTGGGTCCTGGCCGCGGCAGGTTGCGGCAGCGGCGCGGGCGCACGAGCCGCATAGACTTGCGTTTTACTTGCACGAGCTGGCCGCGCAGTTCCACGCCTTCTGGGGCAAAGGCAAGGAAGACCCCAGCTTACGCTTTGTTAACGACGATGACCCGAAACTAACGCTTGCTCGACTCGCGCTTGTGGATGGCGTGCGCCGGGTTCTCGGTAGCGGCCTTGATCTTTTAGGCGTGAGTGCGCCGCAAGAGCTTTCATAATTACGGCGCATTGCTGTGAACAGTTCGGCGGATATGCTCGCAATCAAGGGCAAGTTAAAGCGAAAGACTTTCGGGGCACTGCTCTATGAACGACACCAAGCACAACCCGGCGAATGCGGGGCAGGACTCCGATGACCTGATCGCGGAGCTGGCGCGGCTTGTGGCGCAGGATGCCCGCGCGGCGGCTGCTCCGGCCAGCGCGTATAGGCGGGAGGAACCCCAGGTCCCCGCCCAGCCCGAACCCGAAGCCGGGCAGGAAGACTTTTACGAGGCCGAGCCCAGTTTCGGTGCGCCGCAGGAATTTTCCGCGCGGGACGAAAGCCATGCCGAACGTGACGAACGGGTTCCGGATTCCGGACAGAACGATACGATGCCGGCCTTCGATTTCGGGTTTGGCGCGGCCCAAGACGTCAGCGCGGACGATCAACAGGCATCCGGTGATCCGATTGCCGATCTGATTGCCGATGCGGAAGTTGCGACCTACGAGAGCGATTCTTTGCGGGACGAGGGCTGGAGCGGCCACGCTGACGGGGCGTCTGCCGAGCCCGAGCCTTCACATGGAAGCTATGGGCGCGCGAACGAGGATGTTTCCGGCGCCGCGCCGGTGGCACAGAAGCGTGATCCGCTTGGCGAGATCGAAGCCTTGATCGGCGAGGCGGCACGCGCCAATTCCGCCGATGCCGGACTGCCAGCCGGACGCCGGGTGAAATCGAGCTTTCTCGACGATTATGAAACAGATGCGGCCGTCGATGCCGCGGAATCGGCGATTCTGGCCGCTGCCGCCGCGACGGGAACGCCAGTGCGCCGCGTCCAGCCGGCAAACGATCCCGAAGACTGGCTGGTGGCGCCTGCGCCCCGCCAAATCGCAGAACGGCCAGAGCCAAGGCTGGAAGCGCAGCCGAGCCAGGAACAGTTCATTCCCGATCCGCTGTTTGCCGCGCCATCGACGCCACACCCCGAGACGCCGGCAGGTTCAGATTCGAATGAGTATGTCGATGAATACACCGACGAAGATTATGCCGAGGAAACCTATGCCGAGGAGCAGGTTTCACCGCGCCGTTCGCGTCGGGCGCTCGGCGGTCTGATTATCCCGGTCGCGGCCGGTGCGCTGATTTTTGCGCTGATCGGTGGGGTTTATTTCGCGTTCTTTTCGGGGCCGGGCGTTCCGGGCGAAGCGCCGGTTCTGACCGCAGATGCCTCGCCGCTCAAGGAAGATGCGCCGGCATCACAGAATGATTCGACGGCAAGCGAGTCCGTTGTTTTCAGCGAAATCGAGGGCAACACCACGGCGCCGGAAGACGAAGAACTGGTGTCGCGCGATCAGACCAATGGCGCAAGCGGAGCGGAGGTTGCCGAAGTGCTGGCACCCGAGGAGGGCGAGACGGCGTTGGCCAATCGCCCGGTGCGCACGGTGACCGTACGGCCCGACGGCACGATCGTCCCGGCGACCGATAGCGTTGCTGGCTCGAACGTGTTGCCGGTGGAAAGGCCTGATGTGCCTGCTGTTCCCAACAGTACACTGACCTCCGATCCGATCGGGGAAGCGATTGCACTGGCCATGGCCGGGAGCGAAACCGCTGCTGAAGCCGGAGCCGAAGGTGCCGCTTCAGAGGCTGGTGCGGCCGTTGTGGACGCTGGCGTGACCGAGGCTGCAGATGAAGGCGTAACGGCGCCGGCAGAGACAGAAATTGCCGACGCGCCGCGTCCGATCCCGCGTCCTGCCGGGCTGACGGCGCAAACCGATACGACTACCGCGCCTGCCGCCGCTGCGGCGGCTCCGGTCACAGAGACCGTGGCGGCTGCCACGCCGGCCCAGACAACTCCAGCGCCTGCTGCCGCGACGCCGACGCCGACTTCAAATGTCGGCGCCTGGGTGCAATTGTCTTCGCAACGCAGCGAAGCGGACGCGCAGGCTGACATTCCCTCGCTGCAAGCGCGTTATGGGACGCTGTTCAACGGTGCGACGCCGGAGGTCAGCCAAGTCGATCTGGGCGAGCGCGGCATCTATTATCGGGTGCGGCTGCCGCAGCCCACGTTCGATCAGGCCAATTCGGTTTGTAGCGCGATCCAAGCGCAAGGCGGGGACTGTTTCGTGCTGAACAACTAAGTTGCGCGCGCAGTTAGGTGATGGTGGCCTGCAAATGGCAATTTTCTGCGCTTCCGGTGCTCACGTACCAAACGTACGCTCCGCTCCGGTTCTCGCAAATCGCCATTTTCGGCTCACCCTGACCTAACTGACCACACAACTTGGGTGGATCGTTCGTCGCGCCTTGACGAGACCGAGGGGAGTGGCAATGCTGCTCTCCTCTTTTGCTTTGCCAGCGGCGGGATATGGCCGAGACTTCTGATCCCTGGTTCAACGAGACACCCGAGCATGCGCAGACCGACGCTGTGCTGCATGTGGACGTGCGCGGGTATGAAGGTCCCATGGACCTTCTGCTTGACCTCGCGCGCAAGCAGAAGGTGGATCTTTCGGGCATTTCGGTGCTCGCGCTGGCCGAGCAGTATCTGGCGTTCATCGAAACGATCCGCCAGCAACGGATCGAGGTGGCGGCCGATTATCTGGTGATGGCGGCCTGGCTGGCGTATCTGAAAAGCCGGCTGATGGTGCCCCAACAGAGCGATGACGACGAGCCGAGTGGCGAGGAAATGGCCGCCCTGCTGCAGTTCCGGCTGGCGCGGCTCGAAGCGATGCGCGATGTGGCGGGACGGCTGCTCAATCGCTCGCGGCTGGGGCGCGACGTTTTTGCGCGCGGGATGCCCGAGCCGGTGTCGATTACCCGGCATGCGCTTTGGGAAGCGGATCTTTATCAATTGCTGCGGGCCTATGCGGCGCAGCGCGAACGCGGTATTCCGGCCGAATATTCACCCCATCAGCGGACGGTGTGGGGATTGCAGGAGGCGCGCGAGATTTTGGAGCGGTTGATCGGGCAGAGTTTTGAGTGGGTATCGCTCGATACCTATCTGGCGGACTATCTCGCTCGGCCCGAAGAACGGGCTACGGCGATGGCATCGAGCTTTACTGCATCACTTGAACTCGTGCGGCTGGGGCAGGTGGAATTGCGCCAGCAGGAGGCCTTTGCGCCATTGCTGATGCGCAGGCGGCAGGGGGACAAGCCGCAATGAGTGCAATGGAAAACGATGTTTCCGAACTGCACGAGCGCAATCTGCGCATCCTTGAGGCGCTGCTTTTTGCGTCCGCCGAGCCGGTTGACCTGCGCGATGTTCAGCCGTTCCTTTCCGATGGGGCCGATGTGGATGGCCTGATCGATGCGTTGCAGGCGCGATATGCGGGACGCGGCATCAATCTGGTGCAGCGCGGGTCGAAATGGGCGTTTCGCACGGCGGATGATCTCAATTTCCTGTTGCGGCGCGAGGAAACCGATACGCGGCCTCTGTCGCGGGCGGCGCTCGAGACGCTGGCGATCATCGCCTATCACCAGCCGGTGACGCGAGCGGAAATTGAGGAAGTGCGCGGGGTTTCGATCTCCAAGGGCACGCTTGATGTGCTCATGGAAGCGGGATGGGTGCGGATGCGGGGGCGGCGTCGGACGCCTGGGCGCCCGGTGACCTATGGCACGACGGAGGCGTTTCTGGATCATTTCGGGTTAGAGGGCCTGGGCGATCTGCCCGGGCTAGAGGAACTGAAAGGGGCGGGGCTGCTTTCGAGCCGCGTGCCGCCGAGCTTTCAGGTGCCCATGCCGTTCGATGGCGCGCTGCGCGATGACGAGGATCCGCTCGACCCGGACGATACCGGTGATGCCGAAACCGAGAGCGAAGATTGATCGGCCAGCTACAAGCTGCGACGATTATGGTCGAACAAGAGGGCACAGCATCCTTGTTTTCGCCGCCAATAATCAATATCTCTGGGCCAGACACATCTGCCGTTCGACCAGAGCGCCGAGCTGGCAATTAGGAGGTACACAATGAATCCCGGACCCTGGGGACTGCTGATTATCGCGATTGTCGTGCTGCTGCTTTTCGGGCGCGGCAAGATCTCCAGCCTGATGGGCGAAGTCGCAGGTGGCATCAAGGCCTTCCGCAAGGGCATGGCCGAAGACGATACCCCCGACGACAAGCCGACGGCCACGATCGACCAGAAGCCCGGTCAGGCTGAGCCGACGCTCAACCAGACCACGGAAGCTAAGACGCGCAAGGACGCGTAAAGCGCCTTTTCCGCACAGCTTTCAAACAAGGATAGATCAGCATGCTTGGGCTTGGCTGGAGCGAGATGCTCGTTATCGGCATCGTGTTGCTTGTCGTCGTCGGCCCGAAAGACCTGCCGATGATGATGCGCAATGTCGGGCGGATGATGGGCACCGTGCGGCGCATGGGCAATGATTTCCGCCGGGAGATCGACAAGGCCATCGCAGCCGATGAAATCGCCGAGGCCAAGAAGGCAATTTCCGACCCCCTCAAGCAGACCAGCGCAGAGATCAATCGCGAATTCAATTCGATCCGAAACGGCAAGGTGGAGCCGACCGGCAAGCTCAAGCCGCCCGAATCGGGCGAAGAGAGTGTCGTCGATGCGATCCACGCACAGGCCGGGATGGCGCCGTCGCGGGCTGAACCTTCCGCTGCTTCGGCGGCGTTGCGGGCCAAGGTGAGCGAGACGGTTGCCAAGCCTGCCAATGCGGCAACCACGGCGGCCGAACAGCCAGCGCCGCTTGCCGATGCGCCCAAGGGCAAGGTGAAGGCCGCGCCGCGTAAGGCTGTCACGGCAAAATCCAGCGAGACAGTGTCGGAAGCAGCGGCAAAGAGCGCAAAACCGGCAGCGAGCAAGGCTGCCCCCGCAAAGAAGGCCGCACCCAAGCGGGCGCCAAGCAAGGCCGCGGCCAAGCCGGCGGCAAAATTGACTGCGAAGACGACAGCTCGCAACGAAGCGGAAGCGCAACCCAAGTCCGCGGCCAAGCCGCGTGCGAGCGCCAGCAAGACGACATCTAAAAAGACGACGCCGGCGCGCAAGAAGGCCACTGCGGAAACGGGCGGCGAACAATGACCCAGGCGCAAGAAAAAATCGCGGGCTCCTCGCCCAAGGAAGATGAACTCAAGGCCAGCGAAGCGCCGCTGATCGAGCATCTGACGGAGCTGCGCACACGACTGATCTATTCGATCATCGCGCTGGCGGTGTTGTTTATCCTGTGCTTTTTCGTTGCCGACCAGATTTACGGCTTTTTGCTTGGCCCATTCGTTGCGGCGGCAGGGAGCCCAGAGGCGGTGCGCCTGATCTATACGGCGCCGCAGGAATTTTTCTTCACAAAGCTGTCGGTAGCGCTGTTTTCGGCAATCTTCCTGGCGTTTCCGATTATCGCTTCACAAATCTATGCCTTCGTGGCGCCGGGGCTCTACAAGAACGAGCGGCTGGCCTTCCTGCCTTATCTGGTGGCCACGCCGATCTGCTTTCTGGTGGGTGCGGCGCTGGTCTATTACGGCGTTATGCCGCTGGCGCTCGGGTTCTTCCTGGGGATGCAACAGACCGATCCTTCTGGTGTCACCATCGAGATGGTAACGCGGGTTTCGGAATATCTGAGCTTGATCATGACGCTGCTGCTGGCGTTCGGCGTTTGCTTTCAGCTGCCGGTTATTCTGACTCTTCTGGCCCAGATAGGGCTGATCGGCGTCGACAACCTCAAGAAGTGGCGGAAATATGCCGTCGTGGCGATTATTATTATCGCTGCGTTTCTTACGCCGCCCGATCCGATTTCCCAGATCGGCCTCGCGGTGCCGTTGCTGCTGCTTTATGAGCTTTCGGTCTTTGCGGTGCGCATTGTCGAAAAACGGCGGCTGAAACGCGAAGCGGAACTGGCCAAGGATTTGGGAACCTAACCGGTCCTTGAGTTTGACGCCGCGCTCGGCTAGGCACTGTCCGTATCTTTTTTCCAGCGGATCAGCCCAAAATGTTCGACATCAAGTGGATCAGTGCAAATCCTGAGGCGTTCGACGCCGCGCTCAAGACGCGCGGGATGGAGCCGGTCTCCGCATCCCTGGTTGCGCTCGATGATGAGCGGCGCGCGGTCGTGGCCGAGCTCAATGCGGTGCAGGAGAAGCGCAACGCATCCTCGAAACTGATCGGGCAGGCCAAGGCGCAAAAGGACGAGGCACGGGCGCAGGAATTGATGGCCGAGGTGTCAGGTCTCAAGGACAAGCTGGGCGAACTCGAAGCGCGCGAGAAGGCGCTGACCGAGGAAATTCGGGCGGCGCTTTCGGTGATCCCGAACCTGCCCGCCGAGGGCGTGCCGGTGGGTGCGGACGAGAACGACAACGTTCCCTATTTCCGGGCCAATGAATCCGAAGCGACCCGGCCGGCCAAGCCCAGCCTGGGTTTTGCGCCCAAGGAGCATTACGAACTCGGTGAAGCGATGGGCGGGATGGATTTCGAAACCGCTGCCAAGCTTTCGGGCAGCCGGTTCGTGGTGCTCAAGGGGCAGATCGCACGGCTGGAGCGGGCGATTGGGCAGTTCATGATCGATCTGCATGTGGATCAGCATGGGTACACCGAAGTGCAGCCGCCCTATCTGGTTCGGGACGAGGCGCTGTTTGGTACCAACCAGCTTCCGAAATTCGAGGAAGATCTGTTCTTTGCTCCGCATGGGGACGGGCGGTTGGCACTGATCCCCACCGCCGAGGTGCCGCTGACAAATTTCGTGCGCGAGTCGATCCTTCCTGAAGATGAACTGCCGCTGCGGTTTACGGCGCTGACGCCGTGCTTCCGGTCGGAAGCGGGGTCGGCGGGGCGGGATACGCGGGGCATGCTGCGCCAGCACCAGTTCAACAAGGTCGAGATGGTGTCGATCACGACGCCGGACAAATCGGCCGAAGAGCATGAGCGGATGCTGGCGTGTGCGGAAGAAGTGCTCAAGCGGCTGGGCATCCATTACCGCGTCATGCAGTTGTGTACCGGCGATATGGGGTTCGGGGCGCGGCGGACCTATGACATCGAGGCGTGGCTGCCGGGGCAGGATACTTATCGCGAGATTTCTTCGGTTTCGGTGTGCGGGGATTTCCAGGCGCGGCGCATGGATGCGCGCTATCGCGACGCGAATGGCAAGCCGCAATTCGTCCACACGCTGAACGGATCTGGCGTTGCCGTGGGGCGGGCGCTGATCGCGGTGATGGAAAACTACCAGAACGAAGACGGGTCGGTGACGATTCCCGAGGTGTTGCGTCCCTATATGGGCGGGATCGAAAAGATCGGCGGATGAAAGCCAACCCGCGCATTTTGCTGACCAATGACGATGGCGTGGATGCGCCGGGACTTGCCGTGCTGCTCGGCATCGCCAAGGCGCTTTCCGACGATGTGTGGGTGGTGGCTCCAGCCAATAACCAGAGCGGCACCGGGCATCGGATGACTTTCGGTTACGAGATCGAGATCGAGGCGCGGGGCGAGCGGATATTTTCGCTCGACGGCACGCCTGCCGATTGCGTGGTGGCGGGAATTACCCATGTGCTCAAGGACAAGCGGCCCGATATCGTTCTGTCCGGGGTCAATCGCGGGCAGAATCTGGGTGATATCATGCATTGCTCGGGGACGGCCGCCGGGGCGCGGGAGGGGGCGCTGCATGGCGCCATAGGGATCGCTTTGAGCCAGGCCATGGATTATGACCATGGGCACGATGAGATCGACTGGGCGCCTGCCGAGGAGCTGGGCGCGCAAACCATTCGGTCCATCCTGGACGTTGCGGGCGCGCGCGATACCTATTTCAACGTCAATTTTCCGATCTGCGCGCCTCATGAGGTGAGCGGCATCAGGCTGGTGCCGCACCAGCGATTCGCGCATTCACCGTTCGAATTGTACGCCAGCGACAATCCGGGCAAGCATTTCGTGACGATTCTCAGCACGCCCAAGCCTCTGGACGCCGGCTCGGATTTCCATATCCTGCATGAAGACAAGGCGATTACGGTGACCCCGCTCATGCTGCAGCAGACCGATATGGAGTTCGTCCAACGCCATGAGGGGCGTTTGCCCTTCACGGGCTCCGGGCGCGGGTGAGCGGCGGGGCGGCGGCGTGACCGATTACTGGGAAGCGCGGGCCGGATTGATCCTGAACCTTCGCCAGCTCGGCGTGACCGACCCGGAAATCCTGCGCGCTTTCGAGACCGTTCCGCACGAGAAATTCGTGCCCGAGGATTTCGGCGAGTACGCCTATCGCGAATCCTCGCTTCCCATTGAATGCGGGCAATCGATCACCGCGCCGGGGCTGCTGGCGCAATTGCTGGTGCCACTCGCGCCGCAGGGCACCAACAAGGTGCTGGAGGTGGGGACCGGATCGGGCTATTCGGCGGCGCTGCTCTCGCGGATGGCAAGGCGCGTGTTCTCGATCGAAAAGTACAGGGTTCTGGCCAGCAATGCGCAGACCCGCTGGCAGGCTCTGGGCTATACCAACATCATCGGACTCAACGAGGATGGGCTTTTGGGCCTTGAACAGCAGGCGCCGTTTGAGCGTATCCTTTTGACCGGGTCGGTAGTCGAGGTACCCGAAGATCTGGTCGAGCAGCTCGGCGATGGGGGAATTGCCGTGATGGCGGTTGGCGCGCCGTCAGACAGACAGGCGATTTTACGCATCGAGCGTGCCGATGACAGTTTCATCGAAACCGAAATGGGCACGGTGCGGCTGGCGCCTCTCAGCCCCGGACGATCGCGCGGCGTATAACTTCGCGCAATGCCAGCGCCTTTAAGCTCGTCTTTACCTTAACAAGTCTACTCTAACTTCCATTGAGTAGACGAGTTGACAGGCACTTCCCATGACCTTGAGCGTAACGGGTTCCAATCTGCGCAGCGCCGGCTCTGCACTTGCCATGAGTGTTGCTGCCCTTGTGTTGGCAGGGTGTTCCTCGATGGGTTCATTCGGAGGCGATCCCACGGTTACCGGATCAACCTCGCGGATGGGTGGTGCCGCAGTGGGCCAGGCGATGCCGGCGTATCTGCCCCCAGCCAATATCGGTGGCGGGGCAGTTGGTGTTGCCAATACCGGGCCGGTCCTGATCGACCGGACGACCGCTTCGCCGGTCGGCACGCAGTCGGCAGTCGTCTCCCAGGATCTTCCCGCTTTGCAGCCGTCGTCAGTAACGAGTACCCAAGCCATGCCTGCACAAACAGCCGCAGTATCCTCTCCGTCGCCAACTCCTTCCCAACCTACACAATCGAGTTCGCCGCAGCTCGGTGTGGTGCAGGGCGATACCTACAAGCACACCATCGCTTCGGGTGAATCGCTTTACACGATCGCCCGCCGCTACGACGTGAGCGCGACGGACATCATCGCCGCGAACAACATCACTTCACCCGACAAGATCGTTGTCGGGCAGAGTCTTGTCATTCCGGGACGTCCCGATCTTCTGGCCCAGCGCGGGCAGACCCAGCAGGTTGCCGCAGTTTCGGGCAGTCAGACGCTGGCAACGCCTTCGAGCACTCCGGCCAACTCCCAGACCGCCACGCCCGCCCCGGCTGCCCAGCCCGCGCCTGAGCCGACCACTCAGGTCGCGGCAGCGCCAACGCAGCAGCCGACCCCCGCGGCGACCGCCTCGGTAACCAGCGACAAGTTCCGCTGGCCGCTTTCAGGTCGGGTCATTACAGATTTTGCTGCTTCGCGCGGCACCGGCATCAACATCGAAGCGCCGGAAGGCACATCGGTGCGCGCTGCCGAAAACGGCGAAGTGATTTATGTCGGCAACGCTGTCGAGGGCTATGGCAATCTGGTGCTGGTCAAGCACGCCAACGGCTTTGTTTCGGCCTATGCGCACCTCAGCACGATCGGCGTGGTCAAGGGCGACACCATCTCGCGCGGCGATGCCATCGGCACAGTGGGTATGACCGGATCGGTCAGCCGGCCCCAGCTTCATTTCGAGCTGCGCAAGGGTGCGACGCCGGTCGATCCGATGCCGCTGCTCGCGGGCTAAGCAGTTTCAAGAATACTGGTAGGCAATGCTCCTTGTTGGGGCCGGTCCAGGAGGGCCGGCCCTTTCGCATCTTAGAGCATTTCAGCGCTTCAATTGCTCTAGGTCTTTGTTTTGTCGCGTGTCCAGATAAAGTGGCATCCACTTTATCTGGACACGCTCTAGGAGATCGATTTGCCCTTGATGCCCGCCAGGTGGCGAACGAACTGGATGGCGACGCGGCCCGAGCGGGATCCGCGAGTCGCCGACCATTCGATCGCCAGAGCACGCAGTTCGTCTTCACCGACTTCGATCCCGTAATGGGCGACATAGTTACGCACCATGGCGAGATAGGTGTCCTGGTCGCAATTATGGAAGCCGAGCCAGAGGCCAAAACGGTCGGAGAGCGAGACCTTTTCCTCGACCGCTTCGCTGGGATTGATGGCCGTAGAGCGTTCGTTTTCGATCATGTCACGCGGCATCAGGTGCCGGCGGTTGGACGTGGCGTAGAACAAGGTATTGGCCGGACGGCCCTCGAGTCCACCGTCAAGGACGGACTTGAGGGCTTTGTAGCTCGACTCATCGCGGTCGAAACTGAGGTCATCGCAGTAGATGATGTAGCGCTCGGGGCGGTCCACGAGGAAGCGCAGAAGCACGGGCAGGGTGGCGATGTCCTCGCGGGCCATCTCGATGAGGATGAGGCGGGAAAGCCCTGGCTCGCCTGAGCTTTCGATGTAACCGTGGATCGCCTTGACCATAGAGGACTTGCCCATGCCTCGGGCGCCCCAGAGCAGCGCGTTGTTGGCGCCATGGCCACGGGCGAAGGCGAGCGTGTTCTCCAACAGGATGTCGCGCAGGTGGGCCACGCCTTCGAGCAGGTCGAGCGGGATTCGATTGACATTGCGCACGGGGCGCAGGATGTGGTCGGCGCCGTCCCAGAGATAGGCGTTGATGCCATCCTCGATCCGGGCGGTCGCTTCGGTGGTTCCGGCCATGGTGTCGAGCGTG
>DFMV01000081.1 GCA_002375765.1 Rhizobiales bacterium UBA3584 | reverse complement strand
TAGCGTTCAAACATGGGTCACTTCTCAGTGGAAAAATCTCCCTGAACCGGATCACTTCTCAGCGGAAATCAACACCGTCCGCTCTCCCCAGGCCGAGATCGAGGGTGATGAGATCGACTTTGCGTGAATTCAGCGTCCTGTGCGTGCCCTCGGCATCTGCAGCCTCGGAAACACTGAAGCCCTCATCTTCTAAAAAGCGCCGCAGCATCCGACGCAGTTGAACGTCGTCGTCGACGATCAGGATATGCTCGGACAAGTCATCTGACATTGGTTTTCCATCGGCCTGGGAGTGAGACCAACTGATACAAACTGATACAAGCCTCACGCAACCCCGTTACATGGCCGCCGCTATATGGCTCCACGATATAAACCCGTTGGAGCTCAGATGATGTTGGCCGTTGCTCTCGAAAAATCGATGGATTGGAACTGGTCGGGCGAAGCCCGCACGCGCGTTCGCACCCTGGCGGCTCAGGAGGCCTTCATCACCGAGGGTGACCAGGCGAGCAACGTTTATGAAGTGCTTGAGGGTATCGCGATCATCTACAAGATATTCCAGGATGGCCGTCGGCACGTGGTCCATTTCGCCTATCCTGGTGACATCGTCGGGTTCGACCAGGCCAAGACTTTCGATTTCAACTGCGAAGCCCTGACTGTCGCACGAATTCGCTGCATTCCCAAAACGGGCCTGCTTGCAGCGGCGTTGGAAAACCCGTCCTTTGGCCAGCGGCTTCTCGATTTTGCCGCCGGAGAGATTTCCTCGGCACGCCGCCTGTCGACGACGCTCAGCCGCAAGACGGCAATTGAGCGGGTGGCGACATTCCTGCTGGACCTGGCGGGCCGCCGCGTTTCGCAATGCGATCGGATTCCAGTGCCCATGTCCCGTACAGATATCGCCGATTACCTCGGACTGACCATGGAAACCGTCAGCCGCAACATAACCAAGCTGCGGACTTTGGGGATCATTGATCTGCCCGGAGCGTCGACCGTGCGAATCCTCAACGAGACCGCGCTACGCGGACTGGCTGAGTGCGCCGAGCTGGTACACTGATTGTAGCCATGCAGATCATGGAACCGCAGACGCTGCCGCCCGATGCCGCACGAACCAGTCACGCAAGCGCAAACCGTCGCTGCCTTGTTCTTTGCTCGTTCAAGAATGTCACCGAACGCGACCAGTGCAGCGACACCGTCCGGCGCCTTTGGCCCGATCAGGCCGAACTATACGAAGTCGTCGCAGAGCGACCGGTTCAGGGCGAGACGGATACTCATGTTCGTCCGGCAACCATCACCGAGTTGGAGAAGCTGTTCGGTCTGTCCACGGCGGTGGCCACGATCGCTTCGGACGTCGCGCGGGGCCTGAGCATCCTGCTTGTCGCTGCGACACGCACGACCGCGCACGCGATCGTCGCTGAAGTCTTACGCCGCCCGGCTGTTGTCCGGGCAGAAATCCACGATCTGCCGAGCGCCTGAACTGGCCCGGCGATTCCAGCTACCCTTCAAGCAAGAGGCTATAATGACCCGTTGCAACTATTTCGCGCCGGTAGGGCGAGCGATGGGGGCCGTTATCGGCGGCACCGCATTGATCCTTTGGTCCACAGCTGCGCAGGCCCACGTGAAGTGGTTTGCGCCCTATATCGTCGAGGCGTCGCCGGCCCCGCTGACGAACACCCTGACCAATGGCTGGTTCTGGTTGGCCATTGGCCTTGTGCTCGCGTTCTTTATTGCCACTCGCATTGTCGAGACCAAGCCGATTGGTGGTGCCGCGCTTTCGGTCATGGACCGTGCGACAGAGCCGCTCTGGAACCGCCTCGATGACTTCATGAGGGCGGTCGTTGGCGCCTTCTTCGTCGCGATCTTTGCGGTTGGTGGCGTCTATCTGACGCCAGATCTGCAGACCCCTGCCGAATGGGTTTCCTGGCTGCAACTGCTGATTGCCTTCGGTGTGTTTTCGAGACGCACCATGCCGCTCTCGGCTGCCGGCATCATCGTCTTGTGGGTCCTGGCCCTGCGCGACTACGATCTGTTCCACCTGCTCGATTATCTGGCATTGGGAGTGGCCGTCGCCGCATACCTCGTCCTCGCGGCCTCGAAGAATGAAGAGCTACGCAAGCATCGCTTCGAAGCTCTGCGCTGGGGCGTGGCGATCGCGCTGATGTGGTCGAGCCTTGAGAAGTTTGCCTACCCTGAATGGTTCTATCCTCTCGTTCTCGAAAAGCCTTTCCTGACCTTCGGTTTGCCGCGTGATGTGTTCATCCCCATGGCCGGCGTCGCCGAGTTTACGCTGGGCTTCGGCCTGCTTTGGACCCCATTGGTACGCCGCCTCTCGGCTGTCGCGCTCCTCGTGATCTTCACAGCCGCCGTTTATCCGTTTGGCCGCATGGATCTGGTCGGGCACGCCTTGATCATGGCGATCATTCTCGCCATTGCGGCCGATCACACAAGGGAGCTGCATTTTCTGCCCGCCATCCGCAAGGCTTTTGCCGGGGTGCCGGCGGCACTCGCCACCGCCATTATTGTCTTTGCGACAGGCTATTGGGGGCTGCATCTGGTGATCTATGGTCCCGACAACACGCCGGCCCAGGCCACGGATCTGACGACCCATACTCCGGATCCCGAACACCCGCACGCGGCAGCCACTGACGGGATGCCGGCGGAAAGCGCGGAGGCTACCGCAGCGTACATGGCGACGATGGATACTATGCATGGCCCGATGATGGAGGGCATGGAGCACCCCGATCCCGATGTCGCTTTCATCCAGGGCATGATCCCACACCATCAGGGAGCCGTCGATATGGCCGAAGTCGTTCTGGAGTACGGCAAAGACCCGGAAGTGCGTGCGCTGGCGGAACACATCATCGTCGAACAGGAACAGGAGATAGCCCAGATGTTATCCTGGCTCCGGATTTCGCTGCCACAGCAGGTCGCGGTCACGAGCAACTAGTTGGTCTGTTCCTGTGCAAACGGCGCCGCATGACACATGCGGCGCCGTTCTAATGGCGTTCAGAGGCAACTCTGCGGCAATGATCTTTGCCTGCAGCTCCCTCAATGGTGCCCCAAAGCGCTCAAGCCTGGAGACCTGGTGAGCCACATCGCGACGTTTTGGCAGACTAATTCTCGGGATGGGCCGCCGATCATGCGCAGGCGCCAATATTGATTATGAACGGCGGCAATGTTCAGCCGGGCGAACCGGAAAATCCTAGTCGAAAAAGTCTTGATCGTCAGGTTCCAGATATGGCCTCGCCCGTTCCGGGATCAGGTCCACGCCCATGCCGGGGCGCTCGGATACAGCGATTTTGCCATCGACGACTATGGGATCGGGCAGACCTTCAATGATATCGTACCACCATCCGGGATCGCCGATCGTGTACTCGAATGCAATGAAATTGTCGGGCAGGGTGGCGCAAACCTGAACGAGGGCACCCAGGCCGAGCAGACCATTGGCCGTACCGTGCGGCGCCATCATGATGCCGTGGATATCGGCGAATTCGGCGATCCATTTGAGTTCTGCAATCCCACCCACGTCCGCCGGGTCCGGACCGACGACGTGCACGGCATTACGTTCGATCAGCTCTTTGAAATTGTGCCGCAGATAAATCTGCTCGCCAGTGTGAACGGGCGTGGTCGAGCGTCGCGTGAGTTCCCTATAGCTGCCGGCGTCCACCCATGGCGTGTAATCGCCCGACAAAAGATCTTCGACCCACATTAGCGAAAAGGGTTCGAGGCGATGAGCGAGCTTTATCGCATCTGAGAGCATCCAGCCCGGACCGCAATCCAGCGCCAGACCGACCCTGTCGCCTGCCACCTCCTTCATAGCCGCCACGCAATCGACAAAGTGATTGAGACCCTTTTCTGTAATTGGACCTCGATCAAGGGCACCATGCAGTGGGCTGGCACTGGGGTCGCCATAATAAAAATCGGGCACGGCGCGTTTCATGTCCGAGTGAAACCCGATCGGCTGCTTTATGATGGTGAACCCTTCGGGCGACTGCATCATTTTCTGGAGATCGGCCGCGTAGTCTTGCGGCCGATGGCCAGCGAGCGGAAACCGAACAGCACCGTTGTAGACCCTGACGCTGTCACGAACCTTGCCCCCCAACAGGCGGTGAACCGGAACATTGGCAGCCTTGCCGGCGATATCCCACAGGGCCATCTCGATGACGCTCACGGCGCTGCCCCACGGTTTGAAACCTCCACGCTGACGAATTTTGCGCATCACGCGTTCCACCAGCCGTGGATCTTCACCGATCAAGGCATCGCGCAGGGCCAGAATGTGGGGTTTGAGGTAGGGCTTCCAGGTCTCGGCTTGCGAATACCCCGAAACGCCTTCATCGGTGACGATCCTCACCACCGGGCTTTTGCCAATGATGGCGCATCGCAGGTCGACGATCTTCACAGCTTCTCCTCCTGCCCTATTCAGACATGTCCTTTGTTATGGCTTGAGCTGTGTCCAGTGCAGCCAAGCGGATTTCCTCCATACGGCTGGGCTCGGTGCCAGCCAGAAAAGGGACGCTCAGGGCAGCGACCATGCGCCCCGATCGCGTTCTGACCGGCACGGCGTAAGCGTGGATCGACGGCGCATTCTCGCCTTTGTCCTGGGCCCAACCCAGCCGTCGAATTCGCGTGAGTTCACTGCGCAACCGCTTGGGATCGGTGATTGTCTTGCTGGTATAGGCCGCGAGAGGCTTGATCAGCCAATAATCGAGAACCTCGCGTTCGAGAAAGGCGAGCAGCAGTTTGCTGGCCGCGCCGGCATGAATGGGCATGCGCTGTCCGGGAGCGACCGTAAGTGCATATTCACGCCGCCCTTGTGCCGCTGCAAGAACCAGGATGCCGTCATTGTCTATCACGCTGAGCTTGACGCCCTCGCCGAGCTCGCTTGCCAGTCGGTCAAGATGAGGCTGGCATATGGCCACAAGGTCGAGCTCGCTTGCCCTTGAGGCAACATGAGAAGCAAATGTGAGCAGGCGACGGCCAAGATGGTAGATGCCCGCATCGTCCCGCCGTACCATTTCGTGGTGCTGAAGGGTGTTGACGATGCGATAGACGGTTGTGCGTGGCAGCCCGAGTTCAGTCGTCAGGTCACGAATGGTCAGTCCTGCCGGACGCTGCTCGATCGCCGTCAGGACCTCCATCATCCGATCGATCACGGGAATGGTGTGCTTGCTGGCGCTGTCTTCGGCGATTTCGGCCATGCGCTGGGAAACTCCAGTTGACAATCGGTGTTGTCCATCTAGCATAGAAATATGAACTACTGAAGTTCAAATCTGAATTTATTTGCCCTGTTTTTCCTGGAGGAGACGCAGGGCTTTGCAGGGAGGTTCGATCCGGGATGGTATTTCGATCGGCCGCCACAGTGCCAGGGAGGCCCCTCGTTCATGCTGACAGTCAGTCGCATTACACACATCGCCATCAAGGTGACCGATATCGAAGCCACACTCGCCTTTTACGTCGGGCGGCTGGGGTTCCAGGAAATGTTCCGGCTCGATCGAGAAGGGAGACTGTGGATTGTTTATCTGAGCGTGAGCGACACGCAATACCTCGAGATCTTCCCAGGAGGAGAGGGCGTGGGCGTGCCAGGGCCGGAAAGGACAGGATACAACCACTTGTGTCTCGAAGTGCCCGATATCGGCGTAGCTGCCAGAGAACTCGAAGCTGCTGGCGTCGAACTTTCCAAGCCGGTCGTTGAAGGAGCCGACGGAAACCGTCAGGCTTGGATTGAAGATCCCGACGGCCACAGGATCGAGCTCATGGAAATGTCTCCCAACAGTATGCAGGCCGAAGCTATTGCGCGGCTGAAGGGGGAGTAATCGGTTATGGCCCGGATCACATACCTGACAGCAATCGATTTTGGCGTGGGCGTTGTCGCCGAACTGACGGCAGCCGCAAAGGAGCTTTCCATCATGCGTCCTCTGGTGGTGTCCGATCGTGGGCTTGCCGGGACCGGACTGCTCGACAAGGTCATGGCTCAATTGCCCGACGCCGTCGCTTTCCTCGACACGCCGTCTAATCCCACTGAACGCGCCGTCTCTGCGGCGCGTGCGCTGTATGAACAGGAAGGGTGCGACGGGGTCGTTGCTCTCGGAGGCGGCTCGCCGATCGATCTGGCAAAAGGCGTGGCTCTTACGGCAACCCATGCAGGGGCACTCGAAACTTATGCCGCAATCTATGGTGGGGTCGAGCGGATCACTTCGGCGGTTGCGCCGGTCATCGCCATTCCCACGACGGCAGGAACGGGTGCAGAAGTCGGGCGCGCTGCGCTCCTGACCCTGGAGGATGGACGCAAGCTCGGATTTATTAGCCCTTACCTGATCCCGCGTCGTGCCATTTGCGATCCCGAACTCACGCTCGGTCTGCCGCCTGGCCTGACCGCTGCCACGGGGCTTGATGCCCTGTCACATTGTATCGAAACGCTGTTTTCGCCGCGCTTCAATCCAACCGCCGAGGCCTTAGCTCTCGACGGCGCGGGTCGCATATGGCGCAATCTCGAAATCGCATACAAAAACGGAAACGAACTCGAAGCCCGTACAGAGCTCATGATCGGCGCGCTTCATGGCGGGCTGTCGTTTCAAAAAGGGCTTGGCGCCGTGCACGCGCTCAGTCACGCGCTGGGTGGTTTGTCCGAACCCAAGCTCCATCATGGCACGCTCAACGCGTTGCTCATGCCTGTGGTGGTACGGTTCAACGCGCAAGCGGTGGGCGGCAAGATGGATCGGCTCAAGATGGCCATGGGGCTCGCGCCAAACGAGGATCTCGCCCGGGCCCTTGAGGCTCTCAATGGGCGGCTCGACATGCCACCCGGCCTTGCTGCTCTTGGTGTGAGGCGCGAGCAGTTTGACTGGATCGTCGAGCGCGCGCTTGCCGACCACAGTCACGCCACGAACCCTCGTGAGCCGAGCGCCGCTGACTACAGGGAAATGCTCGAAGCGGTGTTTGATCCGCGTACCAGGGAGGCCGAGCAATGAAAATCACGGGGCTGAAGACCTTCGTTGCCAATGTGCAGCGAACCAATTTCGTTTTCGTCAAACTCTATACCGACGAAGGCTTTGATGGGGTCGGTGAGGCAACGCTGGAATGGAAAACGCTTACTGTAGTCGCCGCGCTTGAAGAGCTCGAGCGCGTTCTGGTTGGGCGCGATCCTTTCGCCAGCGATGCATTGATCGAAGAGTTGCATCGCGACAGTTACTGGCGCACGGGGGCCGTTTTCCGAACGGCGCTCGGGGCGATCGATGCCGCGCTCCTCGATATCAAGGGCAAGGCGCTCAACGTGCCGGCCTACGAGCTTTTGGGCGGGCGCTATCGCGATCGCGTCAAATGCTATGCCAATCATTGGTATTTCGGGGCAACAACGCCGGATCAGTACGCCGACCTGGCGCGCAAGGCGGTCGCAATGGGCTATCGTGCCCTGAAATGGGACCCCTTTGACGCCGCCGATCTTGAAATGACACGGGCCGAGCGCGCCAAAACGATCGATATCGTCGCAGCAGTGCGCGAGGCCGTCGGCCCGGACGTCGATCTCATGCTCGATGTCCATGGGCGTCTCAATGTTCCCACCGCTATAGCCATGTGCCGGGCGCTGGCGCCTTATGATCTCACCTGGATCGAAGAGCCCACGCCCCCTGAAAACATCGATGCATTGGCCCAGGTGCGCCGCGCCAGTCCGGTGCCCATCGCAGCCGGAGAACGCTGGTATGAGCCGGCACGGTTTGCCGAAGCCCTGCAGAAGGAAGCGGTCGACATTCTGCAGCCCGACGTGTCCCATGCCGGCGGATTGGCCGAAACCAAGCGCATCGCTCACATGGCGCACGCCAGCTTGATTCCGGTAGCGCCACACAATCCGGTCGGGCCTGTGATGAACGCCATGACGCTTCACGCGGCAATCGCCATTCCCAATTTCATGGTGTTCGAGACGGTGTCGGTGGATGTGCCGTGGCGCAAGACACTTGTGCGCGAAACGTTGCAATTTGAGGATGGCGCTCTGCTGGCGCCGACGGCGCCCGGGCTCGGTGTCGAACTGATCGAAGAGGCCTGCGCGCAATTCCCTTACGTCGCCACCGATGTTCCGCTGTTCAACGGAACGATCAATACAGCCGGCATCGCCGGTGGGGCGGCAACATTCGGTAAAGGCGACGACTGACAGTCCAATCCCCGTGTGTCTGCGCAGTTGACAAGCGGGGATTTTTTGAACCATAGTTAACAGTAGAACTGGCAAAGTTCAAATATGAACTGAAACTGGTTTGCCACTTGGGAGAGTGGTTACGCCGTGGAGGCGGCGGGAGCGGCACAGCCCGCTACGCCAAATATCGCTGACCGGTGATCTGGACGGCTCGGATATCGAGCCCAACTGGCGAATGTTTCGCCCAGGGAGGAGAACATGATGATTTTCAGAAAGACCGCCGTCTTGGCGGCAAGTGCATCGACCCTGGCCATGATGGCCGGAACCGCAATGGCCGGGACGGTCACCTGGTGGTCCCCAAATTTCCACGCGCCGCGAGCTACCGAGCTCGTCGAGCAGTTCGAAGCACAGCATCCCGATATCGACATCGTGATCGAAGAAACGACGTCAGATGGTCTGCCGCAGCGCGTCATCACGGCGCTGCAATCTGGTTCGGCGCCCGATATCATTGATGTTCAGCACGGCTGGATTGCCGGATATGCCCAGAACGGCCTGGTCATGCCGCTTGACGACATCATCAATGATCCGGATGATTTCATTCCCGCCGCGCTCGATTATGTCCGTTGGGAAGGTGAGACCTACGGACTTCCCTTCAGAGCCGAGGGCTTGGCGGTCATTTACAACCGCGGTCATTTCGAGGAAGCCGGGCTCGACCCCGATAGTCCTCCCCAGACATGGTCCGAACTCGTCGACGCCGCTTTGGCGCTGACCGGTGATGGCCGGTATGGGTTTGCGATCACCGGCGGCGGCGAGGTCGGCAACACGATCTTTCGTTCATTGCCCTTCATCTGGATGAATGGCGGCTCCATCATCTCCGATGACGCCACAGAGGCGACCGTCAACCAGCCCGAGGCAGTCGAGGCCGTTGAGTTCTATACAGACATGCTCGTCGAGCATGGCGTATCTCCCTCCTCGACGCTCGAAAATGACGGCACGGCCAACCGTCGCCTCTTCATTGCCGAGGCTGTCTCGATGTATCAGGCCGGTCAGTTCGATCTGGCGTCGATAGCGCAGGAAAATCCCGATATCGATCTCGGTGTGATGACCATGCCTCATCCCGAGGGGGCTGATACGTCCGCAATTCTGGGTGGTTGGAGCTTTATTGTCCCGACCGACGCCAACAATCCCGAGGAAGCCAAGATCTTCATCGAGTGGATGGCGCAGCCTGAGAATATGGGTGTTTACACCGACACCTTTCCAGCCCGTGAGTCGGCAATGGATATGGAACGCTTCCAGGACCCGCAGCTGGCCCCCTATCGCGAAGTGCTGCCCTTTACGCAGCCGGTGCCCACGCACCCGGCATGGGTGCAGATCACTCAGGCCTATTTCGATGGCATTCAGCGGATTCTGATCGGTCAGCGGGATGCTCAGGCCGCGATGGATGATGCGGCTCTCGATATCCAGGATCTCCTGGACCAGTACTGAGCCTCCCAAAGGAGTGCCGGCCGAAGACATTCGGCTGGCACTCCATCCTCATCAATTCTGGAGCGTGTCATCATGGGACGGATATCCCCGGGGCTTTTGTTTGCACTGCCGGCTCTCATAGTGCTGACCATGCTGATTGCCTATCCTGTCATGTATACGGGTCTGCTCAGCGTCACCGATCAGCAAGGCAACTTCGTTGGCATCGATAATTTCCAACGGGTCCTGGGTGCGCGTACCACGCCGATCGCCTTCACCAACACTTTGTGGTGGGTTGGCGGCTCGGTCGTCCTTCAGGTCATTCTCGGCACGGCCACGGCCATCCTTCTCAATGAGAAGTTTCCTGGGCGCGGTATCCTGCGCTCGATCGCCGTCATTCCCTGGGTGGTCCCCGGTATCGTGGCAGCGCTGACCTGGGCATGGATGTTTCACACCGAGTTCGGCATCATCAACTACATGCTGACGGCGCCCGGCGTGATCGACGAGCCCATCGGCTGGCTCACCAATCCCGATACCGTGATGCCCGCAATGATCGCGATAAACGTCTGGAAGCTCTTTCCGTTCGTTTCCATCATGGTGCTGGCGGGCCTGCAATCGATCCCAAAGGATCTCTATGAAGCCGCGCGGGTAGATGGCTCGAACTTTCTTGACGAAACCTGGCACGTCACCCTGCCTCAGGTTCGTCCGGTCATAGTCGCCGTCACGCTGCTACTTGTGATCTGGGCGCTCAATCACATCACGACGATATACGCCATCACCAGAGGCGGTCCGGCCAATCTGACCCTGATCGCGCCCATCCAGATTTTCCGACTCGCTTTTGAATCGGTCCAGTTCAACCAGGCCGCCGCCTTGTCCGTGCTGTTCTTTGCAGCGGTGATGGTCATCGTGGCCATCTACATCAAGGTGTCATCGGCCCGAGAGGAGAAGGCGCTGTGAGACGATCCAAAGCAAGTTTTGTCCTGATCTATGTCTGTGCGGCGCTCGTGGCCGCGGTGTGTCTGTTCCCCTTCCTGTGGATGTGGGTCTCTTCGATCAAGGAGTTGCGGGAACTTTACACAATCCCTCCGGTGTGGTTCCCCGCCATGCCCACCCTGGAGAACTACCGGGCCGTCCTGTTTGAATCCAATGTGCCACGCTATTTCCTCAACAGCCTGATCATCTCTTTCGGCGCGACCGGTTTGGCATTGTTCATCGCGATATTTGCCGCCTATGGGTTTGCCAGGTTCAAGTTCAGGGGCAAGACGTTCTATCAGTCCTTCGTTCTGATCGGTCAGCTTCTGCCCACGGCCGCGATCATCGTGCCGCTGTTTGTCACCTTGCGCACGCTGGGGCTGGTCAACACCTATCTGGGGTTGATCCTCGTTTACATGATCATCACGCTTCCTTTGGCCGTGTGGATGCTCACAAGCTATTTCCGCTCCATTCCGGTCGAGCTTGAAGAGGCGGCCATTATCGATGGCTCTTCGCGCATCGGGGTTCTGTTCAGGATCACCCTGCCGCTCTCCATCCCCGGAATCATCGCGGTGCTGGTCTATTCGTTCGTTACCACCTGGAACGAGTTCATCTTCGCACTGACCTTTGCCACCGACTCTTCGGTCAAGACCCTGCCGATCGGGCTTGCCGAATTCACAACCGAGTTCAACACCGACTGGGGTGCGGTCATGGCGGCGTCCATGATCATGACGGTGCCCATTGCCGTCCTGTTTCTGTCCATGCAGCGCATGTTTGTCGGCGGAATGACGGCCGGAGCCACCAAGGGCTGAAGCCCGCCAATTTTTGAGATGTTTCGAGGAGTTAGCAACAATGATCGCAACGACCGCCCAAGGTATCCCAAAACTCGGGCTCGGCACGTTCGGGCGCACGGGCGAGGACGGCGTTTCGGCCCTTCTCAATGCACTTGAGATCGGGTATCGCCACATCGATACGGCTCAAAGCTACGATACCGAATCCAGCGTCGGCGAAGCAGTTCGCCGATCCGGGCTGGCGCGCTCGGAGGTCTTTATCACCACCAAGGTCGCCGATACCAACCTGGCCAAGCCCGATTTCCTGCCTTCGGTCGAAAAGAGCCTCGAGACCCTTGGCGTGGACGGGGTCGATCTGTTGCTGATCCATTGGCCATCGGACAAGGATGCGGTGCCTTTCGAGGATTACATGCTTGCCCTGGCGCACACACAGGAGAAGGGTTGGGCGAAACGCATAGGCGTTTCCAACTTTCCGATAGCCCTGCTCGAGAAGGCCGAGACGCTGCTGGGTGCCGGTGCCTTGAGCACCAACCAGGTGGAACTGCACCCCTTCCTTCAAGCCCCAAAACTCACGGCCTACGCCAAAGAAAAAGCCTTGCCGCTCACGGCCTATATGCCGCTGGCCAAGGGCAAGGTCAGCAAGGACGCGGTTCTTGGCGGGATTGGCGAAAAGCATGGCGTTTCGGCCGCTGCAATCTCTCTGGCCTTCCTCATGGCCGAGGGGCACATCGTCATTCCGGCCTCTTCCAGTTCAGAACGGCTGGCCCAGAACATGGCGGCAGCCGGGGTCACTTTGGACGCGGACGATATCGGGGCCATCCGCAAGCTCGATCGCGGCGACCGCATGATCGATCCTGACAAGGCGCCTGCCTGGGACGATTGAGCACCATTTTACACCAAGCGAATGCGACAGACGGGAACTGACAATGGGTACGGTATCGATAAAGGAAGCGCGCAAGGCGTATGGGGCGGTAGAGGTCCTTCATGGAGTCTCACTCGATATTGCCGACGGGGAATTTGTCATACTCGTCGGCCCGTCGGGCTGCGGGAAATCCACGCTGTTGCGGATGATTGCTGGCCTCGAAGAGATATCGGGCGGCACGATTTCCATCGCGGAGCGGGTGGTCAACGATCTGCCGCCCAAACAGCGCGACATCGCCATGGTTTTCCAGAGCTATGCGCTCTATCCCCACAAGACAGTCGCCCAGAATATGGGGTTCTCGCTTCATCTTGCGCGTACCCCCAAGCCCGAAGTCACGCGGCGCGTTGATGATGCAGCGCGTATCCTGGGGCTTGAAAAGCTGCTCGATCGCTACCCGCGCCAACTCTCGGGCGGCCAGCGTCAGCGCGTGGCCATGGGGCGCGCCATCGTTCGCGATCCTGAAGTGTTTCTTTTTGATGAGCCGCTTTCGAACCTCGATGCGAAATTGCGCGTTGCCATGCGCACCGAGATCAAGGCGCTTCATCAGCGGCTGGGTACGACTACAATCTACGTCACCCACGACCAGATCGAAGCCATGACAATGGCCGACAGGATAGTCGTGATGCACGACGGCATTGTCGAGCAGATCGGCACACCGCTCGAACTCTACGATGAACCGGCCAATCTGTTTGTCGCCGAGTTCATCGGTTCACCGGCCATGAACATTGTCGAAGGCCGTATCGCCAATGGCCAATTCGTCGCGAGCGATGGAACGGTCGTCCCTCTCGGTCAGACGCGCGGTGTGGTCGAGGGCCAGGCGGTCAAACTCGGCGTTCGGCCGGAAGATCTGGTCCTTGATGAAGCCGGTCTCTCGGGCACGATCGTTACGATCGAACCGACCGGCTCTGAAACCCACGTCACCCTCACCGTCGCTGGGACGGACATCAGCGGGGTATTCCGTGAGCGCATTTCGAGCCGTCCGGGCAGCGCTTTGCCCGTACGGTTCAACCCCGACAGGCTGCACCTTTTTGATGCCGAAACTGGCGCAAGATTGAGCGCGTGAGACGATAATGACTGCGATCTATCCGGACCTAAAAGGCAAGACAGTCCTTGTGACCGGCGGTGCTGGTGGCATCGGCGCCGCCATTGTACGCGCGTTTGCCGCCCAGGGTGCGCATGTTGGATTTTTCGATATCGACCGGACCGAGGGCGAAGCTCTCGAGAGCCAATTGACCGCGTTAGGTCAATCGGCGCGGTTTTTTGCCGTGGACATCACCGACATTGTCGCCCTGCGCAAAGGCATCGCCGATCTGCGGAGCGCTTTGGGACCGGTCGCGATCCTGATCAACAACGCTGCACGCGATGACCGCCACCCGGCCCTTGATGTGACCCCGGAGGACTTTGATGCCCTGATGGCAGTCAATTTCCGGCATCAATTCTTTGCTTCCCAGGCCGTGATCGAAGGCATGCGCGAACTGGGCGGAGGATCGATCATCTGCATGAGTTCGATTTCCTGGCTGGCCGGTTTTGGCGGCATGCCGCTCTATACCGCTGCAAAGGCAGGCATATTGGGTCTCGTCAAGTCCCTGGCCCGCGATTTCGGCCCTGACGGTATCCGCGTCAATGCAATTTCTCCAGGCTGGATCATGACCGAACGGCAGATCGCAAAATGGCTCACGCCCGAGGCCGATGCCATGCGCGAGGAGCGTCAGGCTCTCAAGCGCCGGCTCGTCCCCGACGATATCGCCCGGCTGACGCTGTTTTTATGCTCCGAGGAGGCCTCGGCAATCACCGGTCAGAACCATATCGCTGACGGCGGGTGGATCTGACGCGTCCGGCAGATACACATTACAGGAAAGGCACGCTGTGCAATCACCATCGGAAATCAAGGACATAACGCGTCCCGCCAAACGCATCTGCGACGCACTGGCCGCAATCGGATCGGCGACGGCAAGCAGTGAACTCTCCTTCATGGGCATTCGAAATCCGCATATGCGCGGGCCGAATGCGCTGCGGCAGGGCTATTCGGTCGCCGGTCCCGCACTGACGCTCCTGTGCATGCCCAAGCGCGAAGACATCTATGGCGCCGGCGAGTACGAGAACCCCGAGCTGCAGCTCCATCGCCACGTGCTTTATCCCGCGCAGGCCGGCGACATGGTCGTTGTCGATGCGCGCGCCGATATGGCGAGCGGAATTTTCGGCGAGATGATGCTGACGTTCCTGGCCGGTCGCGGCGGTTCGGGCATCGTTGTCGATGGCTGCATCCGCGATTCCGCCAAGGCAAAGGAACTCGATCTTGGCATCTGGGTGCGGGGCGTGACGCCCAATTATCACGCCCAGACCGAAATCATTCCCTTTGCTGTCAACGTGCCGGTCGCGTGCGGCAATGTTCTGGTCATGCCTGGAGACATCATCGTCGCCGATGACGACGGCGTCGTCTCGGTTCCCGTTGCCATGGCCGAGGAATTGATCGAGCGCTGCAGCCATCACGTGGAGTGGGAAGAGTTCTCGCGCCTTCGTCTGTCGCAGGGCGGAGACCTGCGCAAATATTACCCTCTCAGCGAAGCGGCGGAAGACGAATATCGCGCCTGGAAAGCCGAGCAGGGCACCACGGGCTGACCTCATAGTGATCGGAGACCATATATGTACCGGAACATGAACGGTTCAACGCACGTCCTGGCCGCTGCCGAGATCGCCGTGCCCGCCATACCCGAGGACGAGCGCGTCTGGGTGCCCCAGGCCGAAGGCGTCTGGTTTCGCCCGCTCATGCTCAATACGCTCGCGGGGCAGTGGTGCAATCTTTTGCGGGTCAGACGCTCGGGCGTGCTCTCGCGTCACCTGCACCCCAATCCTGTGCATGGCTATGTGATCAAGGGGCGCTGGCACTATCTCGAGCACGACTGGGTTGCCGAGACCGGATCATACGTCTTCGAGCCACCCGGTGAAATCCATACGCTTGTGGTTCCGGAAGACTGCCCGGAAATGATCACGTTTTTCAACATCACCGGCTCGATGATCTATCTCGATTCCGATAACAGGCACACCGGATACGAGGACGTGTTCAGCAAGATCGACATGTGTCGCGAGCACTATGAATCGGTCGGGCTGGGCGCCGACTACCTCGACCGGTTCATTCGTTGAGACCGATGATACAAGCCGATCCTGTCAGCTTTTCCTGGGCGCAGGAGTGGTACTGTGATAGGCACGTTCTGGTGGTGGGTGGCAGCTCGGGCATCGGCGCGGCGATCGCGCAAGGCTTTCTCGCGGCCGGAGCCAATGTCACTGTCACCGGCGTTAGTGACCAGGAAATCGAAGCCCTGGCCGCCGACCCCCGATTGTCCCGCGCGACCGCCATCACGCTCGATGTGCGCGACTCATCGGCTGTTGAAGCCGAGGTCGCTGCTCTGGGCGAACTCGATTGCCTCGTCAATTGCGCCGGGATCATCCGGCGCGGTGAAGAGCTCGACCCATCGGTTTTCGCCCAGATTGTCGAGGTGAACCTTAATGGTGCCATGCGCTGCTGTGCGGCGGCGCGGCCTGCTTTGGCCAGATCGCCAACCGGGGCCATTCTCAACATGGCGTCCATGCTGTCCTTTTTCGGAGGCGGCCTTGTGCCCGGATATGCGGCCAGCAAGGGCGGTATCGCGCAACTGACCAAGTCTCTCGCCATCGCCTATGCGCCCGATGCCATCCGCGTCAACGCAGTGGCACCCGGCTGGATCGCAACGCCTCTTACCCAAGGTCTGCGTGACGATCCCGAACGCTCTCGCGGCATTCTCGAGCGCACGCCAATGGGCAGATGGGGACAGCCGCACGATGTCGCCAGCGCCGCCCTGTTCTTGTGCTCGCCGGCTGCCGCCTTCGTCACCGGCGCCATCATCAACGTCGATGGCGGCTATTCCGCCATGTAGCACCACAGTCAAGGACATCCCAATGAGCCCCATCGAACCAACGCTTGAAGAGCTGACCTCCCAACACCAGAGCCTCGTTCTCGAGCGCTTCGATTATGCCGTCGCCTGGGCCATCGGGGCCTATATCCGCGATGCCGCAACACGCCAGAGCTTGCCGATCGCCATTGAAGTTTCCCATGGCAATGCACCGGTCTTTCTCGCGCTCATGCCCGGAGCGACGCCCGACAATATCGATTGGGTCCGGCGCAAGCGGGCGGTGGCGGTGCGGTTTCACAAGAGTTCGCTGTATATGCGTATTGAGGCCCAGCACAAGAACTGGGATTTTTCCAAGCGCTGGCGCATTCCCGAAGCCGACTACGTCGCCAGCGGGGGCAGCATTCCCATCGTCGTGCGCTCTGCGGGTGTCATAGGGGCGGCCACCGTGAGCGGCCTGACCGACGTTGCAGATCATGCCCTGGTGGCCGATGCGCTCAGGGCCGTGCAAGCAGACGGCAGGCCCTGAAGGCCAACCGCACCGGCCGCCTTGTTCAATCTTTCAAGCCATCAACAGGAGCCGCGCATGAGTAGGGACAAAAAAATCCGCTGGGGAATCTTGTCCACCGCAGCCATCGGCATCAATCACGTCATTCCCGGACTGCTCAAATCGCCCCACGCCGAGATCGTTGCGATTGCATCGCGCAATGGGGCGCGAGCCCAGGCGGTTGCCGACCGGTTTGCCATACCAAGGGCGTACGGCAGCTATGAGCAGTTGCTCGACGACCCCCAGATCGACGCCGTCTATAATCCACTGCCCAATCATCTGCACGTCGATTTTACCCTGGCGGCGGCAAGCAAGGGCAAGCATGTGCTCTGTGAAAAGCCTATCGGCATCACCGCAGACGACGCCCGACGCCTCCGGTCGGCGCCAGAGGGGATCCTGATAGGGGAAGCCTTCATGGTGCGCCATCACCCCCAGTGGAAGCGGGCCAGGGAAATTGTGCGGTCCGGCGAGCTGGGGGAGGTCAAAGCGATGCGAGCGCTTTTCGCCTATCACAACGTCGAACCGGACAATGTGCGCAACAAGGCCGAGATCGGGGGCGGGGGGCTACTCGATATCGGCTGCTACGCGGTTGTGGCCGGTCGGTATTTCTTTGAGGCTACGCCCGTGCGCGCCCTGGCGCTGATTGATCGCGACCCCGGTTTCGGCACCGATCGGTTGGCCAGCGTGTTGCTCGATTTCGGCGAGGGGCGCCAACTGAACTTTACCAGCGCCACCCAGCTCGTACCGGCCCAGTCTCTGGAGATCCTGGGGCCATCGGGCCGGCTCGAGATAGCAATTCCGTTCAATGCGCCGGCCGATCGGCATACTGCGATCGTGATCGACAAAGGGGAAAGCCTGGGTGGAGAATTGGCGCGCCGCGAGATTGTGCCCGCCTGTGATCAATATACTGAGCAGGCCAACGCCTTTGCCCGAGCCATAACTGCAAAGCAGCCGCTTGAGCACGACGTGGCCGATGCGATCATCAATATGGCCGTGCTCGATGCCATCTTTGCCAGCGAACGCAGCAATAGTTGGGCGCCAGTGCAAATTTAGCGCCACCAGCAGACAAACTCCCCGCCAGTCCATCTGGGTGAAAACCTTGATTGGCGATAGCAGGCTGCACGTCTTCGAGTTGGCGACGGTCCTTGACGCCGATCAACGACGGTTACGCTCCGCCGAAGCAAACTCGGATCCGGACTTTCTCGTGAGCCAGAATGGTGCATCGGGATGGCTAGTGAAGATCATTTCACCAGATGCGCTTCGCTGGACGCATGAGCGCGCGAAACTGCTGCCCTTGGACGATCAAACACGCAAGTTCGAAACCGATCTCGCCGGCGTGAATCTCAATCCTCGGGCGTCGCCCCAACTGATCCCGATCAATGCTGGTAGCGCCGAGCGGGACAACATTGGCCGCAGCGGATCGCGACCACGCCTTCCGCACCATTGAAAAGTAGTTGCGAGGTCTCGGTCATGCGCGCTTCCCGCCGGCCAATTTTTCCCAAGGACACACTGGTTCTCGTCTGCGATGGCGCCAAGGCGCTGTTTTTTGAGAATGCCGGCGATGAGAAGGCACCCAATCTCAAGCCTTTGAGCGTACAGGTAGAGCCTCACCCGCCCGCCCGTGATATGGGCCGGGACCGTCCGACGCGGGTCTATGACAGCCATGACGGCTCGCGCAGCGGCTCAGATCAGACCGACCGGCACGCCGAGGCCGAAGTGGCGTTTCTCAGTGAAACGGCGCGGGAACTCGACCGCATAGCCGAGGAGCGCAAGTCGACCCGGATAGTGATTGTGGCCCCGCCGAAGGCCTTGGGCGTCCTTCGGAGCACCGGAAAGGCGAACCGCGACAGGATTGTCACTGAGCTTGCCAGCGATCTCGTCAATCATCCGACGTCCGAGATCGAGCGTCACATCGCTGCGCTTGACCGCCCGGCCTAGCGCTCGGCGCGCCTGGACTTCTCAAGAGCCGCTATGACTTCGGCATCGTCGACCTGGCGGAAATCGCCGTAATATTCCCCGATCGAGCCGAAATCGCTGAAACGCTCAAGACAGACGACCTGATCGGCCTGTGTGAACAGATTCAGCGTCTCGCTCGGCGCGACAGGGGTCGCCACCACGATCTGTCGGGGGCCGCGGCTGCGCAACCCCCGCAGAGCCGCTCGCATTGTCGCTCCCGTCGCGATGCCGTCATCCACGACAATCACGATCCTGTCCTTGATCTCCGGATATGCTCGTTCACCCACATAAACGGAACGGCGGCGTTTGATCTCCTCAACTTCGTCCCGCATCGCCTTTTCGAATTCGGCTTCTGAAACCCGTGCGCCGCGGATCACATCGTCGTTGCGCACGACGATCGGGTGTTCGGCATCGACAACCGCACCAGCGGCAAGCTCTGGCTGGCCCGGCACGCCTATCTTGCGGACGATGAGAAGATGCAGGGGCACTGAAAACGCTTCGGCGATTTCGGCAGCCACAGGAACGCCGCCACGGGGCAGGGCAAAAACGACCGGCTCCATGTCCCGATAATCTGCGAGGGCCCTCGCCAGCCTGCGACCAGCCTCGGTTCTGTTGACGAAACTCATTTTGTTTCCTTGCGCCAGAGACTGGCGGGTTCGCTAGAGTGGGCCATGCGTTCGTGCAATCTCGGAACTGTTCGGAAGCTTCAGACAAAAGATGGCGTTCCGCAAGCCGGCATGGACCGAGGCGAGGGGGTGTTCCCGATCACTACGGGACGATACGGCTCGGTCTTCGGATCGAGCGGACCACCGGGCCGTCTCCGCCCCCGCAGAAAAAGCGGTCGCCGCCATCGGATTCGAGGCCCGAAACCGCCGTCCCGCCCGGCATGTCCAGTCGCTGCAGCACTTCACCGCTAGAAGGATCGATGCGCCGAATATAGCTTCTGCCGTTCTCCCAGGTGCCATGCCAGAACTCGCCGTACGCCGGTCGATGGCCCATCCAGTGAACCGAACGATCATACAGGACACCCACCTTGCTCCATTCCCCGTCAGTACCACGTTGCGGTCAAAACCACTTGGCGATTGCACCGCCAAGGCTTCCAGGATTCCCATCCTTGACCCAGGCAACATGTCCATCGGGCCGGATCAGGACTGCCGCAGGCGTTTCGACCGCACCGATGACGGGAAGCTCGATGGTTCCCTCCAACGTCGCTTCAACCAGCTTGATGCGGTTTTCCCGATCCGCGATATCGAAGTTCTCGGTTTCGCCTAAGGTCAGCAGCACCGGCCGGGCATCGTAAAGAAGATTGAAGACCGTCGTCGGGCCGTTTGCGGTCGTGATGTCGAGATCGGGCATCCGCCGCCCCAACAGTGGGTGACCCTCGCCAAGGTCGTAATGCACGTCCAATCCGGACATCTGTGCCGCATACCATTTTCGCGGCCCGTCCATTTGCATCACTTTGGCCATCATCTCACGCAGGGCATTGGTCCGTTCGTCGCCACGATTCAGCGCGGTCAGCGCAAGGGTGCTTTTGAGCAGGGCCACTCCGATGGGGTGTCGCTCTGTATGATAGGAGTTCAGCAAATCGTCCGCTGAAATTCCCCTGACCACCTGGCCGAGTTTCCAGCCCAAATTGACGGCATCCTGTAGCCCGATGTTCAGCCCCTGTCCTCCTGCGGGGGAGTGGACATGGGCGGCGTCGCCCGCCACAAGGATCCTGCCTTTGCGATAGGTTTCGGCCTGACGCGCGGCATCGGTGAAGCGTGAGAGCCAGGTGACGTTGCGAACGCTGAAATCGGTGCCATACGCCGCGGCCAGCGCCCGGCGCAGGTCATGGATATCGGGTCCGTCTCCCCGTTCGAGTTCTTGCTCGGTTATCACGCCGCGGAAGCGATTTTCGCCGTCCAGCGGACCGATGGCATAAAGACCTTTCGGGCCGTGACGGATGCCAAGTTGCGGGCCCGACATCTCCGCTTCGAAGATCAGATAGCTGATATCGGAATCCCAGCCCGGAAAACCGATGCCGGCCTTCTTGCGCACGATGCTGCGCCCGCCATCGCAACCGACAAGATATTGCGCGCCCAGTGACCGGCCATCATCCAGGGCGACGGATACGCCGTCATCGCGCTCGGTGAAGCCGGTAACCTTGCAGCTGCGATAGAATTTCGCCGGTAGTTCCGAAACCCATTCGGCGAGGCCCAGTTCGATTTTCTCCTGCCACAGTGCGAGTGTGTAATTGTGACGGGACGGGCGATCGCTGGCATCGAGAAGCGCTCCGGCAAAATGGACCACATGGTGCTTCTCGCCTTGGGCGATGAATCGATCGGCAATGCCACGTTGGTCGAGGACTTCGATTGAGCGCGGGTGCAGGCCGCCCGCTCGGGAGCCCTCAACCTCCTGGTTTGGCCGCTGCTCAACAATGGCGACATCTGCGCCCGCCAACGCCAGCTCGCCCGCCAGCATCAGTCCTGTCGGGCCGCCTCCGGCGATGATCACTTGATGATCGAAATTGAACATTTCTCAGCCTCACATAGTGTCAGGGGCAAGTCGTTTACGACGAGGCGAGGGTCTTGAAGCAAGCCCCTTGTGCACCACATATACAAAATGGCGGACGACGCCCTTCATGGGCGCAATGCCTTTGCCTATTTCCCGCTTCTTGGCGATGTGGAGCCCTTGCCCAAATACCTTCACAACATGGCGATGCTGGCCACCGTCCTTACCGCGGGCGCCATCGCCCTGCCGGTCGGAGGATCGCGAAATAATTCGACGACGACTAAAGAGCGAGCGCTTTGACACCAGGACCGCCGGGATCAGAACGCTGGCGTGGAACGTTGAGCGGCAGGTCCCATCGCACGAACGGCGGTGGATATTCGCGGCTGGTCAGGCTATGGCTTTCCGGCGCCAACCACATCGACGAGCCAATATTGACCTCTCTTCCTACCCCCGGCCTTAGCTATTTCTGTACCCTCGAGGTCCATCTCTCCAAGCCCGTGAGCGTGGGACCGTCCGCCGCCGGCGCAAAGCGGGTCATACCCATCAAGGGTGGGCGCGTGCATGGACCGAAGATTTCCGGCCGCATTCTCGACATGGGCGCCGATTGGCAGATGATCCTGGAGGGAGGCATTGCCGAACTCGATGCGCGCTACGCCTTCGAAACCGATGACGGTGCGGTAATCGAGATACGCAACTTCGGCATCCGGCACGGCCCCGAGGACGTGATCCAAAGGCTGGCGGCGGGAGAAGCCTGCCCACCGCAATCCTATTACATGCGAAGCGGTGCCCGGCTCGAGACCGGCCATCCAGATTACGCATGGATCAACAAGACCATGTTCGTGGGCACCGGTGCGCGGCTGGCCAATGCCGTTCAGATCGATCTTTACGCCATCGACTGACAACGGAAGATCGCCGCTCGAGCGGGCCGGCGGGTTGGACACTGCCGCCGCAATTGGCTAGTTTCCGCGAAAAAGAGATAGGGGAAATCAGTGACCGAACCTCGCGTACTCATCGCCGGCGGCGGCATTGGCGGTCTGGCCATGGCGCTGACGCTTCATCAGATCGGCGTAAAATTCACCGTATTTGAGTCCGCACGCGAACTCGCTCCGCTCGGGGTGGGGATCAATCTCCAGCCCAACGCGGTCCGCGAGCTCTATGACCTCGGCATCGGCCCTGACGATCTCGATACGATCGGCGTGCCATCCAGGGAATGGGCGCTGGTCGGGCTCAACGGCAACGACATCTATTCCGAGCCGCGCGGACTATTGGCCGGTTACAGCTGGCCGCAATATTCGGCCCATCGCGGCCGCCTGCACATGCTGCTCTACAACAAGCTCGTCGAGCGCGCCGGGCCCGGCTGCGTCAAGCTCGGCCACAGGGTGACCGGCTACGAGCACGCTTCCGACGGCACCGTTAGCGCGCAAATCCGTCTCGCGGACGGCCATACGGCGCAAGAGACGGGCACGCTGCTTGTCGGCGCCGATGGCATCCACTCTCAAATCCGCGCCCAGATGCACCCCGATCAGCCTCCCATCAACTGGGGCGGCGCCATCATGTGGCGCGGCACCACAAAGGCCAAGCCGATCCGCACCGGCTCATCCTTCGTGGGGCTGGGCACGCACCGGCACAGGCTGGTTTTTTATCCCATCTCCCCGGTCGATCCTGAAACCGGGCTTGCCACCATCAACTGGATCGCCGAGCGAACCGTTGAGACCGGCGGGGACTGGACGAACAGCGGCTGGTTCCGGCCCACCGCTGTCGAAGAGTTCATCGACCATTTCGCCGACTGGCGCTATGACTGGCTGGACGTGCCGGACCTGTTGAGCCGCGCCGACATCGCCTATGAGAACCCCATGATCGACCGCGATCCGGTCGATACATGGCAGGACGGGCCGGTGATACTGATGGGCGACGCCGCGCATGCCATGTACCCAACCGGCTCGAATGGCGCCAGCCAGGCGATCGTCGACGCTCGCGTGCTCGGTGCCGCCATGCTCGAAAAAGGCATCACCCCGGCCGCGCTGGCCGCCTACAATGAAAAGCTTTGCGGCCCGATTTCCCAGGTCATCCTGCGCAACCGCAGCGCCGGACCGTTCGGACTGCTCAACATTGTCGACGAGCGGTGCGGCGGCGTATTCGAGGACATCGAAGACGTCATTCCATCCCACGAACGCAGCGCGTTCATGGCCAAATACAAGTCAGCAGCGGGATTTGCCGTCGAGCAGCTCAACGCCGCATCGCCGACCATCCCGGCGGGTCAGTCACTGGCTCGTGCCGTTCCGGCCTAGTGCGCTTCCCACAGGGATCCAACAGAGCATCGCACCAGGCAGAACTTCGCTAGCCATTTGGCTAAGCAGGATTTTTTCGGGATTTGGTTGGGGAGGCCTGATCGCCCATATCTGAACTTTATCGGCGCACCCAAGCTTACATTGAGATGGTAACACTTTGAAAAATCGGGTGGTGAAAGGCATATTTATTACGAAGGACCGCAATGTCGGTCGGCCCGATCTCGGTATGATTTAGGAAATATCTGTAGGTGACCGAAAAAATAGAGAATTCTCCATCGCGCCCATGATGGACTGGGGAGAAAATGATGGAAAATCAGTAAGTTAAAGGAAGTCGTGTGCAAAATGAGCACACTCAGGGTTCAGTTCGCGTTCTTTCCCGGGCCCTCGACTGAGCCCGCTGGAACACGAAATCCCTCCTTTTGAAGGCACGTTGCGTACGCCGCAAGGGTAAGCAATTTCGACCAATATAATTGAGGAGGTGGCGATGGGCGCTTTCCATAATGCCACCAAAGACATCGATGAGCGGGCAACCGAGCGAATGAGTTTTCGCACCGAGCCCCATATCAACGCTGCAATCCATCGGGCGGCAACACTGGGTGGCGTGGACGACAGCGTCTTCAGCAAGAACGCGGCCTATACCTCCCCGCTTGAAACCATCGCAGCACATGAGTGCACCGGGCTGGCTTCTGTAGACGTCAGCATTTTTCGACGCGCTCGATATCAGGATGGCAGGCCTAGTTCTGCGCCAATTGCAGTATGGACACTGCCAGCCTAGTCTCAATTGGCTGCAGGCGCCGTACGCTAGTTTGCGGTTCAGCGAAACCTTTGAATGGCATCCTGCCTCAGTTGTGCCTTTTGCACCTTGCCACTGGCAGTAAGACCGAGCGGCTCGAAACTGTCTACGATCGCGATATGCCTTGGTATTTTGAATCCGGCCAAGCGCTCCTTGGCCCAGGCCAGCAGGTCTTCAGGTTTGAGCGCTATGCCACCCTTAGGCACGACGTACGCGACCGGGATTTCGATCAGGCGCCGGTCGGGCATTCCAACGACCTGGGCCTGGGCAACGGCGGGATGGGTGAGTAGGATGTCTTCGATCTCTCCTGGTGAAACGTTTTCGCCGCCGACGCGGATGATCTCCTTGAGCCGGCCCAGAAAGCGTATCCGACCGTCTTCTGCCATTACGCCCAAATCGCCAGTGCGTAGATAGCCGTCCTCGCCCAGGGCGGCGGCGGTTTCCTCGGGCTTTTCGAAATAGCCTTTCATCACCGACCAACCCCGTACCTGAATCTCGCCGCGCTGCCCAGCGGGCAGGCTCAAACCTGTCTCGGAATCGGCAATTCGCACCTCAAGCCCCCCGTGAGGACGCATCCAGCCGGCAATGCGATCGGTCGGCGCATCGCTGCGATCTGAGACAGCGACATTGGGTGAGGCTTCTGACAATCCATAGGCAACGACGAGATCGCTGGCGCCCAGTTCTGATATCGCGCGTTCAATTACCGGAGGCGATGCCGCGGCCCATCCGCCGCGCAGGCGGCTTTTCTGTCGGGCGTCGTCGCGTTCGAGCAGCATCAGGAACATGGTGTCATTGCCGGAAAAATGCGTGCAGGCTTCGGTTTCCATCAGTTCCACTGCATCCTCGGCGGTGAACCGCAGCATTGTAACCAACGTGGCGCCGACGGTTGCAGAAGCGGCGATAGAAAGCGTGGTGCCGGCAACATGAAAAAAGGGTCGAGCGCTGAGATAGCGATCACCCGCCAAGAGGCCCATCCGTTCAGCAACCGCCGCAGCGTTGCGCACCATAGCCTGATGGGTCAACATGGCGCCCTTGGGTAGGCTCGTCGTGCCGGAAGTGTATTGAATCAGCGCGATGTCATCTTCGCGGGGCGGGGTCGGCATCGGGCGTTCGGCACCCAAGCTCAGAAATTCGCCTATGGAGCGGCAACGGGGGTGAGTGTCTACGCCGAGCAGGACGACCTCACGTAAATCGGGCAAATCGGGTTGTGGGTATCCGCTTGCCATACCTGCTGCGACGTCTTCAAACAGCCTAAGGAAATCGATCGAAAGCAGTCGGCGGGCTAGAAACAGGAGTTTTACTTTAGCTTGGCCCAGCTGATATCGAATTTCCGCAGGCTTGAGCCGCGTGTTAATCGGTACGCACACAGCTCCGGCTTTGGCGATTCCGTAGAACAACGTCACCCACTGTACGGTATTACCAGCGCAAATGCCGACATGGTCACCTTTTGCAACACCGGCCGCGGTAAGGGCGCGGGCAACCGCGTCGCTGTCATGATCAATCTGCGCGTAGCTCTTGCGCCCGTCGACCGCCACGATGGCTTCCGCATCGCCAAAGTGCCGCGCCGCATGGTCGATCAGTTTAGCGAGGGTTGCCGGTTGGGGGAGGGCATTCATTGCGCCGCTCCCAAGAAAGGAGATAGGCCGGTGCGTGTTACTTTGCCGTACAGCTCGCGTCCGACTGCCGCCTCGCAGGTGCGGGCAGTATCGATAAGCCTGGCCAGATCGATTCCGGTGCGAATGCCCATGGCCTCGAACATGTTCACCAGATCCTCGGTCGCCACGTTGCCGGTGTAGCCATTGCCGTATTGTATGTTGGCCGGATGTCCCCCTGCACCACCAAATGCAGAATCGAAGTGCCGGCAGCCCGTCCGATAGGCGGCGAGGCAATTGGCGAGCCCCAGCCCGCGCGTATCATGGAAGTGGGCAACAAATATTAGGTCCGGATGGGCTGCGACCAAGCACTCAAACATGGCCTCGATCCGGTCCGGGGTCGCCGCGCCGATGGTATCACCGAGACTGATGGTCTTTACACCCAGATCGGCAAATCGCGCGCAATCCTGTGTAACGACGTCGGGTGATGTAAGACCGTCGAACGGGCAGGCAAAGGCAACAGACAGTGATCCGACAAGGTTGTAGCGTCCGCCTGCCGTCTCAACCATTGCAGCAATCCGCGCCCACTGCTCGGCCTTTGTGGCGTTCAGGTTCTTTTTGGAATGACCTTCGCTAGCCGAGGCGAGAAGACTAATCTCGTTCGGCCCTGCACCTAAGTCAAAGTCGGCATTGGCGCGTTCCACGGCGCGAACATTGCCACAGCTGGCTTTGTATAACACTCCTCGGCCGCGCTGCATCCCGGCGAGCACCTCGCTTGCGTCGGCAAATTGCGGCACGCGTTCGGGGTTTGCATAGGAGGTGGCCTCGATGCGTCTAAATCCTAGTGAAGTGAAGCTATCGATCAGGGCGATCTTGGTGGCGGTTTCCACGAAATGGGATTCGTTTTGCAGACCGTCGCGTGCAAAGCACTCGTTGAGGATGACATCCCGCTCCATCGCCACGTTTCACTCCACTTCCGGCTCGAAATCTGAGGTGACATTGAAAAAAGTAGTAGATAATGTCAACCATATCATTCATAACTACAACCGGTTTGAACGAAGCGACATCTATCTGATAGACATTGGCACGGGTCTGTGAAACCACCAACGCAAGGATGTCGTAACGGAGAGCAGCTCAGATGGCAGGGACAGAAAAAGACGGGATTGGTGGTGAGAGCGGCGACATTCGCGATCTCTTTTCCTACAATCTGCAGCGGCTAGCAGGAGTTTCAACGCGCATCGCGCTGCTCGACATCAAGCCGCAGTTCGAACTCAATATGCATGATTGGCGAGCTCTTGCGGTGCTCGACTACCTTGGCGCTGCGCCACTTCACGTGCTCGCTCAGCGCGCCGGCGTGCAAAAGAGCCAGATGAGCCGGACGACTGCAGCGCTCGAAGAGCGCTTGCTGATCGCTCGCCAGGATAATCCGCGCGACAAACGCAGTACACTGCTCAGGCTTACCGAGGATGGCAAGGCGGTCGTTCGGCAGGTGCTCGAAACCAGCCGTGAGCGCAATCGTCGCATGCTCGCCTACCTTACTAACGACGAGCGACTTCAGTTCATGGCGCTGATGGAAAAGGCGACCCGCGGTTCGCTTGAACTGCTTGCCGATCTCAAGGGACATGTGGCCGAGGACGACCTTCAAACGCCCGAGCCGTCCAGCCTTTTTGAGACGGAGCCGATGTAATGGCTGTCTCGACCCCGCTCTCGCAGCGTTTGGGGATCGACTACCCCATTATTCAAGCCGGGATGAGCTGGGCGTCGTCCAACGTGGCTCTGCCGGCCGCGGTATCCAACGCCGGCGGTTTGGGCATTCTTGCTGCTGGCCCGATGCGGCCAGATGATCTGCGCTCGGCACTCGTCCAATTGCGCAGTGCCACCGATCGGCCGTGGGGCGTTAACGTGCCGCTCTATCGCAAGGGCGTCGAAGAAATCCTCGATATCGTCGCAGATGCCCGGCCCTCTGTAATTATTGCTTCACAGGGCGCACCAGGTGAGCATCTTAAGCGCTTTCATGACCTGGGCAGCCTGTGGCTGCACGTGACCGCTTTTGCAAAACACGCCGAAAAAGCTGCCGAGCAGGGAGCCGATGGCGTAATCGTTGTGGGAACCGAAGCCGGGGGGCATCCGCCCGACAATGGCGTGAGCACGCTAGTCGCCGTCCGTCGGATTCTCGGGCTGGTCGATTGCCCCGTCGTCGCTGGCGGCGGCGTGGCCGATGGCAGTGGCATCGCGGCACTACTGGCGCTGGGCGCTGAGGCAGTGCAGTTGGGGACGCGGTTCCTCATGACTCGCGAGGCCGGCGTCCACGACAATTACAAGCGTGCCGTGGCGCATGCCGATATCGCTGATACGGTATTGGCCGGCCGCGGCAATCTGCCTGTGCGTTGCGTGAGCAATGATTTTACGGCGTCAGTTCTGGCTGCCGAGGCCGCAGGGCTCCCGGCAGCTGATCCCGAACGCTGGAAGCAATTGCTCTCGGGCGCAAGCCTCAAGCAGGCCGCACTTCATGGTGACGTGGCGATGGGCAAGATCGAGGCCGGTCAATCGGCCGGTCTAATTTCGGATATCCCCCCTGCTGCGGACGTAATGGCCCGTCTGGCCGAGGAACTGGAAACCGCCATCGCGCGGCTTTCCCGCTTCCCCCAATCAGTCCCCTCAAGGAGAGAGTTTGCATAGATGAGTGACGTGCTCGCCACGCGCGACGATGGTTCCGTTCGCATTCTGACGATGAACCGGCCCGATAAGCTTAATGCGCTTGATTTTGAATTGACCCGCGCTCTGGTGGCCGCACTTGAAGAGGCCGACGACAACGATGGCGTGCGCGCTGTCGTTCTTACCGGAGCGGGGCGCGGCTTTTGCGCTGGCGCCGACACCTCCGAATTCAAAACTCTTACGCCCGACAACTCCGATCGTGTCGAAGAACGGGCCAGGCTCACAGCCCGCCTGCACGCGGTGATCCCACAAATGAGCACGCCAGTCATCGGGGCAGTCAATGGCTTCGCCATGGGGGGAGGAGCCGGACTGGCGCTCGCCTGCGACTACGTCGTTGCTGACGAAAATGCGATCTTTGCCTATCCTGAAGTCAAGCACGGGATCGTTGCGGCCATTGTCATGGCTTCGCTGGTCAAGCATGTGGGCCGCAAGGCCGCTTTCGGATTGGTCGCAACAGGTCGCCGCGTGGCCGCCGACGAAGCTTTGATGCTGGGTCTAGCGTCCGAATGCGTTCCCGTTGGCGGTGCACTTGAACGGGCTAGAGACTTGGCCGGGGAGATTTCTGCCGCCGCACCTATGGCGGTGTCGGCCTCCAAAAAGCTTCTCTATGCAGTTGCTGACATTCCGCTGCTCGAGGGGATCGCACTGGGGCAAAAAGAAAATGCCCGCATGCGCAGCTATCGCGAGCAGTCGGCATGAGACCGCTTGAAGGCATAACCGTTCTCGAACTGGGCCGCGTTCTGGCCTGCCCCTTTGCGGGCATGATCATGGCCGAACTGGGTGCCCGGGTGATAAAGCTCGAGCACCCCAAGGGTGGTGACGAAACGCGAACCTACGAGCCTTTTGCCCAAGGCGATCCCGATCGTCAGGGCGAGCGCAGTGCCTATTTCTATGCCTGCAACCGCTCCAAGGAATCGGTGACGGTCAACTTCAAGAGCTCTCAAGGACAAGCTCTGGTTCGCGATCTCGTTGCACATGCCGATGTGGTGATCGAGAATTTCCCTACCGGCGCCCTCGAACGCTATGGGTTGGACTATCGGGCACTCGAACCAATTAATCCCGCTCTCGTCTATCTCTCCTGCACGGGCTTTGGCCAGTATGGTCCGCTCTCGAGCCGCAAGGGCTACGATACGGTTTTTCAGGCCATGAGCGGGCTGATGAGTCTCACCGGCGAGGCAGGCCGCGGTCCAGTCAAGGCGGGGCTGCCGGTTGCGGACCTCACATCGGGTCTCTGGATAGCCATAGCTGCTTTGAGTGCCCTGATCGGACGGCGGCAATCGGGTCGTGGTGCGTTTGTCGATATGAGCATGCTGGACGGGCAGGTTTCGCTCCTCACTTTGGCTGCGGCCCGGTTTTTTGCCCTTGAAGAAGTACCGGAGCGGTTGGGTACCGAACACCCCGGCCGAGTGCCCTCGGCCACATTTGCATGCGCCGATGGCGGGCACGTTCACATAACAGGTGCGGATCAGCACTGGATTCCGCTCTGCCGCGCGCTCGAAATAGAAGCTTGGGGAGCAGATCTTCGATTTGCGGACAATAGCGCACGGGTTGAGCACCGCGACGAGATCATGCCTCAACTGGCGCAAGCCATCGCTCGGTGGCCCCGCGACGCGGTAATGGAGCGGCTCGACGCTCATGGCGTGCCGTGTGGCCCAGTGAGAGATATCGACGAAGTGCTGGCCGACGCCCATACGGCGGCGCGCCAGATGGTGCGCGAATTCGATCACCCCGTAGCCGGCGCCTTCAAAGGGCTGCCCCTGCCGTTCAAATTCGATGGGTTCGATCAACCGGGCTTTGCGCGTCCCCCGCTTCTGGGGGAGCACACCCACGCGATACTTACAGACCTGTTGGGCTATGACGCTGCCCGCATTTCCAACCTCAAACAGGAAGGCGCCATATGAAGACCTTCGATTTCATAACGCTTTCCAAGGTCGCAAAAGGTGACAAGAGCTATGCGCGAATGCGGCTCAACCGCCCTGACGCCCGCAACGCACTCAACAACCAGCTTGCGCACGATCTCTTTGCCGCCTGCAGGTCGCTCGCTGAGGATAGCGATATTTCGCTCGTCGTCATCGAGGCGGAGGGAAGTGTTTTTTGCGCAGGTGCAGACGTCAAGGAGCGGGCGACGCTGGACGAGGATCAGGTTCGCGCCCGGCGCCTTCGGGGGTTCCGCGCCTACGCCGCCATCGAGGCTCTCCCAATGCCAGTCATCTGTGTCGTCGATGGTGCTTGTGTTGGTTCAGGGTGCGAAATTGCATTGGCCAGCGACTTCATCATTGCGTCGGATCGCGCCAGTTTTCGCACGCCTGAAGCGCGGTGGGGTACAGTCGGGGCAACACAACGAATGTCTCGCGCCATCGGTCTGCGCCGGGCCAAGCAGATGATGTTCACCGGCCAGACCATTGACGCCGAGCGCGCCGAAAGCTGGGGGCTCGTCAATCAGGTGGTCCCGGAAGCTGAACTCGGCAGCACACTCGATGACCTGGTTTCCGAGATGATGGAGGCTCCCCGATCTGCGCTGAGACTGGCGAAAAAAGCAATGATCGCCGGTTTTGAAGACAGCCGCTTCGGCGCGCTAGCTCATGAGATTTACGCCATCGAAGACAATCTCGATGAGGGCGAGTGGAAATCGGGCATGCAGCGGGCGCTGAACAAGACAGAAATTTAGTTGACATTGTTATCTTAATAGATAACGTAGTGATCTATAATCACTCATCAGGGAGGATGATATGACGTTTGCACGCAAGACCTGGGTTCGCGCATTGATGGCGGCTGCCGCCATTGTGGTGGCGACACCCGCCATGAGTCAGGATTACCCCAACCGTCCGCTCGAATTGCTAATCCCTTTTTCGGCAGGCGGCGCCAACGATCAGGTGGCACGTGAACTTGCGGCCCGACTTGAAGGTGAGCTCGGCCAGCCGGTGGCGCCGATCAACCGCACGGGGGCCGGCGGCTATGTCGCGGCCCAGGAAATCGTCACAAGTCCTGCCGATGGCTACAAGCTCGCCCATCAGTCGCTGGGTACATTTATTCTGACGTCTCTGTTTGGCGAGCAGTCGATCGATCCGCTTGAGGACGTCCGCTACGTGGCCCAGATGGCGCAGCTCACCTCGGCCATCGCGGTATCCGCCGATAGCCCCTATCAGACGCTTGACGAGCTCCTGGACGCCATGCGCGCAGCCCCGGGGGAATTTTCCTGGGGTCATACTGGGCAGGGCGGTTTCCATCACGTCAATGGCGTGAGCCTGTTTCAGGCAACTGGCGTCGACGCTGTGGACATCCCGTTCCAGGGAAGCTCTGCATCGGTCGCCGACCTCATGGGCGGTCATATCGATGTCGCGGTCCTCTCGAGCTCGAACTATCTCGGCTTTGAGGACGAGCTGCGGTTCCTTGCCTTTATGAGCGAGGAGCGCGATGCAGTGCTTCCTGATGTGCCGACCGTTGTTGAACTGGGAATTGACACGGCCATGGTCGAAACGCCGTCCGTCGTCGTCGTCAACAAAGATACGCCTGACGAGGTGGTTGATCGTCTCCAAGCGGCGATCGAGGCTGTGGTCTCACAAGACGACTACCAACAGGCACTTCTGCAGATGGGTGTTTCGCCGATCTTTGCCACCGGGGAGGAAATCGTCGAACGCATCGAAACCAACATCCCGCGCTGGCAGGAAGTCATCGATTCCACGCGTGAAACGACCAATTGATGTCTGTGCGCTGAACTGTATGGGGGCAGGGCGCTGTGCTCTGTCCCTTTTCCATAACCCATCCCGAAAGCCTTAAGCCAGAAATGCTCACGCCGAACCCCATCGTCAGGGCTGAAGTTCGCGCCGTATCTGTGAAATACGTGGAGCCGATCGAATGGACGACGGGTGGCGTTGAAACTAGCGCAGACTATCTCATCGTCCGAGCTTGGGATCGTGCGGGCAGGCAAGGGGCCGCCGAAGCGGTATGCCGGCCGGCATGGAACGGTGTGAGCCAGGCCGCCCTACTGACGCTCTTTGCCGATATCGGGTGGCCACTTCTGTCTTCGGCTCGGTTCGTTCCTGAAGATATTCATAAAGTACGAGATGTGGGCGCTCTTAGCGCCGTGCTCGATACCCTGATTGCAGATCTTCAATATGAAGACGACGGGGAGACAATACGGGAGATTTTGGGTCCGGCAACATCGGTCGTAACGCGCGGGAGCCCCCATCAAATGGCTCGGGCGGCCGAGGCTGCCGCAAAGCGTGGCTTTGGTGCTGCCAAGATTAAACTCGGCCAAGGCATTGAAGTCGATGCCGCCATTCTTGGTGCCGTTCGTTCGGCCGTCGGATTAGACTTTGCAATCTGCGGTGACGCCAATGGCGCCTATAGCGAGGCGGAGTCCACCGAACTGATGGGGCTGGCGGAGCGTTACGGACTGAGTTTCGTTGAGGATCCGCGCAAGTTGCTGCCGCGCGCAAACAGCCTCGACCAGATGCCAGGATCGAGCGTTCCCGTGGTGGTGGACCGCTACTGCAATTCTCCTCTTGCCGCAGGGCAGTTTCTGGACCTCGGCCAGATCAATATTGCCGCCAAGTCGGGCCGATGTGGTAGCTTGGCAGCGGGAGAGATGGTCCAAGCCGCTGCGGCGCGCGGCGGCCATGCGGTCATCGGTCTTTTCGGCGAAAGCGGCATCGGAGCGCTGGCACAGCTGCGTCTTGCGGCCAGGGCCGACAGCGCGGCGATCTGGGGCATCGAAGCCTCGTTTCACGAGGCGCTCACCGAAAGCCTGCTGCGCTTTGATCTAGATCTCGAAGATGGACGCTATCGGGCTCCGCCGACTCTGCATCTGGCCAGCGCCATCGATTGGGAGCGTGTGGAAACGCTCTCGTCTTCCACACTTGTACTAGGAAAGTAGAACAGATGGATTTGTGTGAATGGGACGCGAAATCTCTGCTGCGGGCCTATGGTTTGCCCGTGCCGCGCGCCCGTCTGTTTGAGCGTGGGGTCGATACGACAGGCGAAATCGCGTCATCCCAGATCATCAAAGCCCAGACGCTGTTCGGCGGCCGAGGAAAAGCAGGTCTTGTGCGTCAAGCCGGTGATGACCCTGAAGCGACGCTGACCGTTATAGGTGGGGCGCTTGCCGAGCGGGGCCTGCCGCAGGTCATGATGATCGAGGCGGCGAGCGCGTTTGAGACTGAACTCTACCTTTCGGTGATCTTGGACGATCTTTCTGGCACCCCCGCACTGATGTTTTCGGCCCAGGGCGGGATCGATATCGAGGAGAAGGGCGGCGTCCATTCGATGTCGCTTCCGGCCGATGCAAACGTACACGCTCACCAATGCGTCGATTTTTTTATCTCCGCTGGTGCGCCAGCTGTTGCCGTCGCGCGGCTGGCTCGGCTCGCGGCCGATCTGGTGCGCATGTTCCGTAACGAAGACCTGATGATGGTTGAAATCAATCCCCTGGCCGTCACCGCCGAAGGGCGGCTTCTGGCCCTCGATTGTAAGGCCACCCTTGATGAGAGCGCCCGATATCGCCACAGGGACCGGCCATTTGCCCTCTCGCAACGCCTTGCCGACATCAAGCTCTCGCCAGCCGAACGTCAGGCACGCGAGTCTGGATACGTACTCGTCCAGTCCCCTGGTGACGTCGTTCTCATCACTGCTGGAGCGGGCCTCGGTATGATGGTGTCCGACCTTCTCGCCGATGCCGGCTTCAAAGCCGCGACCTTTTTCGACAATGCCAGCGGCGCGCGGGGGGAAACCGCTGAGGCCCGACTGGAGATGGCTTGGAAACTGGCCGAGTCGGACGAAATCAAAGCGATCATGTTCTATCAGGCGCTTTCGACAAGGGACCTTGCACCGCGCGTCCAAGGCTTGCTGGAGCGGCTAGAGACCGCTCCGCCGCCCAAGCCATTCTATTTCGGTTTGAGCGCAAGCTTTGTCGCCGAAAAGACGATGAGTGCGAAAGCTGCACGCGAGGCGATAGCCGCAGCAGGCTATCCAGCATTCGAGTTTCCAGAGCAAGTTGTCGAGCGCATGGCGGCCGATCGCGATGCGGGAACAATGCGGAGGGCCGGCTGATGAGTATACTTCTCAATCGCGACAGTCGCGTCATCATCCAAAACGTCCATTCTGCCTATGCTAAGAACATGATCGATCAAATGCGCGAAGCTGGTACGATCATCGTTGGCGGCGTCGCCGCGGGCTCGGGCGGCTCAAGCTACCTCGATCTTCCGGTCTTTGACACTGTGGTGGAGGCGGTCAGCCACACGGGCGCCGATACCTCGGTTATTTATACGCCCGCCTTCGGTGTCGCCGATGCAATTGTCGAAGCGGCGGAAGGTGGTATTAAACTGGCCGCTGCAACAGCTGAGCACGCACCGGTTCACGATGTCATGCCCGCTCTTGCCTTTGCGAGGGCCAAAGGCATGTGGGTCATAGGCCCGAATGCGCTGGGGCTCTTGAATCCGGGGCAGGGCATGTTGTGCGGTCTGCCACCCGCATTTGGGCTGCCTGGCCGCGTGGGGGTCATTTCCCGTAGCGGCACACTTTCGATCGCCATGTTACGTGCGCTCACGGCAAATGGCGTGGGCCAGAGTTCAGCAATCTCGATCGGCGGAGATTCCATCGTCGGCCGCCGGCCGGTCGAATACGCCAAGCTGTTCGACGCCGACCCGGATACCGATGCCATTGTGGTGGTCGGCGAGATCGGCGGGGGCAAGGAGGCTGAACTGGCCAATGCCATGGCGGACATTTCCAAACCGGTCTTTGCTATGATCGTGGGTCGCAGTGCGCCCGAGGGGCGAACTCTGGGTCATGCTGGCGCGCTGGCGCGCAATGCCTCGGAAACAGCGGCGTCCAAGATCGAGCGTCTTACCGTGGCGGGCGCCACCGTTTGCGCGTCCCCGCTCGCCACGGCCCGCGCCGTTAGGCAAGCGCTCAGCCTTTGATGCCTCAACCTGGGAGCTCATCATGATTCAGGACAGACGCGATTTCTTGGGAGGGCTCCTACTCCTTGGGGCCGGTAGCGCCATCGCGCTTTATGCCGCAACCCATTACTCCTTGGGCACTGCGCAGCGCATGGGACCAGGTATGTTCCCGTTCGGCGCCGGTGTAATTATGGCGCTGCTGGGCATTTTGGTCATCATTCCTGCTTTCTTGCGCCGTGACGCGTCGGGCTGGGGCAAGGTCCCGCCCAGACCTCTGGTTTTCGTTCTTATCTCGATCGTTTGTTTTGCACTTGCCATCCCCCGCTTTGGGCTCGCCCCGGCAATTGCAATCCTTGTCCTGATCTCCTCGCTCGGCGATCGCCGGTTCAACATTATCAATGCCGTTATTGTGTCTGTGGTGATGAGCCTTATGAGCTATCTCATCTTTGTAGTCGGACTCAACTTGCCCTTCATCATGTTCCGGTGGTCGCTATGATCGAACTTCTCGGCAACGTTGCCATTGGACTTGAGACGGCCGTCACCCCGGTCAATCTGATCTATTGTTTCGTCGGAGTGTTCGTAGGCATGCTGGTTGGTGTCTTGCCCGGAATCGGGCCGCTCACCGCAATTTCGATGCTGCTGCCGCTCACATATCACTTCGATCCCACCACAGCTCTGATTATGCTTGGCGGCATCTGGTACGGCACCGCCTATGGCGGCTCGACTGCAGCCATCCTGCTCAACATTCCAGGAACCACATCGAGTGCCGTCGCCTGCCTCGATGGCTACCCCATGGCTCAACAGGGCAGGGGCGGCGTTGCGCTGTTGATGACGACAGTCGCGTCCTTCATCGGCGCCTCTATTGCCATCGTTATTCTTATGGGTTTCGCGCCCGTAATCGCTCGCTATGCTCTCCAATTTGGGTCCGCCGACTATTTCGCGCTGATGGTTCTGGGGCTGGTCGCTGCCTCGGCGATTTCGGACGGCTCGGCCGCGAAGGGGCTCGGCATGGTCGTTCTGGGGATCGTGCTTGGCACGTTCGGGATGGACATCTATTCGGGTCAGACGCGCTTTAGTTTCGGCTTTCTCGAGCTGGCCAACGGGATTAGCCTTGTGGGACTCGCCATGGGCTTGTTCGGCGTTGCCGAAGTCGTCTCTAGCGTAGGGTCGAGCGAGCGAAAGCCCATCGATAGATCTTCGGTCACGTTCAGGGCGATGAAGCCAACACCAGACGACCTAAAACGCTCCTGGTTGCCGATACTACGCGGCACTGGGCTGGGATCGTTCTTTGGTACACTGCCCGGGACTGGCCCGTCGATTGCCTCTTTCATGTCCTACGCCCTCGAAAAGCGTATTGCCAGGGAGCCTCAGAGATTCGGACATGGCGCCATTGAGGGCGTTGTGGCACCTGAAGCGGCTAATAATGCAGCTGATCAAACCGCCTTCATCCCCACCCTGGCACTGGGTATTCCCGGCAGCGCGACCATGGCGCTCATGCTTGGTGCACTGACCATCAACGGTATTGCACCGGGCCCGTCACTGATGACAGCGCAGCCCGGATTGTTCTGGGGCCTGATTATGAGCTTCTGGATCGGCAATCTGATGCTGCTCATCCTCAATATCCCCATGATCGGCATCTGGGTGAGGTTGCTTTTGGTGCCATACAACTTGCTCTTCCCAGCCATCCTGGTCTTCATTTGCATCGGCACCTATTCAATCAATTCGTCCAGTTTCGATGTGATGATGATCGTCGCCTTTGGCGCCCTCGGATGCCTTATGCGTTGGCTAGTCTTTCCGGCAGCACCGCTCCTGCTCGGCTTTGTTCTTGGGCCGCTCATGGAAGAGCATTTCCGCCGTGCCATGTTGCTCTCACGCGGCGAATTCACAACCTTCATTGATCGTCCCATAAGCGCTACCGTTATGGCGATTTCCTGTCTGCTAATAGTTTGGACGGTCGTTGCTCCGTTTATAAAATTCAGAAAGAAGGCGGCAGTTCATTCTTAGTCCAACGAAGACGTTAAGTCGGATGGGGATGGGAAATGCAGGCCAACCAGCTTGGCGCCGCTTCGGCGTACATCAATCCGATCCAAGACCTGATTTCCGGAGAAGAGATGGCCGTCGACCGCCTACATGGAGGCGAGTCCATAGTGCCAAGCCGATTAATCGTTCAAATGGCATGCCGATTTCCGCCCCGGCGCAATTTCCTTCAACGCCGGAGGCTCGATCCGGCATCTGTCCATCGCAAATGGACAGCGTGGGTGGAAGTGGCATCCTGAGGGTGGGGAAAGCGGCGAAGGTATTTCGCCTGAGACAGGATTAAAGCTCGCATGGCGATTGTCCAGTCGTGGCACCTCGCGCAACAGCGCCTGCGTGTAAGGGTGATTGGGATCGGCAAAAAGCGCCTCGGTGGGCCCCTGTTCGACAATCCGTCCCAAATACATCACTGCAACCCGATCAGAGATATGCCGAACCACACCAATGTCGTGGCTGACAAACAGGTAGGCCAGCCCGAGGCGCTCACGCAAATCCATGAACAAATTGATGATTTGCGCCTGGATCGAGACATCGAGCGAGGCGACAGCTTCATCACACACCACGAGCTCGGGATTGACTGCCAGAGCGCGAGCAATGCCAATGCGTTGGCGCTGTCCGCCGGAAAATTGATGCGCGAAACGGGACTTGGTGCGCGGGTCCAGTCCCGCCTGAGCAAGAACATTGTCGATATGGGCATCGAGCTCGGAATTTGGCACCACCTTATGAAAGTGGGCGGCTTCGCGCACGGTTTGGCCCATCCGGAAGCGCGGATTCAGCGAATCCAGCGTGTCCTGGAAGATCATCTGCACCTTGAGCGCTATATGCCGCGCCCGCTGGCCACTGGCTTTGGCGACATCTTCGCCGCGGTAGAGAATGCGTCCACTGGTGGGGTTGTCTATGCCCGCGACGATCCTCCCCAGGGTGGATTTTCCACAGCCGGATTCGCCCACCAGACCGACCACTTCACCCTCGCCGATCTCGAGCGAAACTGAATCTACGGCGTGAACGACCTGCGGCTCGAAGTGGGCGCCGAGCCGATTGGCCAGTTTGGCGGCAAGATCGGGCGTCTTGGCAAACTGCCGGGTCACGGAATCGATGATGATAAGCGGCTGTGTCATGAGCGCTTCTCCAAAAGTGGATGTATGCACCGGGCGTGCCGTGCGTCACCGAACGGTTCGAGTGCGATCTCGCCCAGGCACGCCTCGGTACGACGCGGGCAACGCGGATGAAAGCGGCATCCCTGCGGCATGCGGTCGAGTGCCGGTGTCATTCCCTGGATCTGATGCAGGCGCTGGCCGGGCGTATTGTGCGATGGAATCGAACGGATCAGCCCGTCGGTATAAGGGTGGATCGGAGCGTCGAGCATTGGATCGACTGGCCCTTCCTCAACCACGCTACCCGCATACATGACATAGACCCGATCAGTCAGGCCCGCGACCACCGTGAGGTCATGGGTGATCCAGATCAGCGCCGTACCCGTTTCGCGACACAGCTTCTGCATCTCGGCCAGGATCTGCGCCTGGATAGTAACGTCCAGTGCCGTAGTCGGCTCGTCGGCTATGATGATGTCGGGCCTGTTAAGCATGGCGATGGCGATGGCAACGCGCTGGCGCATGCCGCCTGAGAATTGATGTGGATACGCGGCCAGCCGTTCGTCCGGCGCAGGGATTCCCACTTGTGCAAGCGCATCGCGACAGCGTGCGCGGGCGTCCGACCTCGATATTTTCGGATCATGGGCACGGATGGCCTCGATCATTTGCGTATCGATGCGCAAAACAGGGTTCAGCGTCATCATAGGGTCCTGGAAGATCATGGCGATCCGATCACCGCGCAATTGGCGCAGGCGCTTGGGCGTCGCCTTGAAAAGATCTTCGCCGTTGAGAAGAGCCCGCCCCGCGAAGATTTCGCCGGGAGCGTCGATCAGACCCATGATCGAGAGTCCGGTGACCGATTTGCCCGATCCGGACTCGCCAACCAGGCCGACAATCTCTCCCTTGCCGACCTGCAGACTAACATCTCTTACCGCAGCCACTGGACCCGTTGAAGTGAGGAAGCGGGTTTCCAGTCCCTCGACCACGAGGGTTTTGCTCGAAGGGGACTTGGTCATTTCTGCATCCTGGGATTGAGAACGTCGCGCAGAGTGTCGCCGACCAGATTGATGCCGACGATCAAAAGCAAAAGCGCCAATCCAGGAAAGACCGAGATCCAATAGTCGCCTGAAAGCATGTAGGCGAATCCGTTCGAAATCAACAGGCCTAACGAGGGTTCGGTCACCGGCAGCCCAATACCAAGGAAGGACAGGGTGGCCTCCAGGCTGATTGCGTAAGCCACGCGCATGGTGGCAACAACGATCAGCGGCGGGAGGCAATTGGGCAAGATGTGGTTGAACATGACGCGATGGGTGGGCAGAGCCAGGCACCGCGCTGCATCGACATAAGAGCGCCGCCGTTCGACCAAGGCCGAGCCGCGGATGGTTCGTGCGTAGTACGCCCATTGGGTGACCACAAGCGCAATGACGATCTTATCGACGCCCTGGCCGAGTATGGCCAGAAGGATCAGAGCAATGAGGATAGGCGGAAAGCTGAGCTGGATATCGACAATGCGCATCAAAAGCGCGTCGGTGCGGCCGCCGAAAAAGGCGCTGAAAATTCCAACGCTTGCGCCGATGACCAGCGCGATGGCTGCACTGGATATCCCCACAAACAGGCTCGTGCGCAGCCCGTAAAGGATGGCGCTGAACAGATCGCGTCCCTGGTCGTCCGTGCCCAACAGGTACGTCATGCCTGAAAAGGACACCTCCCCTGGCGGCATGCGATTGTCCATAATGTCGAGATGGGCCAGATCATAAGGGTTTTGGGGAGCGATCCACGGCGCAAAAATTGCCGCAAGGACCATGATCGTGCAGATGACGACGCCAACCAAGCCAAGCTTGTCCGATAAGACGCCCACCACAACACGCTTGAATGGCGAGGTTGGTTTGGGCTGCACGCCCACTCCGCCTTCAAGGTTCGCGTCAGGGTCGATGAGGCTCATTCTGATCCTCCCACGACCCGCACGCGCGGGTCGACCATTGTATAAAGAATGTCAACGACAAGATTGATCACCATGAACATGAGGACGGTGATGAGCAGATACGCCAGGATCACCGGGCGATCGAGAACGCCGATGGCGTCGATGATGAGTTTGCCCATGCCTGGCCAGGCGAAAATCGTTTCGGTGACCACCGCGAAGGCGATGAGTGACCCCAATTCGAGCCCAATCACCGTGATGAGCGGAATCAGCGTGTTTTTGAGCACGTGAACAAAAACGATACGGGTTTCCGAAACCCCTTTGGCGCGGGCAAATCGTACATAATCCATCTGCAGCGCTTCGATGACGCCGGCACGTGTGAGGCGAATGACCAGTGAGATCTTGAATAGTGCGAGATTGAGCGCCGGCAGCGCGATGTGGCTTAGTCCGTCGAGCGTGAAGATGCTGAGCTGCACCCCCAGGACATTGACCGTATCGCCGCGTCCGGAAGCGGGTAGCCATCCAAGATAGACGCTGAACAACATGATCATCATCAACCCGATCCAAAATGTCGGAAGACTGAAGCCGAGAATGGAAAAGGCCATGATCCCGCGCGAGGATTTGTTGCGCGGCTTAAGGCCGGCCCAGACACCTAGCGGTATGCCCACCACCAGAGCGATGAACAGGGCGGAAAACGCGAGTTCGAGTGTCGCGGGAATCCGCGCAAAGATCAGCTGGAGGGCAGGCTGATTGTAGAGGAAGGAATTTCCCAGATTGCCCGAAAGCGCATTGAGCAGGAAATTCCAATATTGCGTCCAGACGGGTTGATCCAGGCCCAATGAGGTGATGATTTGCTGACGCTCGGCTGGTGTGGCTGTTGCGCTGATCATAACGTCTACGGGGTTGCCGACCATGTAGACGCCCACAAAGACAAGCACCGACATTGCCAGCAGCGTGATAATAGTCTGCCCGATACGCCTGATGAGGTAAGCGGTCATTGGATGATCCTCTCGATTGAATGCCTTGAGGTCCTCTCGATACGAGCGAGCCGGGAACAGAGCAGGTCCAACACACCTGCTTCATCGGCAGTTTGCGCAATTTGCGTCTTTGCAAACGGATCGACCGTCGAGAAATCTGCGAAAGTATGGCCCATTTGCGGCCCCTCGCTCACAATCCCCAATTGGGCCGTCGTGAACGCGAACAGCTCTGGTGCGAGCAGGTAGGCGATTGGAAGGGCGTCGTGGACCGGGCCGCCGGAGCGCCCGTAGCGCACAGGGTCTTCACGGTCCGCGCCGGCAAAGACGTCGGCGAAAGCAGATGCAATCGCGCCTCCGTTCGCGCGCAAGGCGCCGAGATGCTCCTCAGTCACGAGCACCTCCAATGTAACATCCAGCGGGAACAGGGTGACGGGCACCCCGCTCGCGAACACCATGGCGGCGGCGTGGGGATCGGCAAGCATATTGAACTCTGCCCAAGGAACGCGATTGCCCAGAGCCCTGAAGGCTCCGCCCATGATTGTGATTTCATCAATGCCGCTACGGACGTCCTCGCCGAGTGCGAGCGCTAGGGCGACCGCACTGAGGGGGCCTGAGGCGCAAAGGGTTATAGCTTCGCCCCGGGCGGACGCCGAGCGCGCCGCCTGAGCAATAAAAGCAGCGGCGCCGCCCAAGGGCTTCGGCGCGCCAGCCGGCGGGACCAGATTGTCTGGGAAAACACCATGGGCGCAGTGGCGCCCGAAAACTTGTCCGCGCAGCAGGGGCTTTTCGCATCCGGCGAGCAAGGGAATATCCACTTTGGCCATCGCAAGAATGCGCTGGGCGTTTTCCAGCGCCACCTGCCGGGGAACATTACCAGCGCCTGCGCAAACTCCCACGATCTCGAGTTCTGGGCTGGCTAGCGCAAGGAGTATGGCGGCCATGTCGTCCACGCCAGGATCAACATCGAGGATCACTTTGCGCCGGTTCATGCGTCAACCCTGCTCAGCTGCCGCAAGCCGGATTCGAACAGGCCAAAAAATCCCTCAACGTCGACTTTGGTGACAATGTCAACATTGGCAGCCTCGCCGGACTTGCCATACCAGTCCGCAACGGTCTGACCGCGACACAAGGTGCTATCGGTCTCCACCATAACGCGCGCCGCCTGGGTTGTGAAAAGGTGCGGCGCCAGAACAAAGGCTGTAACGAGCGGGTCGTGCATCGGGCCGCCTGCCGATCCATAGCGGTCCGGATCGTTCCGGTCCCAGGCCTGTAGCATCGGCCCAAGCACATCCATCAACGGCCCACCGATTGAGCGCAGGCGTGCGACCCGCTCGGGTGTGGCAATGGCCTGATGAGTGGCATCGAGCGGTAGAAGTGTGATGGGAATATTCGACGAGAATACGATTTGAGCCGCATGGGGGTCGGCCAATATATTGAACTCGGAAGTGAAGGTGCGATTTCCCGGCGTACGGAAAGCGCCCCCCATTGCTACGATCCGCTCTATGCCGGCGGAAATGTCGGGGCGGATACGTAGGGCCAGCGCGATATTGGTCATCGGGGCAAGCGCACACAGCGTCACGCGTTCGCCACGCTGGCGGGCAGTATCAAGCCGCTCTATGAGATATTCGACCGCATGTTGCCCGCGCTGCCTGGCGCGGGGTTCGGGTAAGGGGGCTCCCCCGAGCCCATCCCGCCCATGATGAAGGCCATAAAGTGCGGTACCAAGCAAGGGGCGGTCGGCGCCTGCATGAACGGCAATATCATCGCGGCCGACCAAGGCAAGGATGCGCAAGGCGTTGCGCGTTGCCACATCCAGCGAGACATTGCCGCACACTGTCAGGATCGCATCGACCTTTAGCTCTGGCGAGGCCAGGGCCAATAGAATAGCGAAGGTATCGTCAACCCCGGGATCGGTATCGAAAAGAATGGTTGTCACGGTTGTCCTGAAATCAGTTGGTGTTCAGAGCGCGCCCAAGGCGCGAAGGGCCTGGGCAATGTCGTCTCGCGCTGACTCGTCGAGGGGTTTTTGGGGCGGAACTGGATCACCCACGGCAAAGCCTTGAAGACAAAGCGCAGCCTTGATACAGGCGGCCAGGGAATGGCGGGCGAACAACTCGTTGAGCCGCCATAACGGGCGCTGTAATTCCATTGCCCGGGACCAATGGCCTGAAACCGCGGCTTGATATAGTGCAAGACTTTGGGACGGTGCGCAGCAAGCCGGACCAGCCATCCATCCGACGCCGCCGATCAGCATGACACAGGCTGGAATATGGGAAGAGGCAGCGAAAACCGAGAGGCGCCCCTCGGTTCGCTCGAGGATGGAAAGCAGCCGTCCCGTGTTCGAGGAGGCGTCTTTAATCGACACAATGTTGTCGACGTGACTAAGGCGTTCGATGACCGCAAGTCCGAGATCAGAGCGCTGAAAATTGGGGTTGGTATAGAGCACGACGGGTCGACCGTCTGCTGCATCGGCGATCGCTCGGAAATAGGTCTCCACGCCCTCATCGTCGATGGGGAAATAGGCCTCGAGAATTGCTAGGATGCCGTCAGCACCCAATTCGATCATCTGCCGAGTTTGCGCTGTCGCGTCGGAGATGGTGGTGGCCGCAACGCCGGCGATAACGGGAACGCGACCGCGATTGGCGCCAACGACCGTCTCAACCACCTCATAGCGCTGCGCGTTTGAAAGATATGCAAATTCACCCGTGCTTCCCAGCGAGGTCAGCCCATGAACACCGGCATCGACGAGATGATCAACGAGGTCGGAGAGTACCTTACCCATGACCGTGCCGTCGGACGCAATTGGGGACACAAGATAGGGAAAGACACCGCGCAGGGCTGACATGCTGGCTCTCCAGGTGAGGGTTAGACCGGCGGTCCGCCCGCGCCGGAATCAGGCGCGGGCGGGGGAGCGCGCTATTGGGCGCCTTTCACATCATAGGCGAGGGTGTAACCGTCAGATCGGCCCTCAAAGCTCAGCCCATCTTCTATCGCCCAGGTGTTGGCGAGGAAGAACACGGGAATAACGCCGAGGTCGTCCATGGCAATGCGCATCGCCTCCTCAAGCAGGGCTTTTCGCTCGGCATCATCAATTGTCATACGGGCCGTCTGCAGCGCCTGGTCGAACGCCTCGGAGGAATAGCGGCCACGATTGCCTTGGCCCGATGTTTCCCCATAGGTTTCCAGTAGCGGACCGAGAACCCCCGATGCTTCGCCCGTCTCCACTGCTGCTCCACCCATGATGAAGCTGAATTCGAGCGCGGAGGCGCGGGAGAAGTATACGCTGGCCGGAAGGGTGACGATCTCTGTGTCGATGCCAACACGGGTAAGCATTTGCCCGATGGCCTGGGCGATCAGGGAATCGTTGGGATAGCGGTCATTGGAGGCATGGAAGGTGAGATCGAAGCCGTCGGGATATCCGGCCTCGGCCAACAGTTCTTGGGCGCGCTCGGGATCATAGGCGTCGAGTTCGATTTCGGGCACATGGCCAAAATAGCCTTCAGGCACGAGCTGGCCGGCAGGTATGCCTTGGCCGTCCATGATCCGCTCGACCAATGCCTCGCGATTGATCGAGAGCGAGATGGCGCGTCGCACCTGGACATCACGCAGCGGATTCTCCCCGTCGGGGCCCGCAGCAAACGGCGAATTTGCGCGATCCTGGTCCAGATGAAGATACATCACCCGATTGCTCGACTGTGTGACCACCTCAACGCCGTCCTGATTGCGCAGGGTTGAAACGTCCGCAGTGGGGATAGATTCAATCATGTCGACGTCGCCCGAGAGCATGGCTGCAACGCGGGCGCTGGAATTGGTGAAGACCCGGTAGGTGACATTTTCCCATTCCGCCGGACCATCCCAATAGTCCTCGTTGCGTGACAATCGAACTACGCTGTCGGGCAGCCAGGAAACGAATTCGAATGGGCCAGTGCCGATGACTTTGTCGCCGCCGTTGAGCGTTGACGACGGAACATCTTCCAGTTCGGATGGCATGATCGCGATGCGAGAAAGATTGTTGAGCAGCAGCGGAGTTGGCGTGTCGGTGGTAATCCGGACTGTATGCTCATCGACCGCCTCGACGTTCGCGATACCTTCGACGTAGGGCACAAATGAGCTTGGACTATTGGTTGCGGCAAGCGGAACCCGATTGATGCTCGCAACGACGTCTTCGGCTCCGAAGCTCGAACCGTCGTGGAAATTAACGCCTTCGCGGAGCTTGAATTCCCAGGTCGTCTCGTCAACCGTTTCCCACGACGTTGCCAGCGCAGGCTGGATCTGTTGCAGCTCGTCTTGGTTGACGAGGCCGTCGAAGATGTTGCGAGCCATCGCGCTATTGGGACCGACAACGTAAAATTGCGGATCCATGGATGTCGGCGATGCGGCGATGCCAATTGTGAGATCCTGGGCGGTGGCGAATGGCGCGAAAGCCGCGCACGCACTGGCCAGCAGCGCCAGCTTAAGGGTTTTCATAGTATCTCCTCCCGATTGAACGGCATTTTGAAGGTGACGTGTCACACCGGCGAGAAAGCTAATTCTAAGTTTTATAGAATACAAATCGCAATTAGTGCGGCGCATATAACAACATGTTATACGCTTGCCGCGAAATGGAGGAGCGAACCTTGAAAGTGCACGCACGACAGGTGGAGGCATTTCGGGCGATCATGGTGACGGGGAGTGTGAGCGCGGCGGCTGCTCACATGCACATCACACAGCCTGCGGTCAGCCGTTTGTTGCGCGACATGGAGACCGAGATTGGATTTACGCTGTTTGTGCGCGATGGCAATCGTCTTGTCCCGCGAGATGAAGCGCTTATTCTATTTCGAGAAGTAGAACGTGTGTTTGTGGGGCTCGATCACATCGGCCGCGTCGCACAGGATATCCGCGCTGTAAAAGGTGGTGTGATTAGGGTTGGTACGGTTACCTCCCTCAACAGGCTGTGCATGCGCGAGGCGTTGATCCCGTTTTTGGAACGATACCCCTCAGTGACGGTAATTTTTGACACTGAGAACACTGAGCGCGTTCTAGACCTTACAGCGATCCAACATTACGACCTTGGCCTTGTGTACCATCAGGAGGACCGCGCCGGGTTACCCGGAGAAGTGATTGGACGCAGCCAGGCCGTCGCTGTTGTACCCCACGAGCATCCGCTTTCGAGAAAGGACGAAATTGCGCTCTCCGATCTGAGCGCGTATCGGGTAATATTGCCTGGCCGTCGCGCGCCGCTCCGGCTTGCCCTAAACAGCGCACTGTCCGAAAAAGGCATTGATCTTCGGACGCCGATTGAGGCTTCGCTGGCCAATTGTTGCGCAATGACCGCGTATGGCATAGGCATCTCGGTCGTCGATCCTCTCATTGCGGCTGACTACAGCGATCAACTTGTGGTCAAACCGTTACAAGCCAGGATCGGCCTCTCCTATCAGATCGTTCGCCCGCCACAGGCCGCTCAAGGCCAACTGACAGATGCATTCTCTCATCTGATAAAGCGTGCAGTGCAGGATCGATTGCGCGCGCGACCAGCACAGTAAAACATGTCAGTCCATGTAAGCGGCAATTTCCTCCAATCGGCCTTCTTTGCGAAAGTACCCAGTTTTCTTGGACATTGACTATGCTAAGCATCAAGCTCTAATGGCGCTCCACTAATCAGCGATTGCCGGCTACTTGTCATTGATCCACCTCAGGAAGTCGTTGAATGCAGCCTCCGGATCAAACTGCGCGGTTGGGCCGAATTCATCTGCGTAGCGCGAGCCCGAGAGAAGACCGCCATCATCCACGCCGTACAATTCGATATTCCCCTCTGCCGCAAAATCATAGGAAAAGGCGGGGTACTTTTCCTTGAGCAGTGCACACCAGGTACTCAACGGCCAAGCCCGTTGCGGTCCCAAATTGTAGTCTTGATAATTAGGGCTGTTACGTGTCAGCGTGATTAGGGCGCTGGCGGCATCCCTCGAGTAGTGCCAATTGCTTTGCTTGTCGCGCTCAAGGAGAGCAGTTTTACCCGAAATTGCCTTTCCGGTTAGTTGGTAGATCGGGCTCAAAGTGTCGCGATACCCCGTATCGTGCTCCCACGGCCCGAAAGCGGTTGCGACCCTTCCAATGACATAGGGTAGGTCGTTGAGTGAACATATGCGAGCGACGATCGTTTCTGCGGCCGATTTTCCCACACTATAGAGGGTGTCGACTTGATGCGGCTGACTCTCCACCACGAGCTGGCCATCCGGCAGGTTATGAGTCGCGAATACGCCGGCCGAACTCACTAAGGTTAACTTCTCGACGTTGCAACTTGCGGCAGCCGTCGCGACAACTGCAGCGCCCTTGAGATTGACGTCGACGATCTGCGGGCCGGCGATCTTTTCGCGTTCAGCGTTGGAAGTGATAGCGGCAGCATGAATGATGCGGCGAATTTGATGCTGCCTGATCACGGCTTCAAGTAGCTCTTGATCACGCACATCTCCCAGGGCAAACCGAACATTGCTGCGATTGGCTAGCTCTTCTTGCCGCTGGGTTGGAGCGACATTGCTCAACGCTAGAACTTGTTCACCCTCGCCGCCAAGCTGCTCTACGATATTGGTGCCAATGAACCCTGTAGCGCCCGTAACCAAATAGCTCAAAGCTCATCTCCTTCGACCGGCGGATGCACCGTTTGCCAATGCTTGGCGATGTCTATGCGGCGGGCGACCCATACGTCTTCGGAAGCCGCTACATGATCGAGAAACCTTTCGAGATCCGCCGCGCGTCCGGGGCGCCCCACAATGCGGGTATGCAGACCTACACTCATCATTTTGGGGCTTTCTTCTCCTTCGCGTCGCAGGAATTCGAAGGCGTCGATCAGATAGTCCGAAAAGCTTCTGGAGTTGTAGCCATACGGACTGACATAGCGGCCATCGTTGTTGTCAAGTGTATAGGGGACCACTAGGTGGTTCTGGCCAGAGACCCTGGTCCAGTAGGGCAGGTCATCTCCAAAAGAATCTGAATCATAGGTGAGCCCGCCGGCTTCCACGAGTAGCCGTCGGGTGTTTTGGCTCATTCGCCCTGTATACCAACCCGTTGGTCGTGATCCGGTAACCTCCTCATGGATGCGCATAGCTTCGGCAATATGTCGCCGTTCCTCTTCCTCGGGCATTTCGGCATAGTGAATCCAGCGCAGTCCGTGGGAGGCGATCTCGAAGCCAGCTTCCTTCATGGATGCGACGGCTTCAGGGTTCTTCTCGAGCGACTTAGCGATTCCGAATACGGTGATCGGAAGGTGGCGCTTCGTGAACATCTTGTAGAGCCGCCACCAGCCGGCGCGTGGGCCGTATTCGTATTGGGACTCAGCACTCATGTTACGAATGTTGTCCAACGGCTGAGATGGCTCCTCAGTAAGCCAGGCCTCACTGTGACGGTCGCCATGGATCACAGAATGCTCACCGCCTTCCTCGTAGTTGATTACGAACTGAAGGGCCAATTTTGCATTGCCGGGCCATTGAGCGTGCGGAGGCGTCCGGCCATGCCCGTTGAAGTCGCGTGGATACATGGTAGTCTCTCCTTAGTAGGCAAGTGTTAGTAGGCCAGTGCGTGCAGCCCCCCAGTGAGCACCTTGACGCCTTCGACGATATCTTCGATAGATGAATATTCGTCGGGGGTATGGCTCCGGCCATCCTTGGAGCGGACAAAGATCATAGCGGTCTTGGCAATTGAAGCCATCTGCTGAGAGTCGTGCCCAGCGCCGCTGGCCATGTTCAAAGTCTTCACGCCCTGCTCCTGTGCGACACGCTCAAGCGTCCTCAAGATTCCAGGATCTGAAGGTGCTGGATCATGGTCAATTCTGACATCCCATTCAATGTCCAGTCCGCGTCGCTCGGCTACTTCGCGCATCAGTCGTTCATGTGCGGTGTAAAGCTCTTGCCGCTTTTGGGCATCGGGGTGGCGGGCATCGATAGAGAATTCGACACTGTCGGGGATGATGGCCGGGAAATTCGGTCTTACGACCGCCCGGCCCACTGTTGTGACAGCGGGGCGTCCCATACGATGAGCGGTATTTACCACCCCGCTGGCGATCTCAGCGAAACCGGCCATAGGGTCACGCCGAATGTCCATAGGGAAGCCGCCGGCATGGTTTTGCGTACCGCGTAACATCACATTGTAATGCCGGATGCCGGTGATCGCGGTAACGATGGCCACGGGCAGGTCTTCTTGTTCGAGTATTGGACCCTGTTCGATGTGCAGCTCAATGAAACTGTCTATGTCGTTGCGGCGGGCCTGAGGGATGCTTTTAGGATCGAGGCCAATAGCCTGCATGGCTTCAGCCATGGTTTCGCCAGTAAAAGCAATAGTCTCGTCGGCTACGTGGGTGCCGATGCGTCCGGTGATGGCGCGCGAACCCCAGTAGTTGGCACTCGGAAAGCGACTGGATTCTTCCTCGCAAAGAGCCACTGCCTCCAGCGTCCGTTTAGGCTGCCCGAACTGGGCTTTGAGCACCTTGAGCGCGATCATGGCCGACAGTGCACCGAGAGCGCCATCATACCGGCCCCCGGGCGCTTGGGAATCGATGTGCGATCCGGAGACTATGGATTTCCCTTTCTCCGTACCTTTTAGCACTCCCCAAACGTTGCCAACGGCATCGCGGTGCACCTCCAATCCACCTTCTTGGCACCAGGCTGCGTATTTATCGGTCGCCGCAACCCATTCGGGCGAATACACCAGTCGGGTAACGCCGCTCTCCCCCACCTTTCCGAATTCAGCGAGGTCATAAACATGCTGCCGAACCATCTCAGCATCGATCTCAATACGGGTGCTCAATTTAACCTTCCTACGCCAGTCCTCTGGCTTTCTTGTCCTTGTTACGGCCCACCCTGAAACGGCGAGCAAACTGATCGTAGGACTTCGTTATTGAACGTAAAAACGATATTATTCTGGCTTGGGACTTCACGAAAATTGAACTAAGCTTCAATGTCGGCCGACCTACTATGGTGCAGTCTGAGGAGCGCGCATGAATCTTCGACACTTGGAGACATTCTATTGGGCCGCCCGACTGGGAAGCTTCGCAAAGTCCGCCCAAAAAATGAATGCCACACAATCGGCGGTTTCCATGCGGATTCAGGAGGTGGAGTCGAGATTGAACACAGTGTTGTTCGACAGATCTCAGCGCATCGCACGGTTGACGCCCGAAGGCATTCGGCTTCTGCCATACGCAGAAGAAATAGTGACGGCCTATCAGCGTCTCACGGATGCCGCACTAGGCGATAGCCAGAGCACAGCTGGATATGTACGGCTTGGAGTTACAGAGAACGTCGCCATAAGCTGGCTTGGGCCTATGATGAAGAGGCTCAAGCGCGATTTTCCGCACGTTCAAGTCGAACTAGAGGTGGGCGTATCCTATGCGCTGGAAGAAAAGCTGTTGGCGCGAGAGCTTGACATGGTCCTGGCGGCCTGTGAGTTGCCAGCATCGAAATTCTCTTCTACTCCACTTCAAAGCATCGACCTTAGGTGGATGTGTAGCCCCAGCCTGGAGGGCATTCCGGAGGTCGTTACGCCCCCTATGCTTTCGGACTTGCCAGTCATCTCCGTTACGCGTGAATGGCAGGCGCGGGGATCTCATTTGCGGTGGTTCAGTGAGAATAACGTCCATTATCGCAACGTAACGATCTGCAACACTTTTCGAACAGCTGCATCCATGGTGATCGAGGGCTTGGGCATTGCCCAGCTCCCTGTACGGCTTTTTCAGGAAGATGTCCGGAAGGGTACGCTCCGCATAGTGCCATGCGAACCCGAAATACCGGCGCTGCAGATCTCGGCCGTAAGACCGATTGCAGAGGACACGCCGGCATTGAAGGCGGTGGAAAGCGCCGCGCGGGAAGCCGCGTCGGCGCATTAATGTCCGGCTATATCACAGCAAAGGCCTGTATTTCGACTTTGAGGCTGGGGTCAGCTAGACGGGCTTCTACACAGGCGCGGGCGGGCGCCTGACCGGGCATAACCCAGTCGTCATAGATCGCGTTCATTGCATCGAAATCGCCGATGCTGGGCAACCAGATGTAGATATGAGTCAAGTGCGACTTGTCCGCCCCGGCCTCGTTCAACAGCCGCTCGACCTTGTCCAGAATCTGACGGGTTTGACCGGTGACATCGGCTGAACTGTCGTCGGCGACAAGGCCTGACAGCACTATGGCCGTCCCCTGCTGCGGGTAGCTCACCATCTGACTCATACGTTGATTGGCGTGGTAGCGGTTGATCATCATTCATACTCCTTTTTCATTGCTCAACGTTGGGTAGCGTCCTCAGTCGTCGCGCACCATCGCGAAGTTATGAAGAATCGTCGTCACGAAATCTGGAGGACGGAAGGCATAAAGTTCATCAAAAATTTTGAATGAACAACTGAAGGGAATTCAGCTTGTCGAATTTATGACATCGCTAGAAACTCACTTACGCATGCCGGAAGGCAGCGCTTGCGGGTGGGGACCTCAAGCTGCACGATACAAAGGAAGGAACCTCAATGGATGAGATCAAAACAGTAGCCAACTGCCACAAAAGGACGACATCGGTGCTGTCGGTCGCTGCCCTATGCTTGGCAGCATCGGCCGTCGCTGCAATTGCGCAGGATACCCATACATACGAGCCGCTCGCGCCGGAGGCAGGCACCGACATTCCGCAGGTCGAAGTCCGCATGGGCGTCTTGCCCTATGCCGATGGATCGTTTCCTATCATCGGCGATGAGATGGGCTTTTTCGAGGATGTCGGGATCGACATCGCCCGAACAACCGTGACCGAGCAGCAGGCTCACACGTTGCTTATGCGGGGCGACCTCGACGTCACCCATGGTTACGCGCCCAATTTCCTGCCGACCTACCAGAATTCGCGCGCCGTCAAAGCGGTCATGTTCCACGACGTCATTACAGCGGGATGCATGCTTGCGGCGCCCCATCTGAATCTCACGGGCATTAAGGATTATATGGGCAGGGGCATGGCCTTTGATCAGGCCATCGCCGAGGCCATGGCTCCGGTGCAGGGCAATCAGCTCGCTTCAACTCCGGTTCCCAATGAGCGGCTTTTCGAGCAAACGATATCTGATTTGTCGGGGGTGACCTGGGTGCCTCAGATTATGGAGGATTCCAACATCCTGGTCGCGGCGAGAGCGGGCCAGATTGAATTTGCCCATCCGTCGGGTGCTCCTGTTGTCTATTCGCTGTTGCAAGAGGGCTGGACTCGGCTCGTTTGCCTCGACGATTTGATCGAACACGGCCCGAGCGGGCCCGACTCTCCTGTACTGCGCTCGATTTCACTGGTTGGAGCAGAGTCGAACGCGGACTGGATCGGTGAAAACCAGCATACACTGTTGCGATATCTTTCCGCTGTGTGGCGGACTGTTGACGCCGTCACCCAGGATCCCTCGCTCTACGATATCCAGGCCCCGATCCTCAACAGCATCACCGGGACAGATTTGACGGGTGAGGATTTGGCCAACACCGTCGAGTTGTTCCATCCTTATATTCCCTACGAAGAGAATGGTCAGTTCTATAACGATCAGGACTCGCTGCTATATTACAAGCCGCTGTATGAGCAAATCATTGGTGGGTTTGTGGAGAATGGCGTCGTTCCTGACGACGTCAGCGCGGACGAGTTTGTGTGGGGCCACGACATCTGGATGCAGCTCGAGGAGTATCGTATGCAAACTGATGAATTGCTTGCCGCGCTTGATGGGACGGATCTTTCCGCCGAACAGGGTTCATTGGTAGATGAGGCCAAAAAGCATTACGGCTGGCACAATTATCTCGATGCTTATCGATTTGCGCGCGCGGCGTCGGAATAGGCGCAGTTCTGGTGTCCTCCATGACAGATAAAGCTCAGAGCCCGGTTCTGCCGGGCTCTGCCAAACAAAATCTATTGAGCAGAAAGCTTGGAGAAGCCCTGCGCCGGGCAGATCCTCTCGGGGTGGTGGGGCTTCTTCTGCTCCTGGGAATTTGGTTTGCACTGGTTCCGGTAACGCCAAGGTCCGCCCTGCCCACACCATGGGGTGTGGTCAACGCGGCCGTCGAAAAGTTTTGGTTTCACAACACCTTTGCCTTTTACGGCTTGGCCGATACCGGGTTTTACACCGCATTGGGGTATACTGCGCAGAATGTGCTGATTGCGGTCTGCATCGGCGGAGCCATGGGCACCCTCGTGGGTCTGTTGACGGCACGTTCGCGGCTCTTGAGAGCCGCATTCGATCCCGTTGTGCTTACGTTGGGAACGGTGCCCATTCTGATCGCGTCGCCATTCCTTCTGCTTTGGCTCGGCGGTGATCGCGCCAGCGCGGTGGCTACCGTCGCCTTCTACGTAGCGGTGATCCTATACACCTACGCTCAACGCGCCGCCGATAATATCAATCCCGTCTATGAGGCAGCGGCCCGCACCTTTGGCGCGACAAGAAACGAGATTGTCCGCAATGTTCTTATCCCAGGCGCACTGCCAGAGATCCTGGGCGGCATCCGTATTGCGCTCGCGGGGGCGTGGGGGTTGGAGGCAATAGTTGAACTCCTGGCTTCCCAAAGAGGGCTCGGCAAGCTGATCAAAAGCATTACCGCAGCCTCGGACATTGAAAGTCTGTTTGCCGCCTTGCTCCTTCTGGCACTGACGGCCGCCATATTTGATGCGGTCGTTTCGGTTCTGTTTTCCTGGATCACACGCTGGCGTGCGCGTACTGCACAGTCGGCAGGAGGTCGTCAATGAACACCCAAAGTACTGTTCCTGCACTGCAGGCACGTTCGGTTTCACGTTCATTCAAGCGTCGAGATGGAAGCGCCATCGAGGCTCTCAAAAACGTGGATGTTACCATTAGGCAAGGAGAGTTCGTTTGCATTGTTGGTCCGTCGGGTTGCGGCAAGAGCACCTTGCTTCAGCTATGCGCCGGCCTCGATGCGCCCTCGGAGGGGGTTTTTGAGGCTCACGGAAAGCCTATCGCGGGCCCCGGTCCAGAGCGGGGCGTGGTCTTTCAGAAGGATAGCGTATTCCCGTGGATGACCGTTCAGCACAACGTCGAATACGGTTTGCGCTGCCGCGGTGTGCCGCCCGAAGAGCGGCGGACGGCCGCCAGCCAATATCTGGCGCAGGTTGGCCTGGCCGACGTTGCCCATGCGTGGCCACGTGAGCTTTCGGGAGGCATGCTCAAACGGGTAGCGATTGCAACCGTCTTTGCCAACGGTTCGGATATCCTCCTTCTCGACGAACCCTTCGGCGCCCTCGACTACGTCACGCGCCACCGGATCCACGATGTGCTCCTCGATCTCTGGGACGAAAAGGACCGGGCCAAGCGTACTGTCCTTTTCGTCACCCATGACGTCGACGAAGCGTTAACACTGGCCGACAGGATTTTGGTCATGCGCGGAGGAAAATTGGTCGATGACGTGTCGATCGAGGGCAAGCAACCGCGTGATGAGGGGGATCTCGCAAGTTCCGGAGTTCTGGCCATCAAACGCAGACTGCTCGGCCATTTAGGGATCGGTCACGAGCATGGGCAGCCGGAGACTGTTTGATGGAACGATATCTCACCTTCTACTCTGATCGGATCGTAGCCTTATTGGTGTTAGGCCTGCTAGCGGTTGGCTGGCAGGCTTTGTCAGTCGCTTTCCCCCAAGAAATCGTCCCGGGCGTTCCTATGGTACCGGGTTGGCAGGTCGTCTTCACAACGACCCTTAAATCCCTTTCACTGTATTGGCCAGGAGGATGGGGATTCGGTTCGGTAGCGACGGGCGAGGAACGGAGCTATCTTTATGCGTTTCTCGCAATTGTCTATCATTCCGCAGCGACCTTTCAGCGTTTGGTCGTTGGTTTTCTCGGTGGAGCCATCATCGGTTCGGCATTGGGTCTGATCATCTCTTGGTCATCTTGGGGTAGGCGGATCGTGAACCTGCCCATCCAGTTCCTCCGTGTCATGCCGCTTTTGGCCATGGTGCCATTATTTCAGCTTTGGTTCGGTCTGTCGTTCCTTGGGGAGGTTGCCTTCGTCGCCTACGGGGTAGGAGTGATTTTCTTTGCTGCAATAGTCAATGCCATTGGCAATGTGCCCGAGGTCTATATCGACAACGCTCGCACCCTGGGGGCGACGAAATGGCATCGGTATCGCACTGTGATCCTCCCCGCTATCCTGCCGGAAATGGAATCGGCGGTACTTCTGGCGATCGGTGCAGCTTGGGCAACGGTGATTGGTTCTGAATTCTTAGGCTCACAATCCGGCCTAGGATATATCATCGTTTATTCTCAGTCTTACGGGTATCTAGACCGCATGTTCCTGATTGCGTTGCTGGTGGTCATCTATGGTACCCTCACCTACGCAATGTTCACGCGCTTATTCTATAGTATGACCCGTTGGAGCAAATACTGAAACGTCAAAGACGCGTTGCCGGAGGAAGTTGAGAAAGATTATAGTTCCATGCAAGCTCATCTACTAAGCCTCTAGGCTGTGAACTCGACAATCCAGACCAATGGCGATCAACAATTTGGCGGGACACTGGTGTTTGAAATTGGCAAAGGTCGTTCGCAACTTGAGCTGATGTGGCGTATCTCGTCGGAAGCGACGGAGTTTGAGATGGCCGTCAGAACCTCTAGAACGTGGAATGCCATCATGCCGGATGCTCGGTGCGGTTGGCCGCTGGCGATTGCTTGCGCGAAATCGGCCAGTCCAAGCCCGCGATAGTTGGCCAGGGATGGCTGCTGCTCGGGCCAATTGATCCGCCCCCATGGCAGCGTCTCTGTGGTAACAAGAGCCGCTCCGTCTTCGCGGGTGATTTTCACGCTGCCGCCAAAAAAGTCCGGATCAGGTAGGACGGCACGACCGAGCGTGCCATGGAGATCGATGTGGGGCAGTGCGCTCGGTTGGCTGTCCCAACTCAACAACATTGATATCTGGGGTCCGGTGTGAAAGCGCAGCAAGGCCTGGACCGTTGTGGGGACCTCTACATGGATGGCTGCCCCTAGGTGAGGCGAGCCGGATGTCGAGACCGTACGGATAGGGCGACCAATGGTACCAACTGCGCTGACTGAGGCGACAGGGCCGAGTAGGGAGACGAGGGCCGTTACATAGTAGGGGCCGATGTCGAAAACGGGGCCGCCGCCGGGCTTAAAGAAAAATTCGGGATTGGGGTGCCGGTGCTCCATGCCGCCGGATATGAAATTGGCCTGGCCGAAGACCACGTCGCCGATCGACTTGTTATCAATTATCTCTCTGGCGCATTGGAGTGCTGCGCCCAGGAATGTGTCAGGGGCGGCGCCTAGGCGAAGCCCCTTTTTCTGGGAGTAGGTGAGCAGCTTTCGGCCTTCCTCAAGAGTCGTCGCAAGGGGCTTTTCCGTATAAGCATGCAGGCCATTCTCCAACGCGGCCATGCTGATCGCGTAGTGGCTGCTGGGTGGAGTGAGGTTGAGGATGGCCTCGATTCCATGTTTCCCGGCGAGCGCATCGTTGACGTCCAAAGCCAGTAATTGATGCTGCACCGCGAAATGCGCGGCCCGCTCCGGGGTGCGGGATGCACAGGCGATAATCTCGAAGCTCGGGAAGTGACGCGATAGGGTAACGTAAGCGTGCGCTATGTCACCGCAGCCGATAACGGCGACCCGGAGGGCCATCTATTTGCCCGCCCCGCCCAGAAGGCCGCGCACAAAGGCTTTCTGGAACATAAGATAGGCTGCCATGACGGGCAGGATCGAGACGAGAGTGGCGGCCATCAGCGGACCGTATTCGACCTGAAGGCTGGACGCAAAGCCCGAAATTTGCACCGTCACCGGGCGAGCGCTGTCGCTCGAGGTCAGCGTTATGGCAAACAGCAAATCGTTCCAAATAGCGCGGCTCTGGATGATGGCGAGAGCGGCAAGTCCAGAGGTCGAAGCGGGAAGAAGCAACTTCCAAAAGTAGCGTGTTGGCCCGCAGCCGTCGATCAGTGCTGCCTCGTACATTGAACGAGGTACGGATGCAAAGAAGTTGCGCATGAAGAATGTGCAAAATGGCACAGCGTAGGCGGTGTGGACCAGCCACATGCCGGCTATGCTGTCGTAAAGCCCCATGCGCTGAATAAGGAAGAACAGCGGAATCTGAACGATTTGAAAGGGGACCAGCATACCAGTGAGAAGCAGGAAATAGACCAGCCTACCACTCGCGCCACGCATGTAGGCCAAAGGATAACCGGCGATTGCGCCGATAAGGATGGAAAGGGCAACAGCGGGAACGGTGATGGCTATGGAGTTGAAAAAACTCCGCCCCATGCGTTCGAAGGCGACCAAGTAATTCTGCCAGTAAAACTCGCTTGGCAGGGTAAGCACTCGGGTGAGTTCGGAGGGAGATTTTACTGAGGTGACCGCCGCCACGATGAGCGGAGCGGCAAAGACAATGGCAAAGACAAAGAGGATCGTACGGGTAAGGACTGTCTGACGTTGCTGAAGAGCGCTGCTCATTATTCGGCCTCGCTCTCGGTCACGCGGTTCGACATGTAGTAGATGTAGGGCATGATGACCACAGCGGCGATGATAAGCAAATAGACGGCGACGGCGCTTGCCTGGCCCATCGAGAAACGGCCGAAGGCGAGGTCATACATCTGTGTAGCGAGCACTTCTGAGGAATAGGCTGGCCCGCCTTTGGTCATTGCCCAAACGACATCGAAGAGACGCATCGCATCGATCGCCGACATCCCCAAAACGATAATTGTCGATGGCCAGAGCAGGGGGAAACTCACTTTCCAGAAGGTCTGCCAGGGCGTAGCACCTTCAATACGCGCCGCTTCGATACACTCGGTGGGAATGTTGCGAAGGCCAGCGAAAAACACCAGAAACGCGAAACCGGTGGTCCACCAGGCAACCGCGCCCATAAGCGAAAAATTGACGACATTGGGATCCCCCAGCCAGTTCTGGGACAGTCCGCCGAGTCCGATTAGATTGAGCACGGTAGTCAAAAGCCCGTTGGAAGGCTCGTACATCCAGCGCCAGATCGCTGCGACGGCGACGGCAGGGATGGTGAAAGGGAGAAAAAAGATGATGCGGAAGATACTCTCCCCGCGCATCCCCCGATCGAGAAGTGAGGCGAGCAAAAGGCCAATGCCGGTTGGCACGACCAGCATAAACACCACCCACGTGATGTTGTTGAATACCGCGTTGATGAAGCGCGGTTGGCTGAGCAGCGTCGCATAATTCTGCAGCCCCACCCAGCGCATTGCAGGAGAAAACCCGTCCCAGCTATGGAGTGAGAGGTGTATGCTTGAGATAATGGGATAGATGTAGAACGTTACAAAGAGCACGACCGGCAAGGCGAGAAACGCCAAGTGCGTCCTGGTGGTGCGGTTCGGCATCAACGAGCGCAGTGCCATTGCCAACCTCGTGTGAAACGAAAGAGGAGCGGCCGGGCTCGGCCGCTCCGGAATAATCTTACCAGCTGATGTAAGCGTCTTCGGCCAGCGCCTGTTGGCGAAGGCTTTCCAGCGTGGCAATCAGTTCGGCTTTGACCGTATCGGAAGGATCTATAGCGAACCGCTCGATCTGCACGCCCAGTTCGGTCCCGACCGCGGTGGGCAACAAGAAGAATAGGTTCGGGAGCACGGCATTTGCAGCCGAGGCTTCGGCAAATTGCTCGGCAAAGCGTGCGCCGGCATAACCATAGACCGAAGGATCGACATTGACGTTGGGCGCTAGCGACCCTTTCGGGACGGCAAAGGCAGCCTGCCCTTCGGGCGATGCTGCGGCGACGATGAAGTCCTCGGCGGCAGCGATGCCGGCTTCAGGCCCTTCGGGCACTGCAAGCACGTCCATCTGGAAGATAGATTTGCCGACGGTGCCAGGAGCCTGGAAGACGTCAAAGTCCTCGCCGGCCAGGAAGTCGGCCTGCTCGAAATAGGCACCGACCCAGATACCCATCATGAACATACCCGTATCGCCGTTGATCACGTCATCGGCGGTTTGGGTCCAGGTCTTGCCGCTCCAATTGTCGGCGTAGCAGGAGACCATCATATCGCGATAGAGGTCGAGTGCTTCAGAGAATTCCGGGGTGTCGAAGCCCAGTTCACCGCTTGCGAGTTGGTAATAACCGTCCTCGCCAAGGACCGAGACGAGCGGGGCATAAAAGTTATAGAGGCTCCAGAACGTGCCGCCAGCATTGCCCAGCGGCTGGTATCCGGCATCAGCTAGTGCCATGCAAGTTTGGGTGAAGCTGTCCCAATCGGTCGGAGTCTCCAAGCCGAGCTCTTCGAAAATTGCTGTGTTGTAAAAGACGTTATTGATGAGCGAGAGATCGAACGGGACGCCATAGGGGATGCCATCGATTTTGACGACGCGTTGCACGCCTTCGGGGAAGATTTCATCGCCGCCGATTTCCGCCCAGACGTCGGTTAGAGGGTGCAGGCGCCCGCCGTCCACGAATGCCTTGAGTTCGAAGGCCATCGAACTTTGATAGGCGGCCGGAGGCTGACCGCCCAGGAACGCAGTCTGAAGCTGCCGGCGCAGTTCGACGACATTGCCGGGAATGATGACGCCGCTGAACTGGGCGTTCTCGACCGAGGCGTTGCCATTGGCGATCATCGCCTCCATGCCAGCCAGTTCTGACCCTGCGGCGTAATAGTGCCAGATTTCATATGTTTCCTGCGCATGCACGCCGGACGTAGCCATTGCCGCACAGGCGATGACGCCAAGCAATCCTGTCTTTTTCATTGTTCCAACCTTTTGCAGCCTGAAGTTTCCCTCAGCAGACCTCTTTAAATAATCTGCTAACAAGAAAAATTCTGCGCCAATCTCATGCTTTCTGTCAATCCCTTGCGCAATCAAGATTTCTGACGCGAAATTAGGCAAATGTTTAAAATCACTTTTATATAGATAAAACAACATGTTACGTGGAGAATTTCCGCAGAAGCGATCGCAGGATGGCGCGTCGTGCACTTGAAGGCACTTGACGTTTGTGTCCGGGAGTGAGTATTTTTTCTGCAAGAAAGATAAATTGGGAACGCCAGTGAACCGCTCGTATTTGCGCCGCTTCCATGCCAGTGCCATATTCCACCGGATCAGGCTTGAGCCCTCGATCTCGCAGCGCGAGATTATCGAGCGTTCCGGCTTCGATAAATCCACCGTATCGTCGATCGTGTCGCGATTTTCCGAGATGGGGCTCATAGAACGACAGCCCAAACCGGAAGCAAATCGGCGGGGACGGCCGTCGGAGGGGCTGCAGATTTCCCGCAATTCGGGGCTTCTGGTTGGCGTGCAGATCGAAGCTGAGGCTGTCGGCTTTGTCGTCTGCGGCTTAGATGGCACAGTGATGGCGTCTAGGATCGAGCCGTTCAGTGGGGCTCTTGAAGGCATTAACGCCTATGTGAAAACGGGCATTGAGACGATTGTCTCTGCGTCGGGCTCTCGTGCGCCAATCATGGGTGTCGGCGTTTCCCTTCCGGGCCTTGTAAAAAGGGACGGGGCGCTGGTCCACGTTCCTGTGCTGGGCTGGAGAGATGTCGATATGCTTGAGCGGCTCAAGGGCATTGCTGCGGCACCGGTGTTCGTCGGCAATGACGGCAAGGCAGCTGCGATGGCGGAACGTATGTTCGGCGCCTGCACAGAAATTGAGGATTTCGTCTACTTGTTCTCGGGTTCGGGCGTCGGTGGCGCTCTATTTCTCGATGGTGAGGTTTATGGCGGGGCGGATGGGCTGGCAGGCGAGCTTGGCCACATCAAGGTCGTGCCTCAGGGGCGGTTCTGTTCGTGCGGAGCGTCAGGTTGTCTTTCCGCCTATCTTTCCGAACCGGCGCTAGCTCAGGAGATCGAGAGGCTTGGAGGAAGCGTACCGAACGGCTTTGCGTCGATCCTGGAGGGGGCAGCGGCCGGAGACGAAGTGGTCCTTAATGTCCTCGACCATACAGGCGAAGTTCTTGGATCCGCGGTTTCAAGTCTCATCAACATCTTCAATCCACCTATGGTTCTTCTGGGCGGCAACATTGCACTGGCGCAATCGTATCTCTCGGTTGCTATGGATCGTGCCCTGATGCGGCTCGCCCATCCAGCGATGTACTCGCGCAGTACCGTGAAGTTTTCGGAAATTTCCGAGGGGATGCCGCTCCTGGGCGGTGTTGCCATAGCCCTAGATGGGGTCACGAGCCTTGATGGTTCCCACGTTCTGCAGTGAAGAATTCAAACTTAGGTATACCAATGCGCATTGCCATCGTCGGCCTGTCCATCGAAATCATGCTCGCTTCGCCCATTCCCACGGGTATTGAGGCACTTCAGGAATATTCGGCCGACCAAATGCGTGACAGCGACCTATGGATGGTGCGTGGCATGCTAGCCCGGCTGGGCGAGGAGGCCGGATGGGAGGCGGTGCCGCTCTATTGGGCAACCGCGCTTCCTGGTGGGCCGATGACGGCTGAAGCCTATACGCTTGTCAAAAACAAGACCCTGTCGCTCCTTGAAAGCGAGGGGCCGTTCGATGGCGTGCTCGTGGTCAACCACGGGGCCCTCGAGGTCCAGGGGTTGGGCGCTGATGCAGACGCTGATTTTGTCTGCGCCATTCGGGAAGTCGTTGGACCTGCGGTGCCTATCGGCGTGGCCCTTGACCTGCACGGCGACATGACGCCACCGCTTTTGGAGGCTGGGACGGTTTTCTCGGTCCTGCGCACCGCTCCTCACCGCGATGACAAGGAGACTGGCTATCGAGCTGCCGACCAGCTGATCACGGTCATCAACAAACAGCTCAAGCCCAAAAAGGCTGCAGTCACAATTCCAATCCTCGTGCCTGGGGAAACGGCGGTCACAACCCAAGAACCCGGGCGCACTCTTTATGGAAGTCTTCCCGAATTCGATGCCGTTCCTGGCATGATGGAAGCCAATATTTTGGTGGGCTTTGCTTGGAATGATCGGCCGTGGACGGCAGTAACGGCCTTTGCAGTCGCCGAGGACGACGCGGCACTGGCCAAGGAGCAAGCCACCAGGCTAGCAGAAAAAATATGGGCCGAGCACGAAAACTTCGTGCTCAGCATGGAAACCGCCGAAGTGGCTGAGGGATTGGAGCGGGCCCTGAGCGCGCCCCAACGTCCGGTTTATATCACTGATTCAGGGGACAACACCACGGCCGGGGCTGGCGGCGAACTTACCACGGTCCTGCAGGCGGCGCTCGATCTCCCCGGTGCATCCGACATCGTGGTCGCCGGCATTACTGCGCCTCATACTGTCCGCCATCTTCTGGACGCCGGGATTGGGGCCGAAGTTGAGATCGAGCTTGGAGCCGAGCATCTGTCGCGGCCCAAGACGGCACGCAAGGTAAAGGCTGTCGTCGAAGGTGGGGGCGAGTGGCTCGAACTCGGCGGCTTCCAGCCCTATCGTTCCAAGGAAGCGGCATGGGCCAAGGTTCGCATCGGCGACATTGTTGCGACGTTCCATGCCCGGCCGATCGGGATTACGACGCCGCAACATCTCGGGGCCATGGCCATCGATCCGCTCTCTCACAAGGCTTATGTGGTCAAGCTCGGCTATCTCCATCCCCAGCTTGAAGACATTGCGGGGCGCCACATCCTGCTGCTCAGCGACGGCACGTCGCAGCTGGACATGACGCGACTTGAATGGAGCCACCTGCCGCGGCCGACCTGGCCGCTCGACAAGGATTTTCAATGGTCCGCAGCCGCGTCGCTCTATGGCGATGCAGACTAAACTGCGCGACCACTTGAGATTGAAAGGAGCCCAGCATGGCTAGCGTAACGCTCAAAAAGGTGGAGAAGGCCTATGACGGTCTTAAAACCGTGCACGGCCTGGATCTCCAAGTCGCCGATGGCGAATTCATCGTTCTCGTCGGTCCGTCCGGATGCGGAAAATCCACGACCTTGCGGATGATTGCGGGGCTTGAAACGGTCACCGGCGGTGAGATCGCCATCAATGGTAAGCGGGTCAACGAGCTGCAACCGGGGGAACGCGACATCGCGATGGTGTTCCAGAACTATGCGCTCTATCCGCATCTCAGCGTTGCTGAAAACATCATTTTCGGCCTTAAGCTCCGCAAAACACCCAAGGCAGAAGTTGCCCAGAGGTTGAAAAGAACCGCCGAGATTCTTGGACTTGAGAAGCTCCTCGAACGCAAGCCGCGCCAGCTTTCGGGGGGGCAAAGGCAGCGCGTCGCGATGGGGCGGGCGTTGATTCGCAATCCTTCCGTTTTTCTGTTCGACGAGCCTCTCTCCAATCTTGACGCCAAGCTTCGCGTGCAGATGCGAACCGAGATCAAGGAGCTTCACGCCCGCATTCCGACAACAACGGTCTACGTCACTCATGATCAGATTGAAGCGATGACTTTGGCCGATCGGGTCGTCGTCATGAACGCGGGGCGTATCGAGCAGATTGCTTCACCCGAAGAACTCTATCAGTTTCCCGCGACGCGTTTCGTTGCCGGATTCATCGGCTCGCCGGGAATGAACTTCTTTACGGTCGACGTCGAAGCGAATGGAACGGATCTGGCGATCAAGCTTGGCGATGGCCAGACGGTATCGGTTCCTCACAGCCGCAAAGCATTGTTTGGGCCCCATGTCGGGACACAAATGGTAGTCGGCATACGCCCTGAACATTTCGTTGCTTCCGAACGGAGCGACGCTGAGGCCATCGATATTGTGACGAGCTTGGTCGAACCCTTGGGGATGGACACTCTTGTTCACTTCCGTCTGGATGGAGCTGATGCGGTATCGCGCCTGCTTCCCATGCCTGGCCTCAGGGCCGGCGCTCCTCTTAAACTGGCGATCAATATGGACAAGGTCCATCTGCTCGATCCGAAGACGGATTCGGTTCTGGGTTAGGCATGAAGGTCAGCCGGGAGGATTTGATCCGCGTTCTCGCGGCCATCGCACCTGATCCTGTGCTGGGGGCCGTCCCCATGAACGCGGTGGATTATGTGCAAGCAAGGCTTGTCGGAGAAGGCGCGCGCTGGCGTCCCGCAATAGAAGACGGAATCTGTCAGCTCGCTGGGGCGGCTCGGGATTTGAGTGATGAAGGCGTTAACTCACTCATTGCGTCAATAGCAGATGAAGATTGGTTCGTAACGCTTGCGCGCTGGGTGGCGGAATCGATCTACGCCAATCCCGCAAATGGTGGAAATCCCGAGACCACAGCCTGGAAAGAAATCGGTTATCGCCACGGATTGCCTGAGGGGCCGGACGGCCCATCCCCGAAATCCCTGATGAACGAACCCTTTCGTGATCTGGCCGATCGCTATGACGCTATTGTGGTCGGGGCAGGGGCGGGGGGTGGTATTGTTGCCGCGCAAATGGCCCGGGCTGGCAGTAAGGTGCTGTTGGTCGAGCGGGGACGGCGGCTCGATTATAGCAACAGCGGTCATCGTGACCACCTGCGCAATCACCGACACCCGGTTTACGGTCACAACACCGGCCCCGACCGCGACGACGGGTTGCGAGTGCTCGTCCGACCTAATGGGACAGCGGTGACGGTAGAGCCCCATACCGTGGAATTCGGCAACAATGCCGCCTGCATCGGCAGCGGGACGTTGATTTATGGTGGCCTTGCATGGCGTTTCCACCCTGACGATTTTCACATGGCCAGTAAGTATGGTGTGCCGGAAGGTTCGTCATTGGTCGATTGGCCCATCGGCTACGGCGACCTCGAGCCATGGTATGAACTAGCCGAGCAGGAAATCGGCGTATGCGGCCCCAGGGGTCCGCTGCCGCATGAACCCTGGCGCAGGCTTGACCTGCCGATGCCATCCCTCCCCCGTTATGAAAGCGCGCGCGTTTTGGAACGTGGGGCGCGCGCTCTAGGGTTTGAAACTTTTTCGCCGCCTGTCCTGGTCAATTCCGCACCGCGTGATGGCCGAGGCGCCTGCATTGAATGTGGGACGTGCGTGGGCTTCCCGTGCCCATCCGATGCCAAGAACGGCACGCATAACACTGTTCTGCGTCGCGCGCTTGCGACTGACAATCTTTCGATCGTCGCGGAAACGACGGTCGAACGTGTTGTTACTGACGCCAAGGGCCAGGTCAAAGGCGTGTTACTGGGTTGGAACGAGGATGGCGCGACCAAAAGGCAATATATTGGCGCTGACATTGTGGTGCTATCCGCCGGAGCCGTTGAGACGGCGCGACTTTTGTTGCTCTCGGCCAACGAGAGAAACCCCCATGGGCTTGGCAATACCTCCGGCCACGTTGGCCGTCATCTGCAGGGCCACACCTATCCCACGGCGTTCGGTCTCTTCGACGAAGAGGTTTATGCCCAGCGCGGACCGGGGGTAACGATTGCAACTACTGCCTTTGCTCACGACAATCCCGATATAGTTGGTGGCGCTATGCTGGCGGATGATTTTGTTATTCCGCCGGTGATTTTTTGGGACCAGGCACTTCCTCCCGAACTGCCACGTTGGGGGCAGGCGCCGCATGATTTCATGCGAGAAAACTATCGCCGCGTGACCCAGATCAAGGGGCCCGTCCACGAAATACCGACGCGCGATTGCATGGTGTCGCTCGACCCTATGCTTAAGGATAAATGGGGACGCCCTGTGGCGCGCCTCTCAGGGGTGGTTCACTCCGAAACTCAGCGGACGGCGCAGTTTCTGCTCGAGCGGGCCAAGGAATGGCTGGTCGCGTCCGGCGCGACCCGGGTCTGGGGTCACGTTCCGCCGCCGAGACTTTCGGCTTACCAGCATCAGGCCGGGACATGTCGGATGGGTGATGACCCTCGCCAGTCGGTAACAGATCCTTACGGGCGTGTCTGGGGGCACGACAACCTCTTTGTCGCCGACGCCTCGCTCCACCCCACCAACGGGGGCTTCAATCCAGTTCTCACCGTGATGGCGCTCGCATTCCGCAGCGCCGATCACATTCTTTCCCTGTAACTCAAGGCGAGTGTATCATGAGCGAGCTTAAGACAGTTGCCCTTCCAGACTTCGGCGTACCCCTGGAACGTCCGCAAATCCCCGCCCAAACGCTGGCCGCCCGTTGCGACGCGGCCTATGCGCAAGCCGGAAAAACCTGGCTGTTTGTCTATGCAGATCGCGAGCACAACGCCAATATTCTATATTTCACCGGCTTTGACCCGCGGTTCGAAGAAGCGATCCTGCTGCTTGGTCCCAATGGTCGACGCGTGGTGATCACAGGCAATGAATCGGAGAGCTTTACAGCGATTTCTCTGTTGCCCGGACTCGAAACCCTGCTGGCCCAGACGCTAAGCCTTATGGGCCAAGACCGCAGCCGCAAGCCTAGCCTTGGGGCAGTACTCCAAGAGGCCGGATTGAAAGCAGGAGACAGTGTCGGCATCGTCGGTTGGAAATACCTCGAAGCCGCCGAATGGAAAGAGGATGCCCCTGGGTTCATCGTTCCTCATTACATGGTGTCGATCCTCGCGCGCATAATCGGTGGGACCGAAGGGCTTTCCGATGAAACCGCCATCGTAATGAATCCACGCGACGGCTTGCGTTCGATTGTTGATGCGGATCAGATCGCTGCCTTCGAGTGGGCTTCGACCCGCGCGTCGGTTTCAGTCTGGTCGGTTCTTAAGGGCGCTCGTCCGGGTCTTCGCGAGATCGAAGCTGCCGCCAACTTCACCTATTCTGGTGAGCCGCTGAGCGCCCATTCAATGTTTGCCTCCGGAAATCGTTCGCACCAGATCCACGGTCTCAATAGCGCGTGTTCGCGTACTCTGGAAAAGGGTGATGGCGTCACGACGGCCGTTGGATATTGGGGCGGACTTTCCTCTCGCGCCGGTGTGCTAGATGATAACAACGACGAATTCGTTGCGGTTGCCAAGCGCTATTTCGACGGACTGGTGACCTGGTATGATACCGCCGATATTGGGGCGACGGGCGGTGACTTGCATAACGCGGTAGTCGACAAATTGGCGCAGGGCAACCTGAAGCCAATGCTCAATCCGGGGCACCTTGTCAGCTACGACGAATGGAGCCACTCGCCAGTCCGCCCTGGCTCAGCCGACCAGATCCGGTCGGGGATGGTATTTCAGGTGGACATCATTCCCGCGCCCACGCCCCCGGGAACTGCGCTCAACTGCGAAGATGCAGTGGCCTTTGCCGATGCGAAGCTTAGAGATGAGCTAGCCGCCAAACACCCTGAAACCTGGGCTCGTATTGTTAAGCGCCGTGAATTTATGCGTGACGAGATCGGTGTGTCGCTTAAGGAGAGCATCCTTCCCCTTTCCAACATCCCGCTCTATTTGCCTCCGCTCTGGTTGGCGGCAGACAAAGTATTGGTCAATAGGTGAGATAGAAGCTGGCGGCGTCATTGTCGCCAGCAATTTTCTGAGCTGGTTTGACTGTGCCTGACGTTCAGCTATTTTCAGGTGCTATCTGCCGCTGATTGGCTCTCGCACAGAGGCGGTGGTGTCGGACAGTGGCATCAAGCAACGCCCTCGCGAGCGACTAGTTTGCGCGGCGGTGCCAACCATAGCGACAGAATTCTCATGCTCGCTATTTCCTTGACCAAAAGCAGGGCGGTAACCGCGCTGAGGAAATTTCGATGAACATGCGGATTTTCTGCTGCTTTTCGACTGGCGCGCGGGCGGCGAGAGAACGAGTTCGAGAAGTTGACTGACGCTGAAGTGGCGGCGATAGAGGCACCCATCAGGGAAGAATTTGAGGAATACTTGAAGACGCTACACAGAAGACGACCGACGAACGACTTTAGGGGATATCTGGACGACTTCCAGAAAGAGACGTCTCCCTCCGGTTCAGAGGTGCTGCCTAAGGAACGCTATAACTTCAAGCATTATGGATGCGGTATCTGCCCCCCAAAAGCAGTGGTCGCCTCCAGCGAGTTCCGTCAATTGAACGGTGACCCCATGATTTTCAAGAGCTTGCGCAAGAGATCGCGCTTGGCCAATCGGCACCAACCTGTCTTGGTCGCCATGCTGGATGAGAAAAGGTGGGCATCGGGGGGCTACATGAAAGAGTGGTGATGCCCGACGCGCAGACTCTGGGTTCTCTTGAACTGGTCCGCCGATCAATCGCGCTTCTGGAGAATAGGGGTTGTCGTGTCGAACTATTGCATTGGCGGGACTTTGCCGATCCATCGTGAGCAGATCGGTTGGGCCATACCAATTGATGACCGCCTGCACAGCGCTGGAAGGCCCAGCCAGGCCGACGCTGCCCTCCAACGTGTCGTCCTGGCCCGTCAAACCGAGCATGCATGCGAGATGTCCTCCCGCACTTTCGCCCATCGCAGCAAACCGCCTGGAATCAATGCCTAGCGTGTCTGCATGGGCACGAAGATAGCGGATGGCGGACTTGCAGTCGTGCAGTTGTGCAGGAAATATGGCCTCATCGGAAAGCCTATAGGCAGGCCGAGCCACGGCATAGCCTGCTTTGATCAGGGTTGCTGAGATTTCCATGCCTTCGAGCACTGGATTTGTGATTTTGGGATGCCCTGTGAACCACCCGCCGCCATGTATCAAGATAACCAAAGGATGGCGGCCGTCTCCGCCTGGAACGGTAAGGTCGAGCCCCAGCGGCCGATAACCGGTTTCGTGCGCGTAGATCAGTTCTGGCCAATATCGACCACCGATGATGCTGGGCTCGAAGCGAGCGAGACCCGCATCGTAGTCAACGGCGATGTCAGTGATCATTGAGTCTTTTGTCATGATGGCCGAGCGTCTAGGCCAACTCAGCTTCTAGAACGCCACCGGTTACGATCCCTCTCTCGATGGTAAGGGTTTCATCGGCGACTGATGACAACAGGTCGGGACTGGATTCGGTGATCATATAGGCAATGTCGCGTTTTTCTGCCTTGAGCCGCTTGAGCGCCCTTGCATAGTCAAGTGCCAGCGCTGGTGCGAGTCCCTGAAACGGCTCGTCGAGCAACAGCACGCGATCAGCAACCATGAGGGCCCGTCCAAGAGCGACCATCTTGCCCTGACCTCCTGAGACGCTGCCCCCCGGCCGAGCGTCGAGCGTTTCAAGCTGTGGTATGAGCGCGTAGGTCTCGTCGAGACGACGTTTGCGCTCCGCGGGTGCCATATTGAGTGCCAGTGCAGGAAGGAGAATGTTTTCGCGCACGGAAAACTCTGCGATCAAGCGCCGATCTTCGGGAGCATAGCCAATTCCCAGAGGAGCTCTAGCGAAAGCCGGTTTGTCCAGCAGAGCATCGCCCGCCAGCGACACAGTACCCGAGACGACAGGTAGAAGACCCATAATGGCGCGAAGAGTGGTTGTTTTGCCAGCCCCATTCCTGCCGATCAGGACGGTTGTCTTGCCAGATTCGAGGGTGAAGCTGATGCCTCGCAGGACCTGCACGCCTTCGATTTCGACTTTGAGATTATCAACCTTAAGCATCATGCAACTCCCACAACGGTTTCCACGACGCGGGGGTCCTGAAGAACCTCCGCCGGCTTGCCTTGCGCAAGAATGGACCCGCTGTTCCACACCAACACTCGGTCGGCGTAGCGCTCCACGATTTCCATGTCGTGTTCGACAAAGAGCGCGGTCAAACCCTTGGTGCGCATAGCGTTCATGAGCGTTTCCATGATGGAGAACCGCTCCAACGCGCTCACACCGCTTGTTGGCTCGTCGAGAAGCAACAGGCGTGGTTTGAGTGCGAGCGCCAAAGTGATGTCGGCTAGCTTTCTCAGCCCCTCGGGCAGGGTGCTGGCGATCGCATCGGCATGAGCCGACAGCCCCAGCAGTTCGAGCAGCTCATCGGCCTCTTCTTGATATCTGCGACGCGCCAATGGCTTTAGGCCATCCCAAACACCTTGGCGAGAGGCGATGGCCAGCAGCAGGTTGCTCCGTACTGTCTGGTCTGTGAAAAGCTGGGGAATCTGAAACGCGCGTGCAATACCCTGCCGCGCGATCCTGCGGGGCGCCCAGCCGGTGATCGGCTCACCTTCCAGGTACACCTCGCCCGAGACTGGGCGAATGTAGCCGGTGCACAGATTGAGGAAAGTTGTTTTCCCCGAACCATTGGGTCCGATGATGGCAAGAAACTCGCCTTTTTCGATTTCCAGGCTGACATTATCCGCCGCTTTGATGCCAGCGAATGCAATGGTCAAGCTTTCTGCCTTCAGCAGGGGCTGGCTCATGACTTGTTCTCCCCGAGCTTGGCGCTAGACGTTTTATCCGCTGACTTGGTGACCAGGCCGTACAGGCCCTGTGGCAGGAAGAAAATGACCAGCAGCAGCGTTGCGCCCATGATTAAGTTCCAGGCGTTATGGGCAACGCCAACTGCGACGGTGTGGACGATCTCGAGAAAGATCGACCCGATGAACGGTCCAGCAACGCCGCCGATCCCGCCCAGAACAGCGGTCAAGACCAAGTGGCCAGATTCGGTCCAATAGGCGTATTCAGGTAGGACATGGCCGATCGAGACAGCGGCAATGGCGCCTCCAAGGCCGGCCAGCGCTGCTGAAAGCGTGTAGGCGATCAAGAGTACAGACCAAGCCGACACACCCAGATATTCGAGACGCACTTCGTTGGTATGAATAGCGCCGACTGCGTGTCCGAGAGGGCTTTTCAGGAACTGAACGCCTAGGCCAGCGATGATGGCCATGAGCGCCAGCGCGACGTAGAACAAAACGATATCGAAACCGGCCTTGGTAAGGGTCATGCCCAACACCGTTGGGACGGGCACGCGCAAGCCATCGGTGCCGCCCGTTATGCCATAGAGTTTGGAGAGCAGGGCGAAGAACACCATCGAGACAGCGAGATTGAGCATCGCGAAGAAGATCGCGCGATAGCGAACCAAATAGGCCCCGACAAGGGCGCCAATAACGGCCGTGACCAAGGTGGATGCGATAAGGAGCACGAACAGGTCCGATATTCCCGACCGCAGGACGATAAAGGCTGCGGTGTACGCACCGGCCGCATAAAACATGGCGTGTCCAATCGAGATCAGACCAGCACGCAAAAGCAGGGCCACGCCGACTGCCGCAAATCCCTTTGCAATGGCGATGGTGAGCACGAATTGAAGCCAGGGGGCAGCGAAGGGGACGATGGCCAGGGCGGCAAAAGCCGCGGCGAAAAGTGCATAGAGGATTTTCATCAGATCTTCCTCGTCGTGGCGGTGCCAAATAGCCCGTTAGGGCGAACCAGCAATACGGCGAGCATCACCAGGAACGGGGCAACGGTGTCGAATGCGGGGGCGTAATAAACCGCGAGGACTTTCGCGCCAGCCACAATGATCGACGCCACTGCAGCCCCTTCGATTTGTCCCAATCCGCCGATGGCGGCGACTGCAAATGCCAGCACCATGGTTTCGGCACCAAGGCCGGGGGCAACGCCAGTCGTTGGCGTGGCAAGGGCGCCACCGAGCGCTGCGAGAAACACCCCAAGCGTAAAGGCAAGCACGAAGGCGCGGTCGGTGTTGATACCCATAGCGAGTGAGACTTCACGGTCGGCGACAACGGCGACAAGCAAACGGCCCAGGCGGGTGTGCTTGATGAGAAACCGCATGCCGAACAGCACAGCCAGCGCGAGCACGATGAGGAGCAGCTGATAATTGAGATAGAAGATTCCGCCAATCTCAGTTACCCCGAGAAGCGCCATGGGAGTGTCCTGATAGATTGAGCGCACACCAAAAACGAGGCGCTGAAGGTCTTCCAGGATCAGGAACAGACCAAACGTCACCAGGATCTGGATCGCTTCATGCCTGCCATATGTCCAACGTATCAGCGTGCGTTCGACAAGCGGACCGAGGACCATGGCAACGAGCGCCGCGCTCAGCAGCAGCGCAGGGAAAGAAAGCCAAGGGTTTAGGCCTGCGCTGATGAGCCAAAGGCCCATGCTGGCGGCAATATAGGCTCCAATTGAGTAGAAGCTGCCATGGGCAACATTGAGGATGCGCTGAACGCTGAAGACCAGAGTCAGGCCGACGGCCACGAAAAATATAAGCGCGGCGTTGGCAAGTGCGTCCATGATCAGCGGCAAGGCCATATCAAGCATATCTTGTCCATCCGTGAGGTCTGCACCGCTTGGGTGCCGGTGGCGCGGAGCCGGTCCCCTCAAAAGGACAAGGCTCCGCGCACACGCCGTTAGTTATAGGAGCCAGGCTCGGGAAGCGTCTCGAGGAACTCTGGTGTGAGGGTCTCGATCCACGCAATCGGATCTTCTCCCAAAGGTGCCATCAGGGCTTCGCCGTCGTACCGCACCATGTTGGTGATGACTGAGAAGTCGTAGGTGTCCGAAGGTCCAGTGACGCCAATCACCTGATCAACGTATCCGTCGTTGTCCTCGCGCAGACGCGCAGTGCCTGTAAACGTCGCAGTCTCGATGCCCTCCAGGGCTGTGGCGATCTCATCGCGTGAAGGCCATTCGCCATTATTGGCCTTGATCGCGGCTTCATAGGCCGCTTTCATAACCATGAAGCTATTGGCCATTTTCATGGTGGGAAATACCGGATACTCGCCAAAGCGGGTCGCATATTCCTCAGCGAAGGCCACGGTATCCTCGTTGGCCTGGGCGTCGGGTGTGAGCCAATATCCGTCACCGAGCATGCCGACGATCACACCGTCTGGCAGATCGATACGCTGGAGGATGGTCTCGCCGAGCGCCAGGACAGTCTGGCTTTGCGTGAGGAGGCCGCGCGGCTGGGCCTGACGGACGAAGTTTTCGAGATCTGCACCCCATAGGTTGGAAAAGATGGCGTCCGGGCGAGCGGCCGATAGGCGAGATACTTCGGTCTGGTAGCTCGAAGCGCCAAGGCTCGGGAAGAGCTCAGCGACAATTTCGACATCGGGCTTAAAGGCGCGGAAGGCCGCCTTAACGATCTCGGCGGCGTCATGGCCAAAAGCATAGTCAGGATTGATGATTGCGACTCGTTCGATGTCGGGATTGACCTGAAGCAGGTAAGCGACATAGGCCACAAATTCGGGAATGGTGTTCCCATTGGGCCGGAACGTGTAGTCGAGCTGTTGGTCCAAAAAGAGCTGGTGCGTATCGCAGTTCCAGCTGATCGTTGGCATTTGCATTTGCTCGGCAACGGGCGCCAATGCAAGACAGTTGCTCGAAGAAAGTGCTGCGATCATCACCTGATAACTGGTTTCACCAGCAAGACGGCGATATTCGGCAATGACCCCTTCGGCCCCTTGGGCTTCGTCAACGATCGTCGCTCTGAGAGGCACCCCATCAATGCCGCCGGCGGCGTTGATCAGGTCGACCATCAGCTCGGCTCCTTGGGCGCCGGGCTGGCCATAGGCTGCTGGAGCACCAGAAGTGAACGTAAAGACCCCCACGTCGATCTGCTCGGGTTTGTCCTGAGCCATGGCCTGGGTTGCGAGGACGAGAGACGCCATCAGCGTCCCAGCAGTGCGTACGATATGTTTCATTCCCTGTCCTTCCTTTGCAAGCGGTCGACCTTTCCCTACGGTCAAATAAAACGCTTGTGAAATATCACAAGATCATTACCATGCATTGCTGTCAAGCATCTTTGGTGATGCAGACCATTCGCTACAACCAAAGGAGGAGCCGAAATGGTGGCACTCAATATGACTGTGGACAGCCAAACGGGCGAGCGCGCAGTACGGTTTGATATCGACGCTCTTGTCATAGCTGGCTGGGCCGGTCGCAATCGCGAGGCAATGGAACATCATATTGCCGAGCTGGAGGCGCTCGGCATCGCACGGCCCAAAGCAACACCAACGTTCTACAGGGTTTCGCCCTCCCGCTTGAACAGTGATCCTGTCGTCCAGGCGACCGGTGAGAATTCGAGCGGCGAAGCCGAGCTGGTCTTGATTGCTGCTGATGGAGACCTCTTCGTCGGTCTTGGTTCCGATCATACCGATCGCAAAGTCGAAGCCTATGGAGTGACGGTCTCGAAACAGATGTGCGACAAGCCAGTGGCGGACCGTGTATGGCCGTTTAGCGAAGTCGCTGACCACTGGGACTCACTGATATTGCGCAGCTATGTGATTGAGGATGGCGAACGCGTGCTCTATCAGGAGGGGCGTGTGGACGGGCTTCTTGATCCGCGCGATCTGATCAAACGATATACAGGCACCGACACGCTCGCTGATGGCACAGCAATGTTTTGCGGCACGCTGCCGGCAATTGGAGGCGTAAGGAGCTTTACAAGCTTTGAGTGTGAGGTCGAGGATCCGAAACTGAGCCGGACGATCTCGTTCCGCTACGATACCGCGATCCTCGAAGATGTAGGGTAGGTCGTATAGATGGGCGCGGAGGACATTTGATGAAAACTGTTGGCAAAAGGGTTTCGCTCCGCGACACCGCTTACGATGAGATACGCAAGCTCATAGTGACGTGTGAACTCCGCCCCGGGCAGCCTTTGACGGTCACGGACCTGGCTGAGGCTCTCAACATAGGAAGAACGCCGGTGATTCAGGCGATCGACCGGTTGGCTGTCGATGGACTCGTCGACGTCATGCCCCGCAAGGGGATCGTGGTCAGTCCCGTCAGTCTCGATGATTTCATGGAGGTTATCGAGATGCGTATGGTCAATGAGACGGCCGCCGTCCGTTGGGCGGCCGAAAGGGCAAGTCGCGCCGAGATTGCCATGATGGAGGCCAATCTTGCTGCCATCTGGCGGGCGGCCAAGGACCGCAATATCGAAGAGTTCATTTCGCTCGACCGCGATTTCCATCGCTTGATCACGCAATCGGCCAGCAACCGTATCCTAGGAGATGTGCTCTCCAGTCTCCATGACAAGGCGTTGCGGTTCTGGTTCATCTCGCTCAAGGCACCCGATCACAATATTCGGGTTTGCGAGCAACATGCGGCAGTCATTGAAGGCATAAAGTCGGGCAATCTCGACGTTGCGGAAAAAGCGATGCGCGAACACATCGCGTCTTTCCAGATGAACGCAACGAGCCAGATCATGCGCGCCTGATCGAGCTTAACCCCTCAATATCGCTTCGGCAGAGTGCGCGACGCCCAGCAAGGATCTGTCCCCACCGTGAGACCCCATTAAATTCATGCCAACCGGCATGCCGCCACCGACCGGAATCGGGATCGAGACAGCGCAGCGATCGAGAAAATTGGCCACTGTCGGATTGCGAAGAGCTAAGAGGTTCGCGCGTCCATAGACTTGTTCATCCTCCAGTTCTGCAAGCGTCGGAGCGACGAAAGGCGTCGTGGGGAATATTACGGCGTCATAGGGCGCGGTCGCACTGTTTGCCGCTTTGATCATCTCTTGGCGAATGTTCAAAAGGCGCTCATATTCGCCCGGTTCCTGTTGCAAGGCTTTCTCGATACGCACGCTGACCCGCGGGTCGTATAGCTCGGCCGACGAGGCGAGCAGCTCCTGGTGGACCATCAGAGCCTCGTGAGCAACGATACCGCCGCGCGCGTTGAGTTCGGGCAGTCGGTCAAGGTCCTCGAGCCTGATTTCTTCAATCGTCACCCCGGCGTCTGCCAAGCGGTCTATTGCCACCGAGAATGCGTGCGACACTGCCGCTTCAACGTCATCGGTCACGTAATTGACCAGAACTGCCAATTTCAGCTTTGACGGCTTGACCTGATCGGGGGCAGCTGGGTGATCGCCGCCCATGATCGCGTCAAGCAGCGCGCAGCATTCCACGCTGGCACCAATCGGGCCAATGCTGTCGAGGGATTTCGAGAGGGGATAGGCCCCCTCCAGGGGGACGCGTGACGCCGTTGGTTTAAAACCAGTCAGGCCACACAAGGCGGCGGGTATGCGGCAAGAGCCGCCCGTGTCGGTGCCGATCGCTGCGGCGGCCATATTTCGGGCGACCGAGACGGCTGCGCCCGATGACGAACCGCCGGGGATGCGTGGTGTCGTGGGATCGGCGGGGTTGGCGGGCGTCCCATAATGGGGATTGATGCCAAGACCGGAATAGGCGAACTCGGTCATGTTGGTGTGCCCAAGGATGATCAGCCCGGCCGTCCGCAGCCGCTTGATGACTTCTGCGTCTTGTCGGGCCGGTGCGGCACTTTTTAGAACGGTCGAACCGGCCGTCGTCACCAATCCTTCGACGTCAAACAATGCCTTTATTGAAATTGGGATGCCGGCGAGAAGTGAAGGGGACTTCCCTTCGGCGCGAAGATCATCGACGCGCTGGGCATCGGCCAGTGCGCGCTCTCGGTCGAGAGCGACAAATACCGGCGCATTAGGGTCGTCGGACTTCTCGATGGTTTCCAGATATTGCGTGACCAGGGAGAGGCTCGTTGCCTCTCCCTTTTCGAGTTTGCGTGCAAGTTCCGAGAGCGTCACCATTTTGGTTAGTCTTCGTCGTAGTAATGGATTTCGAGCAGGACACACCCTTGCTCCGACTTGAAGGGGCCGTGATAGGCTCCAGGGGGGCGACACGCATAGGTGTTGGGTGAGAAGCTCTCACCACCTTTCCCGTTCTCGTCGTTCCCCACCGTGAGATCACCTGAAACCAAATAGACTTCCTCCCAGTAGTCGTGGACGAATGGTTTGGTGGTGAACACACCGGGTGCAAACCGCAAGAGGCGCGTGCGGTTGCCAGACTTTGCGTCTTCATCGAGAGCGCCAGCGAGAATTTTCTGTTCGATTCCCTCAGGATAGCCAGCTGGGACGTGCCAACCTTCTGTGCCCATGTCGACGGGGAAAAATTCAAGATGCTGCTTGTTGATAGCCATTTTGGTTCCTTACGCCGCTGATGATTTGGTTGTCTTGAGCTCGTCCTCGAGCGAATAGCTGTCGAGCATGCGATCGACCAACTGGGTGCAGCTGTCCCAGTCAAACGAGCGGAAGCTGTGCCCCTTGGTGACAAAATTGGCGCCCGCATAAAACATTTCGTACTGGCTATGACGGGAAGCAAACTCCGAGCCCACGGCGTCCCATGCAAGCTTGAAGAATTTCACGCGGCCTTCGGACGATGACGTCGGCGATTGCTGGGTTTTGCCAATGAGCTCGCGCAATTCTGGATTGGCAAAATCCTCGACGGATGAGGGCAACATGATCAGACCGCCGCCCGCCAGTTCGCGCAGAGTCGTGATGACCTGCCCGTAGAGCTCTTGGGTGAGAACCTGAGCTGAATAGAGCGTGTGCGTGTCGGGGATGAAATAGCCGTTCCGCGATTGTCCCTTGATCTCCATTGCATGAACGAGAGAATCCACGAGATTGTTCTGGGCGGCCAGCTTTCCCAGCGTCTCCTTGACTGGAGGAAAATTGATGATGCCGTTGGTATCGGCTATTTTGCGGGCGATACCGACCAAGAACCGCATTTTGACCATGAGGCGGATCTGGGCCTGGTAGTTTTGGTAGACGTGAGCCGGGGTGGCCATGAATTGTTTCATGCACATCGCCGTGTCCTGGTTTACAAAGACTCGGTCCCAGGGAACCTTGACGTCATCAAAATATAGGACAGCGTCATTCTCGTCGAACCGGCTGGCGAGCGGGTAGTCATAGACGCTGGTTGCAGCTTGTTCGTACGAGCGGCGCGAAAGGATCTTCAGACCCTTTGCATTCATGGGAATAGCAAAGGAAACGGCGTATGGCTCTTCGCCCTCACGCAACGGCTGGATGCAGGTCACAAAGACCTCATTGGCCATGATCCCGCCCGTCGCGAGCATCTTTGCCCCGCGAATGGTCAAACCTTCGGCGTCCTGATCGACCACCCCGGCAGTAAGGAACGGATCCTGCTGCTCATTGGCGGCCTTGGAGCGATCAGCCTGGGGATTAATAATCACGTAGGTGAGGTAGAGCTCATTGTCCCGCGCGTAGCGATAATATTCGGCCAGGGCCTTGGCGCGGTTGCTGTCGTAGGACTCGAAGACGTCGATTCCCATATACATGCCCGAAATACACGATGCGACGTGGTCCGGGGCTCGCCCCAGAAAGCCACCATGGATTTCGGTCCATGCAACCAGCGCTTTTCGGCGCTCGACCAGCTCTCCGTATGACCTGGGCAGCTGCCAAATCCGGTTGGCTCTCAAGTCACTATTTTCACCGACCTGATAGGTCATCAGGTCCAAATTTTCAGGACGCGACTGGAAATCATATAGCTTGCCCGTCGACTGGACGGTTCTGCGAAAGGCGGGATGGACGCTAACATCGCCCGCATGTTCGCCGTTGATATAGACGGAACGACCGTCATTGAGTGATGCAATGTGTTGAGCGCCGGTCTTAACCATGGCGACGTCCTCCTTTGGGGGTCAGTAGTGAATTGCGAGCGGCCAAGGGGCCACGTCTTGGGTTTGTTCTAGCTTTGCGTAGCGTCCCTTGGAGAAAACCAGGGGGCGTCGGTCGGGGGTTGAGCGCATCTCGATCACTTCCACGATGAAGAGGATGTGATCTCCGCCATCATGGGTTGCCCACGGACGACACTCAAAGACGGCGGCGACGCCCGCCAGAACGGGGGCCTCGGCAAACCCTCTGTGAAAATGGGTGCCCTCCCATTTGTTGGAGCCGGCACGGGCAAATCGGTTGGAAATTGCCTGTTGGTTGTCGGAAAGGATGTTGATCGCAAATCCCTTGGCCTGCTCCCAATGGGGGAGGCTTAAGGCGCGTTTATCCACGCTGAACAAGACAAGCGGGGGGTCGAGCGAGAGGGAATTGAACGAACTCATCGTCATCCCGCAATCTTCGCCGGCACCGCGGCAAGTTACGATACAGACGCCCGTTGGGAATTGGCCCAGCGCCTGACGCATTTCGCGGGGATCAATGCTTGTGGATGCCGAAGCACTCATTGATCGCTCCTTTCCGTGCCCACAAGGTAGTCCGAGAGCAGGACTGCCTTTTCCGCGCTCGCCCGCAGAGAGGCCGCCAGTTGCCGCACGAGGGCGTAGTTGGCGGCATTCACCGGTTCAAACAGCAGGTCGTTGACTTCCTGCTGTACGGGCGCCAGCTGAGACAGAAGAGCAGTGCCTTTGTCCGAGACACGCATATGAACACGGCGCTGGTCGTCGGGATTGGGAGTCTTGGTCACAAGTCCCAATTTTACGAGCTTGGTCGTTTCACTGGTTACGAATGGCGGGGAAAACGCGAGGTGATCGGCGAGAGCTCGCACGCCAACCCCGCGTTCCGACTGTAGCTGCCTGATGCTGATGAGCAGAGTGTACTGGACCCCCGAAAGGCCGACAAACGCTCCAAATCGGGAGCGGATTTGCTCGAGCCGGGCCGAAAAGGCCAGCAGGTTGTGCACCATCTCGCGGAACGCATCATCCTTGCCAGCAATCAAAAGGTCCTCCCGTCCCACCGTGGGTTCGAATTGAATGTCCTGTTCCATCTTCGCCTCCCATGGATAGTGTGGGAACATAATTAAGTTAGTTAAGTACCTTGTCAAGAATGCATGTGAAATTTCACGCAAAAAGACGAAATGGGCGGCTCAATGGCCGCCCAAATGCAAATGCTTATCGCCTAGCGTTGGTCAGGCAACTGTGCCCCATAGGACCAATAGGGCGGGGCATTCTCGACTGCCTCTCTTAGGCTGCGCGGCTGTGGCAGGTCAGTCATGGCTTGGTCGGACAGGATATTGAGTGCGAACTTGACCATATGATCGCGCATATAGGCGGTACTCTCGGGCCCCCACTCATTTTCGCTGTGAGGCCCCCGGACCGTAACGAAGGCTTTGGGACCTTTAGCGCGACGATAGATCTCTAAAGAGCCTTCCAGGGATTCAGAGTAATCCCAAAGCCCTCGGCCAATGAAGACGCCGGGCCAACGATCGATGGTTGCCAGTGTTTCGCTGGAGAGAAACATTTGGACGTTGAGGTCGAGGCGTCGTGAGGCCTCTACGAGCGAGTCGATTGGGGCACGATATCCCAAGCCCGACGGAAATGGCGCAAACAGGATGGCGGCACGTATATTATAGCCCAGCGGGTCCGCTTGGGTCACTTCACCCCGCTCAAAATCGCATCCACCGACGAAATTTTTGTGCATTGCCCAACAGGTGATCATACAACCCTGTGAAGCGCCTGTGATGATCACGGGCACATCTTTGGCCCGGCCATACCCCCCAAGGAGGCGACCTGCTGCGCCATCACCTTCAAGCAGATCTCCTTGAGGAGTGAGGATCTTTAGGCCGGAGCCGGTTTCGAGTGCATCGAGAGCTCGGAAGATGTCCTGGGCCTGTTCGTTGGTGTTGGAGTCGTTTTGACCGCCCGAAATCCCGTGGCCCCGCTTATCAAAGGTCAGGACGTCGAACCCGGCCTGCCAATAGGCCAGGATATGGTTGGTCCGCCAACCGGTCAGCCCCCAGCATTCGTTTTGTGCAAAGCCCACACCGGTCGGATTAATCAACCATTTTTCTCGCGAACTCTCCCAATAAATCGGTGGTTCGCTGCTTTCCTGGATGGCCGTTGTCTCCATGGTCCGGCCGGCATTGACCACCACCAGGGCTCGAACCGTCCCGCCCTTGCCGTCGGGAACGCCTCGGCCGTGCAAGTGCCATCCTCTGAGTTTGATCGACCCCGAAAGTCCCATGTGCTGGGTTTCGTGCGGCTCACGGGGCACCGTGAACTCAACGGCACTGGTTGCATGGTCCGCCTGGGCAATGGGCTCGTTGTAAGGGGCCTGGCCAAAATAACTGGGGCGTCGAACTTGGCTAAGATCGATATCGTCTTCTGGATTAATCCGGCCGTGGGGGTCAAGCGTTCCCGTCGCGCGGAACTGATGGGGAACAGCGATGTCGTCGCGCGCGCTAAAGACCTGCTCGATGGCGACGCGATCCCGCAGGCACTTCCACCGCCTCTTGATCGCTGCATCGGTGAATTCATCGACATAGAAATCGCCGAGATAGCCCTCCGGAGGGGTTTGAGCGAGCGGCGTGAACGGAACGAGTTCAGACGATCCGTCGGGGTTGGTCACGCGATAGGCAGGGAAGGGCTTGTTCTGGTCCCATCCCAGATCGACCATACCGTCCGGCTCATCTTCAGTGTTTGAAACGAATGGTCCACTTTCGGGAAAATCAAACTGGCTCACGCGCATCATTCCCTCGATCCAGTCGAGCTCATTCTTTTTGTCGTTCATTTCGGTATTTGAATAGCCCCTAGATTTCTGG
>DFMV01000082.1:39864-45715 GCA_002375765.1 Rhizobiales bacterium UBA3584 | reverse complement strand
CCAAACGCCTGCACTAGATTTTGCGTGGAAATGACGGTGAAATAGGCGCCGAGTGCGAGAACCCCGACGCCGGCGACCGCCATCCAGATTCCCTTGCGCGACCACTCAACCTGCTCGGGCTTTTCGCGGCCGCGAAAAAATGCCTGGGCGGCATAGGCGACGTAGGCGGCTAACAGGATCCAGCCATCGATCGGCTGCAGCCCCTGCCAGGGCGCAGGAAGGATCAGGATAGCCGCGAGCGCCAGTATGCCGAGATAAGGAAGAGCCTGTACGGTCGCTGCTTTGGGATCGACACGCAGCAGGTGCTCGCGCAGGTGCTGTTGATGTCCCGGATCATCGGGAATGTCGCGCTTGCGCGTTGCGAGATAGCCGACGGAGACGAGCGCGGGTATGCCGATGGCGGTCGAGCCGAGCATTGCCCCCAAGCCGATATCGGTCACGCCCCGCACGGCACTGGTAACGTTGACACCGACTTCCGGACTTGCAGTGGCGATGCCGATCAGAGAGCCGCCAGCAGCCGCCGAAAGCCCCCACTGTTTGCGCAACTTACGAAGGGGCTCCGCCAGATGATCGGAACCCCACTCCGCCGCGAAGACGGCGGCCAACAGGACAGCAGCCCATATCCAGGTGCTCATGCTCTTCCGTGACAGGTTGTCCGGGTCAAGCTGATCGACAAGGCGCGGTTCGTGAAGGAGCGGTCGGGTTCGCGGCTCGATATCATGCCGGAGCGCCCCGCCGTGTCGACGAAGCTTCCCGCAAATCGCTGCGGGCGTCGCGGATGATCGACCAGGACGACTGCAGGAACAGGCCGGCGATCACGGCGGCGACGACGAGGTCCGGCCAAGCTGTTCCGGTCCAAGCTACCAGACCCGCAGCCACGACGACGGCTGCGTTTCCGATCGCGTCGTTGCGCGAAAACAGCCAGACCGCCCGCACATTCGCGTCGCCGGTTCGGTGGGGCAGCAATGGAAGAACCGCAACGACATTGACGACGAGCGCGACCAGTGCGAACAGGCCCATCAGCTCGGCCTCGGGCTGCTGCTGCACCAGCACGCGATAGGCCGTGTTTACGAGGACTCCAAGTCCGAGCGCCCCAAGGAAAAGGCCTTGGATCAAGGCGGAACGGGCACGCCAAACAAGGCTCCACCCGATGGCGAGAATGCCCAGAAAAGTAATGAGGCCGTCGCCCAGGAAATCGAGTGCGTCGGCCTTCAGCGCCTGCGAACCAGAGATAAAGCCACCGAACATCTCAACGATTCCGTAGCCGACATTGAGGACGACCACGATCCACAACGCGCGTTTGTAGGCTGGCGTAATGTGCGAGAGGTCCTTTGGCAGATCGTCAATGTCGCCCTCGGAGTCGGTTTCGGGCGCATCCAGACGGTCAAGCCGGTATCCGATGCTGCTGACAGCGCGTTCGACCTCCGGGAGGCAGGACGCGGGGTCGCTTACGTGCAACGTCATGATCTGCGTGGCAGTCGAAACCTTTACCTCGTCCACCCCAACCGAGCGCACTGCCTTCTCGATCTTAGCCGCGCAGGAGGGGCAATCCATGCCGGTGACGCGGTAACGTGCGGTCTCGGCATCGTGCGCTGATGCTGTTATTGTCATGGCTATCTTTCCTGTTCGAGAGAGGCTATATATCATCCGTGACTGATATGTCTAGTAATGTCGAAGTGCTGGAGCGGATCAAGGATACAACCTTTGCTCTGCGTACGAAGCTATTCCGGGGATTGGCCGATGCCTCGCGCTTGTCAATTCTTGATGCTTTGCGCACGCGGCCGTTGTCTGTCGGCGAAATCGTCGCGATCACGGGTCTGTCGCAGTCGAACGCGTCGAACCATCTGCGGTGTCTCAGCGAATGCGGCCTCGTCTCCGGCGAGCAGCGCGGCCGTTTTGTCCATTATCGCCTGAGCGACCAACGTCTGAATGATCTGTTTTTGCTTAGCGACGAGCTGCTGACGGAGACCGCGTGCGCCCTAGATACCTGCGGGAACTATGGCACAAGCTGATCCAAGCCGGTTATTGCTGGCGCAGCGCTCCCTTTTTATGGATACCATCCTCGGCAGCACACCGGCGCGGATCCGAGGTCAGGCAGTGCCTTTAGCGATGCGGGTGCGACGGTTCTGATAGAAATGCGATGCTTATTGGGTGAGGCTGGCGCAAAATAGTGCCCGGCCAAGTGGAGCTGGTCGTGGTTGCGCAGCCTGGACGGGGCGCCGGCAGGGGTCGGAGTGATGCCAGGTGTGTCCGGTCGCGTCATGCGGCGGCCTGGCCGCGATCAAGGCGATGGCACGTTGAGCGCTTCGATGATCCGACATTCCGCGACCACTCCTTTCTGGCATTCCGTCACAATCCTCGACAGTTCGAGCTGCAGACTCTGGAGCCGGCCGATCCGTCGTTCAACTTCGTCCAGTTGCGCCTGTGCCATGCGGCTGGCGTCGGCGCAGGATGCCTGCGGGTGCTCCTGCAAGGCCAGCAGGGTCTGTGCCGACTGCAGATCGAATCCTAAGCCACGGGCATGCCGGATGAATCCGAGGCGCCTGACGTCCGCTTCATCGTAGATCCGCCGGCCATTGCCGAGACGTGCCGGCTGGGGGAGCACGCCCACCCGCTCGTAATATCGGATAGTTTCGATGTTGACGCCCGTTCGCTGGGCCAGATCTCCGATCTGCATTTTTCCTATTGCTCCTGTAGTGACTACCGATTGTAGACTCCTGATCGTGGCACCACAACACGTCACACGGATCGAAAGGAGGGCCACCAATTGGGAGAGAATATCTTAGCTCTCGCGTACGACATCCGCCGTGCCAAGAAAGAAGGCAAGGCCGGGATCGTGCGGCGGCAACGGGGCCGGCTGCAGGAGATGGTGGCGTTCGCACGTTTGAACTCCCGTTTCTATGCCCGGCACTATCGGGATCTGCCCCAAGGTCCAGTAGAACTGTCGGCACTCCCGGTCACCAGCAAGAAGATGCTGATGGACGCCTTCGATGAATGGGTCACCGATCCGGCCATAGGGATGAACGAGGCGCAGGCGTTTGCCGACGACGTATCCAAGGTCGGTACCCCCTTCCATGGATATACTCTCGCCACCACTTCGGGCACCACCGGACACCGCGGGATATTCCTCCTTGACGGGCGTACCATGGCGATTACCCAAGCCATCGCCATGCGGATGCTGTCCAGTTGGCTGAATGTCCATGACGTGCTCCGGATCATCCTGGGTCGAGCTCGCATGGCCATGGTCATGGCCAAGGGCGGGCACTTCGCCTCGGCGGTTGCCGCCGCCGGTCTGATACGGCGCCGGCGATCGAGCGTCCTGCAGCTTTCCGTGCACCAGCCCGTACCTGAACTCGTCAAGGCCCTGAACGACTTCCACCCGGTGCTTGTGGCGCCTTATGCCAGCATCGCTGCTCTTCTTGCGACCGAGCAGGAACAAGGACGGCTCCGCATCAATCCAGTTCTACTCGCCATTTCGGCGGAGGGCCTTGCCCCGGAGGAATACGGTCGCATCGCCACGGCGTTCGGAGCCAAGGTCGGGAACAGCTATGCCTCCACGGAGGTGCCCTTCTTGAGCTTCAGTTGCAAGCACGGTTGGCTGCACGTCAACAGCGATTGGGTCACCTTCGAGCCGGTCGACGCCGACCACCAGCCTGTTCCGCCGGGGCGGGTCTCTCATACCGTATTGGTCAGCAATCTGGCCAACCGACTGCAGCCCATCATCCGCTACGACTTGGGCGACAGTGTACTCGAGCGCCCAGACCCATGCCCGTGCGGATCGCCGTTCCCGGCCATACGGGTCCAGGGTCGGGCCGCGGACCTGGTCCGTTTCGAAGTGCCCGACGGACGGGTCGTCACGTTGCCGCCGCTGGCCTTCTACACCTTGTTGGACCCTATTCCCGGCATAGATCTCTATCAGGTGGTCCAGACTGCCCCGTCCGCCCTTCGCATACGTCTCCGGCTGTCCCGGGATGCCGGAGCGGTATGGCCAGTGGTGGAAACAGGTCTGCGGGAACTTCTGTCGAGGCACGGACTGGACGGAATAACCATCGACCTGGGGGATGAGCCACCTGAACAAACCCCCGGCGGCAAGGTCCGCCCGATCATCCCATGCCGAGAAGGAGCATGAGCATGAGCGCCGCCGGCCCAATCCATCCGCTACCTTGTCACCGGGATGGACTGCTCGTCCTGGACGCCAAGATCGAAGGCGCCGCGCGCAAAATCGGGGCCAAACGGCGGCGCTCCTAAAGCATGTAGCCGATGTCAGAGGCTCCGGTCGGATAGGCGAGCGTCGTCTGCTTGAGAGCCGTTGCGATCAGGCCATGCCGGATCGCGAGCGCGAACAGGTTGATGACCTCATCGGCGTGCGGGCCGACCAGATGCGCGCCGAGTACCCGTGCGACGGAACGCTCCGCCGCGCGGGTGCGCATCGCCGCCACGCGCGCAGCCGTTCCGGTGCCACTAACGATCAGGTCGAACTTCTCCGTCATCACGCGCCAACCAGTGAAGCGGCGCAGCAGTTCGCGGATGAACCGCCTTTTCGAGCTTCCTGAATCGGCGGGCACGGCGCTGATCCATAGGAGCAGTAGACGCAGCAATCGCCTTCTTGCGGGCTCAGGACAGCGCCGCAGCCTTTGCAGTCATAGAAGAACTGGCATGCGTCCGTAGGTATGATCTCGGTTTCCTGGTGCCCACAGCGCGGACAGATGAGAGTGCTCTGAAAATCCGCCATGTCGTCCGTTGCTTTCTCCAAAGAGCGTCAATCGTGATCCCGGTGAAGACTGCGAGGGTCAGCAGCACGTCCAGTTTCCCTCGATCCGGTCAACTTCAAGCTGTAGGATGCAATCTGTAGCGGCTTCAGATTCAAGAGGTTATTTTTGGCACAGAACCGGGAGTTCGGTATTGGGGAGCTGTCACAGCGAACCGCCGTCAATATCGAAACGATCCGCTATTATGAACGGATCGGGCTTTTTCCGTCGCCACCCCGCACCGAAGGCGGCCACCGGCTTTATTCCAGCGCGCCTGAAACGGCTGGTATTCATCCGGCGCAGCTGTGAGCTGGGCTTCACCCTTGACGAAATCCGCAATTTGTTAGGGCTTGTCGAAGGCAGTTGCGCCTGCGGCGATGTGCAAGAGGCGGCGCTCGCCCATCTGAAGCATATTCGGCTCAAGATTGCCGATCTTCGGCGCAGGGAGCGCTCGCTTGCCGATACGGCCGCGCGCTGTGAGGGCGGAACGGCCGCCGACTGCCCGATTATCGGCGTGCTCCGCCGGGCGCCGGGCTGATGATTGCCGTTCTTGGTTATGTCGCGACCAAGCCGCGGATTCTCACGGCTCACACGACGTAGCGGTCCCAGCCCCCGTAATGCTCCTTACTACGCGGACCGCGCGGCAGGCTAAGGCCGATCAGGAGAATGCCGGTGACAACGCTTGCCCCCGAAGCGAGCGGTGCCGCGCCGATAAGCAGCCAGGGCGACGCAATCAGCCACAGCCCAAGGGCTACGTTGATGAAGCGCAAGGGCCGCGCGACTTCCGCCATAGCCATCACGGCAACGGTGACGATGAGCGCGCCGACCAGATGATCGCTGTCCGCCATCGGTGGCTCGGTACCGAACGCTAGACGGCTGAACATCAGCCAAAGGCCAACGGCAGCGCTTCCAACGAGCGTCCACGGTACAGTCACCCCACGGGTCGCCGACGTGATCGTGCCCCCGAGATCGGAATCGAAACCGGGTTGCTTGTCCTCGCCGCTGCCGGGCAGCGCGTCGCCCTTGAAGAAAGATCGCCAGAACGGTCGTCCGCGCCGCTTGTTTAGGACCAGGAACTGCCCCATCGCCACGAGTTCATCGAG
>DFMV01000082.1:34790-39669 GCA_002375765.1 Rhizobiales bacterium UBA3584 | reverse complement strand
ATGATGAAGTAGATCGATATGACGCCGAGCGGCACGACGACAATGCCGAACAGGAGGACCATCCATGGCATCGTACGCCAGCGGGCGCGGCCTCCCATGACGCCCATTAACACCTCAAACATGTAAGTGGTGGCGCCCAGACCACCATCCGCAATTGGCCAGGCTTTGGAAACGTCCGAGGTGATAATATACTCGGTGCCATTCCGGACCGCATCGCCGGAAAAGAACGGTTCCCAGACGCCATCGATATGGCCCAGCTGATAGGCGGCAAGCACGCGGGAGATAACGAACCCAATGGCGCCGAGCGCGATGATCGGCAGGCGCTGCAAATAGGTTGAGGGCGAATAGGTCCAGCCAGGGGGCATGTCGGAGGAGTCCATCATGCCTTCGTGGCTCATGCCTGGCATCATCGGCACCAGGATGGCAAAAGTAATCACGAGTGCGCCCACCAATGTGTCATTGGCATAAACGGCGGCGTTTGGGGTCCAGAAGATGAGTGGCGCGAAGAGAAGCCAGATTCCGACTGCGGTATTCGCCCATGGCGCCCAACTGAAGCGCGGTGACAGTGACAGAGCGCTGAAAACCATGATCAGAATGCCGCTGACCAGGCCGCTCCAGGCGGTGAGCGCGCTCCGCAGCGCCGGGTCCCACAGTCCGCGTTCTTCCGTGACGCGTAGTACTGCTTCACGGAAATTGTCCTCACCGAATGTGCCGAAGACAAACGGGCTGGTGGCGAGCCAAAGCCCGAGCAGGATGTTAAGGAAATGCACCCAGAGCATGTTGAAATGCATTTGCCGCATTTCCTGCATGTGCTCGCGCATCATTTCCTGATGCTGGCGCGGCTCTTTGCTGCTGTGGCTCTGCTGCTCCTTTTCGACCTGCTGCGCGGCGACCTTCGCCGAGTTCAGCTTGTTGGCCTTATACCAGCCGACCGGGTCCGCTTTCAGCGCATCGATCATTTTCGGCAGCGTTTCTCGCAAGGAATGCTTGGGCTGCCATCCGAGCAAATCCCGTGCGCGAGCAATATTGAGTTCGTAGTGGTCATCGGAGATGTCGACCATCCACGGTCGGATAAACGGGTCCTCGTCGAAAACCTCCCCTTCAATCCAGGCGCCGGCCCGCGCGAACGATTTCGGGACCGGGCGCGTTTCCCAATCCTCATCATGAATCAGGCGGCCAAGGTCACGCTGGAGCTCACCAAAACTGAGCGTTTCGGGCTCGCCCAGAAGAATTGATACTTCTGACGATAGTTCTTTGCGGCGATCAATAGCGTCTTGCAAAGCATCGGTGAGATCGTCGAGGTGCAGGAAAGGCTGACCGGAATCGAGATCGCCGGGATAGACATGGCTGATCAGCTGGCGCTCGTAAATGCGCGCGATCTGACGTGAGAGAAATGCCGAGTGGCACATGTCATCATAGACGCCGGCTGGGCGTACAATGAGAGCGGGCACGCCTCCGCGCATTTCATGGATCAGCTCCTCCGTTCGAATCTTGGAGGCTCTGTAAGGGAGCTTTTCATCGAGCGCCCAGTCCTCGTCGATCGGCTCGCCGCGCCTGCCCGGTGCATGGACCAGCATTGTACTGGCGAAAATGAATTGTTCAACATCGAACGCCTGTAGACCGCGGAGCAGCCGCTCGGTCCCATGGACCGTAACCTGCTCGTATTTGGGGTTCGGCTCGCCGCTCAGATCAAAATACGCGGCGAGATGAATCACCGAGGCGATACGGTTGCCATAGGCAGTGCGAACGCGTTCAAGCGCTGCCGCAACGCTTTCTTGCGAGGTCAGGTCAATGCATACGCATTCGGCTTCCGAAGGGGGGTGTGGCGATGTTTCCCGGTCCAGTCCGATGAGGGTAAACCGACCTGCCAGCTTGCGAATAACGGCGGAGCCAATAAACCCGCTGCTGCCCGTGACGATAACAATATCCTTGCCGCCACTCATCCCTGCCCCCCGGGTCGCGGCAGTTTGCCCGGCTTCAACCCCTCAGATGTTTGATCAGTGCCGCGATCACGAGCACGAGCACAATCTGGGTCAAACCCGCAGCAAAGGTCATGCCACCCATCATCCAGTTCAGCCCCTCCATTCCCGCTATAGGTTCTTTTCGGCTCCGCGTTTCGCGGCGTGAAAATCCACTCGCCGGAGCGGGATAGCAAACTCATTCCAGCCTCCTCGTGAGTTATAATAGTGGGTCAACACTTCATCGGCCGCTCAACACTCCTCCAAGAGAAATTACCTCAGATCATCGAGGTTGCAAAAATGTTCGAGGTCATCCATCGTGCCGGACAGCAATTTTGCTTGGAACTCTTTCTGATTGCCACTTGGTGTTCAGGCTGTTGTCGTTACTGGCCGCCTATGTGCGACGACAAGCGAACCGATCTCAGCCTGAGCGCATTGCCAATCACCGAGACGGACGAGAGGCTCATTGCGGCGGCCGCGAACATTGGCGAGATCAGCAGTCCAAAGAACGGATAGAGAAGACCAGCCGCGATCGGAACGCCGGCCGTGTTGTATATCATCGCAAAGAACAGGTTCTGCCGGATGTTGCGCATCGTTGCGAGCGACAGGCGGCGCGCCCTCACGATCCCGCCGAGATCACCCTTGACTAGGGTGAAGCCAGCACTCTCGATTGCGACGTCGGCGCCGGTGCCCATGGCGATGCCGACATCGGCCTGAGCCAGTGCCGGCGCATCGTTCACGCCATCCCCAGCCATCGCCACTTTACGTCCTTCGGCTTGCAGGTCTCGAATGATGCGCGCCTTGTCCTCAGGCAGCACGTCGGCCCGTATCTCGTCGATGCCGAGACGGCTGGCAACGGCGCGAGCCGTCCGCACGTTGTCGCCCGTCGCCATGACGATCCGAAAGCCGAGCTCATGAAGCGCCTTGAGCGCCGCCGGCGTCGTTTCTTTGACCGGGTCCGCGACGCTCACGAGACCTGCGACCCTTCCGTCGAGGACAACGAACATGACGGTCTCGCCCTCGTCGCGTCGGGCGTCTGCGGTCTCGGCCGCGGAAGGTGCCTCGACCCCGAGCTCCGCCAGCATTTTCGCATTGCCCAAGGCGACCGCCTTGCCGTCGACCGTGCCTTTCACGCCCATCCCGGTGACCGCCTCGAAATCGTCGGCCTTGGCGAGCGTGATCCCTCGCGCCTCGGCACCTCGGACGATCGCCTCCGCCAGCGGATGTTCTGAGCCCCGCTCCAGGCTTGCTGCGAGGCGCAGAATCTCGGCTTCGTCATGCCCGCTCTCGGGCAGCACGGCGGAAAGCTCCGGCTTGCCGACCGTAAGCGTTCCGGTCTTGTCGACGATCAGCGTGTCCACTTTCTCGAAAGCTTCTAACGCTTCGGCATTCTTGATGAGCACGCCCGCTTGCGCACCGCGCCCTGTCGCCGTCATGATCGACATTGGCGTGGCAAGACCGAGCGCGCAGGGACAGGCAATGATAAGAACGGCAATGGCTGAGACGAGAGCGTAGGCCAGCGCAGGCGACGGACCCCAGATGGACCAGGTGAAGAATGACAGCATCGCGATCGCAATCACCGCCGGTACGAAGTAGCCTGCTACAGCGTCGGCAAGCTTCTGGATCGGCGCGCGCGATCTCTGGGCGGCCGCCACCATCTCGACGATCTGCGCGAGCATCGTGTCCTTGCCCACTCGCTTCGCCTCAATGATGAGACTGCCGGTCCCGTTGATCGTTGCTCCAGTGACAGGATCGCCGGCGATTTTCTCTACCGGCACCGGTTCGCCCGTCAGCATCGACTCGTCCACCGACGACCGTCCTTCCACGACCTCGCCGTCGACCGGCACTTTTTCACCCGGACGCACCCGGACTCGGTCGCCGATCTCCACATCTTCGAGCGGCACCTCCTCTTCAACGCCGCCCTCGCGGATCACGCGAGCGCTCTTAGCCGCGAGATCGAGCAGCGCGCGGATGGCCGAGCCAGTCCGCTCGCGCGCTCGCAGCTCCAGGATCTGGCCCAGGAGGACGAGAACCACAATCACAGACCCAGCCTCGAAATAGATACCCACGTTCCCCTCAGCGTCGCGGAATCCGCTGGGGAAAAGGCCTGGTGCGATCACGGCGACAGTGCTGAACGCCCACGCCGCAAAAATGCCCATGGCGATCAAACTGAACATGTTGAGGTTCAGGCTGCGGAAGCTTTTCCACCCCCGCACTAGGAACGGCCACCCCGCCCAAAGGATCACTGGCGTGGCCAGAATGAGTTCTAGCCAGTGCGCAAGTCGCTCCCCGGTCCAACTACGGATCGGCATGCCGACATAGCCGCCCATTGCCAAAAGGAGAACCGGAATGGTCAGGACGACACCAATCCAGAACCTCCGCGAGAAGTCGACCAGTTCTGGGTTTGGGCCCTCGTCGCCCTGCGGCACGCCTTTGGGCTCCAGCGCCATCCCGCAGATCGGGCAGTCCCCCGGGCCAACCTGCTCGATCTCAGGGTGCATCGGGCAGGTGTAGATGGTGCCGGCTGGCATCGGTTCTGGCGTCGGCTTGCCCTTGAGGTATGTCTCGGGGGCCGCTTCGAACTTCTCCTTGCAGCGAGCCGAGCAAAAGTAGAAGTTTTCGCCTGAATGCGAGGACAAGTGTTTGGCAGTCGCCCGATCGACTGCCATGCCGCAGACCGGGTCGACGGCCTCTATAAAGGCGCCAGGCGAGGCGGCGAAGCGAGACCGGCAATTCTCGGAGCAAAAGTGGTAGAGATGGCCTTTGTGCTCATGGCGGGGGCTGCTGTCCTCCGTCTCTACCACCATGCCGCAGACTGGGTCTCTGGTCATTCCCGAATTGGCGCGCGCTACATCCATGGTCAACCCTCCAAGCAGTTGAGCACCAAAAAGTAGCGCTTCCACCGATGGGAAGGTCAAGGC
>DFMV01000082.1:0-34526 GCA_002375765.1 Rhizobiales bacterium UBA3584 | reverse complement strand
TGGTGCGGCCCTCGCGAAGCGAAAACGGATATCGTGATTTCGAGTCTGAGGACCTGCACAAGCTTACATTTCTGTGCCGCGCCCGATCCCTTGGATTCAGCATAGATGAGTGCCGGACGCTTTTGTCCCTTTACGAGGATCGTGAGCGATCGAGTTCAGAGGTCAAGAAGATTGCCGAAAAGCATCTTGCCCATGTCGATAAAAAGATTTCGGAGCTGCAGTCGTTGAGTGCAACACTTCGTGATCTTGTCGATCGCTGCAATGGCGACGATCGCCCTGAATGTCCGATCGTCAACGATCTGGCTCACTCCGGAACAGCCTGAAGACACTTCGAAGGCGCAATTGATCGCAACCATATCTATGGAAATGCAACCACCTATAGGATAAGTTATCGGTATGAAGCTCTTCGCCCGCCTAGTTGTGGTTACCGTCCTTGCTGCTTTCGCGGCAAGTTCGGTCGCGTATGCAGCGGGTTCGGCGGAGATGACCGCCGCCATGATTGCCTCCGACGATGCCGCGATGGACATGTCCGATTGCGACGCATGTGGCGACGCCGATGCAGGCCAGACGGCCTTCGCGTGCAACTTCATCTGTGGAGCGGGTGGTTTCGCATCTTTGCTTGTCCCGCAGTCGCAGGGGATGTTTCAGTCTCCGCGTCAAACGCTTAGTCCGGTGGTGACGCAGGATTTGCGCGGTCTTACCGGACCCCCAGCCAAACAACCTCCTCGAACCCTCATCTGATCTGACGCCCGGCGCGCGAGCGCATCCGGGACGTCATCTTGTGCCTCGGCGACGCATGTTCTCCGATGCGCGCAAGCGTCTCCTCACCGCCTGCGGCGCCTACCGGCCCCTGCGGTGGACCGAGAATTTGATGAGGAATACTTATGCCCCGCCATTCATATCCGGCGCTCACGCGCCGCGTGTTCATCCTGGGTTCCAGTGCTGCACTCGGTGCCTTGGCATTACCGATGGCTCTGCGTGCTGCCGTGCCCACGGCGGCCTTGGCCTTCGATGGCGATGCTTTGCTCGCCGCTGGCTCCAACCTGATCCGCAGCGAGGATGACGGCAAGTCCTGGACAGCGCTGCCGGTCCCTGCCGCCGTTCTAGGCCTGGCTACGCACCCTGCGCAACCGGGACGTCTCTTTGCCGGTCTCTCTTCTGGCGGCGTCGCCTTGTCCCAAGATGGTGGACGCAGCTGGGAAACTCGCTCCCGTGGGCTCGCCGAGGGTGAAGTCGATGCTGTGGCCGTAGCGGCCGGCCAACCTGACGTGTTCTATGCAGCAGTCCGGGGGGACGGCCTTTGGAAAAGCGAGGACGCTGGTGGAAACTGGAGCCTTGCTATCGATCGTCCCTGGCTCGAGGACGCTGAACGCGACCCTCTGGCGCTCGCTTCAGTCGATTTGGCGACGGGCATGGGAGGAATCTGGATCTACGCCGGCACCCCGGCGGGTTTGACGCGTGTTCCCGACTGCTTCTGCCGCTGGCAGGACGTCCAGCCCGGCGACGCAATGGATGCCCTGGTTGCAGGCGACACGCCTCCTTCGGAAGCTCCGCTCCCAAGGAGCGAACCGGTCCGAGCGCTCGCCAGTGCACTCTCTGCACCCGAAACACTGTACGCCGCGCTGCCGTCGGGCGTCTGGACGTCCCGCGATGGCGGCGTGGTTTGGTCGCACGTCGCGCAGGGCGATGCCTCGGCGGTCGCTGTTCATCCCGCCGATGAAAAACGTTTGATCGCCGTGCTCGACGGCGTCCTGAAACTCAGCCGCGATGGCGGCGCAAACTGGACCACTCTCGTGGTCGCTTGATGGAGACTAAAATGAGAAAACTATTCGCCCTCACCTCGCTCGCGGCGCTCGCAGTCGGAGGAGCGATTGCGTTCACGACACTCTCCAGTGCGCAGACGGATCAGCAGACAGTCGACGGCATGGGAGAGATGACTGCGGCTGGACTCTCCCGCGACATCACGATCTGGCGCAGTCCGGGCTGCGGGTGTTGTGACGCTTACGCCGACTATCTTCAGGCAAACGGCTATCGCGTGACCCTCGTCGACGACCAGGACTTCGACAGGCGCTCGGTCGAGGCGGGTGTTCCTGAGCAAGGACTCGGCTGCCATCTGGCTGAGATCGACGGCTATTACGTCAGCGGCCTTGTGCCGACCGCGATTATCGAACGGCTGTTGACCGAGCGCCCGGAGATTGAAGGCATCACGCTGCCCGGAATGCCGGCGAACGCCCCAGGCATGGCTCCCGAGAAAAGCGGCACCCTGAAGACTTACGCATTCGGCGAGGGCGGAATCACCGTCTATTCCAATGAGTGAGTGCATGATGGGAATGATGAACGGGCCGATGATGGGCCTCATGATGGCCGGCGGCGGTCTTGTCTTACTGCTTGTTTTTGCGGTCCTGGTCCTAAGCCTCGTGGCTCTGGTGAAATACCTGAGGGGGCCGAAATGACCCGCAAACTGATCATACTCGCCAGTGCCACTGTTACCAGTCTTGTGGCCATCGCCGCGCTCGCGCAACAGCAGGACCACGACGCGAGTGCGGAGGGCCTGACGGTCCTGGGCGAGCCGGTGACGACGGAAGAAATTGCGGTTGGACGGCAACTCTATGCGGAAAACTGCGCCTCCTGCCACGGTGCCAATTTGGAGGGTCAAGCCGACTGGAAGCGCAGGCTCGACAACGGCCGTATGCCGGCTCCGCCGCACGACGAAACCGGGCACACCTGGCACCATTCGGACCAGGATCTGTTCACGATCACCAAGAACGGTGTCGAGGCGGTCGTGCCGGGCTACGAGAGCGACATGCCCGCCTTCGAAGGCACGTTGGACGATGCCCAGATCCGCGCCGTGCTGGCCTACATCAAAAGCACGTGGCCCGAGCGCCAGCGTACTTTCCAGGCCGAGGTCACGGCGAACGACGAGGACAGGTCATGAGCACAAGCGAAGGTCGGGCTCCGTCGTGGGTCGGCAGGTTGGTTCTGATGTTGCCCGTCGCGGTCTTCGCCGCCGTTGCACTGGCGCTCTACTGGGGGCTCAACGACAACGACGACAGCCTGCCATCGACACTCATCGGCAAGCCGATCCCTGAGTTCGACCTTCCTCCGGTCGAGGGCAGGCAGACCGGCTTTTCTTCCGCCGATCTTCGCGACCAGGTATCGATTGTCAATGTCTGGGCATCGTGGTGTGTGCCCTGCCGGGTGGAGATGCCTCTGCTCAACGAGCTTGCCGAGGACGGCATAGTTCCAATCTACGGAATCAATTTCAAGGACGATGCCGTGGAGGCATTGGCCTTCCTAGAAGAGCTTGGCGACCCCTACACCCGGATCGGTGCGGACCAGTCGGGTCGTGTCGCAATCGACTGGGGCGTCTACGGTCTCCCCGAAACCTTCGTTGTCGATGCCGACGGGCGGATCGCTTACAAGCACGTCGGACCGTTCGATCGAACGTCGCTCGAAGAGGATATCCTTTCCGTCGTGCGGCGATTGCAGGCGGAGGACGGATCATGAAGCGTCTCGCCTTTTTCGCCGGCGAAATGGCGTTGGCCGACCCTCCTGCTGTGGCCCTTCGGCCGATGCCGCTCTCCCACGAGATCGAGATCCGATATCTCGGCATCTACCTCGCCGAAAAACTGCTGAAGACGCTCGCATCCGGCGGAAACCAGCCCTCCGACGATCTTTTTTATCAATCGCGGGGGCGCGAGACCGGCCAGCTCGCAGGCCCGGCCAAATGGAATAACCCCCGAAGCCGTCGCGCAATTTCGGCCCATCATCAATCTCACAAAGGGATAACCTGAGCCATGACCGAAACAACCACCGATGCAAGCAACCTATCCCCCGTCGCACGCCCGTCGGGCATTCGCATCCGCTTCGGCCGACGCGGCCTCATCCTTGCTGCCATGGCAGCGATCGCCGCTGGCCTGTGGCTGAACTGGGGTTGGATGACGGCCATCGGAGCAGCCCCCCTGATCCTCGCCCTCGCGCCCTGCGCCGTAATGTGCGGTCTGGGAATGTGCATGATGGGCGGCTCGAAATCTTGCGGCAGCAAGAGCAATCCGGCCGGAGGGCCGGAGGTTAAGACGGACTAACCAGCAACTGAAAGGACACTACCATGAACATCGCTTCCAAACTCAGCATTTCGGCGTTCGCACTGGCGGCGCTCCTGACGACGGCCGCGTTTGCGCAGGAGGCCGGTGGCCAGGCGCCTGATCAGATGATGCAGGATCAGACTACCATGCCCGGAAACATGATGAACGGCGACATGACCGGCATGCAGGGCATGATGCAGATGATGCAGCAAATGGGGCCGATGATGGAGGCCTGCACTGAGATGATGCAGGCCATGACCAACCAGATCGAGTCGCCCGTGACCGAACCGCGGGATGGCTGAACTTGCGCACCCGCCTGGGCGAATGCCTGGGCGGGTTTCTCACAAGAGTTGAAAGAATGACCACAGAATTGGCAACCCGTCATCTACGGCGTATTCGGCTGGTGCTTTGGGGCGCCGTGGCCGCAGTCCTGCTTGCAACTGGCGGCGCACTGATGACGCGCTCCTACTTGCTCCCGCCAACGCCTGGAGGGATCTCTGTCGAAGTGACCACCATCGGTGAAACTGACATCCGTTCGGAGTTTACTCTGATGGATCATACTGGGCGCGCCGTGATCGAGGCCGACTTCAACGGGCGCTGGCAACTCGTCTTCTTCGGCTTCACACACTGTCCTGACATCTGCCCCACAACGCTAGCTTATATGGCGAGCGTTCTCGATCTTCTCGGTCCTGATGCAGAGCGCGTGGTACCACTGTTTATCACCGTTGACCCGGCGCGCGATACCGTCCCGGTCATGGCCGAATATGTCGCTGCCTTCCATCCCCGCCTCGTTGGTTTGACTGGCACTGAGGCGCAGGTCGCCGAGGCGACACGCAACTTCCGCACCTGGTACGAGCGGATGGACGATGAGAATGCCCCGGACGGCTACATGATGGCGCATGCCGGCCATATGTATCTGATGCGCCCGGACGGGCGGTTCGATAATGTTTTTCAGGAACAAGACCAATCACCCCAGAAGATGGCCGGTCAGGTCCTCGCACGAATCCAAGAAAGGCAGGACGAAAAATGAGGGTACTGATTGTTGCTGCACTCACGGTCATGCTGCCGCTGGCTGCCCATGCCGAGGTCGTCGTGAGTGATCCTTGGGCACGCGCCAGCATTCTCGCCTCCCGCCCTGGAGCTGCCTACGTGACGGCGGAAAGCGACGAGGACGACCGGCTGATCGGCGCATCAACACCCATAGCCGACCGCGTCATGATCCATGCCGTTGAGACCGACGCTAACGGGGTCGGACGAATGGTACATCGCGAAACTCTCGATCTGCTTGCTGGAGAAGCGGTGAATTTCGCTCCAGGGGGAATGCATCTGATGCTGATGGACCTTTCGGAGAAGCTTGTTGAAGGCTCGACCTTTCCACTCACGCTCCATTTTGAGGCCGCCGGCGAAGTCACTGTCGATGTTCCGGTTCTCGGAGTGGCTGCGAGCGGTCCGGATGAGGAAAGCAAATGAGGACGTTTCTCCTGCTTGCGATTCTAAGTATTGCCACACCTGCCCTTGCCAATCACCCGGGCGAACGGCTTGACGAGACGATGGGCGAAAAGGAGCCGGCTTTCGAAATCGCCGCCCAACGCCTGCCCGCCATCGAGTTGATGAGCGCCAATGGTGTCGAACTCGACCTGCGCGACCTGGCGGACAGCATCATCGTCCTGAGCTTCTTTCCCGATGAGTGTGGTAGCCCTTGCGCCGAACAGCAGGCTCTTCTGGTCGAAGTCCAGAAATCCATCAACATCACGCCGATGCGTGAGATGGTCACTTTCCTTACCGTCGCTTCACCCGAAGCACTCGCTGTCGAAGGATGGGACGGCACAAATTGGCTCCGTGTCACGGCTGGAGGCGGACATACTGTCACCGAGATAATCACCGAACTCGCTGAGTTGTCGCGCCGCAATCAAGGCGCTCCAATGGTTCACGTCATCGCCCGCGGGACCCGCCATGCCGCTATCTTCCACGGGGTGGACTTCGAACGGATCAACATGATTCTTTACATAAACGGTCTGACGAACGCTCACCCACCTGAGCCAAATATGCTCGACCGCATCCTTGAATGGCTGCCGTGACTGCCGCGGCTATCCTCTTCATGCTGGGCTACACGATCTTCAGCGAATGGCTGGACATTCGAGTGCGCAAAGCAGGAGCACACCGCGATCTCCATCTCTTCCTTGGTGCAAGGCCCAACCCCCTCCTGCAGTGGAGAGTGAAGCGGACAGCGGCCTACCCGAGGGCTGCCAAGCTTAGGCCGTGGCGACGGGCGACCATAGAGACGTTCCATGTCTGATCTCTCGCTTCTTGGGCTGACCGCCGTACTCCTAGCCGGAGCCATATCGTTCGTTTCGCCCTGTGTTCTCCCTCTTGTGCCAGGGTACGTGTCCTATATTGCCGGCGGAACAGTGACGGGGGCAGTGGCACCGTCGCGGCGGCGTGTCGTCTTGCTGAGCCTCTGCTTTGTCCTTGGCTTTTCAACGATCTTCATGGCGCTCGGCGCGTCGGCTACCGCCCTCGGGCAGGCGCTCCTGAGCTGGCGCTACGAGCTCAATCTTATCGGAGGCGCCATCGTAATCCTGTTCGGTCTGTTCATGATCGGTGCGGCGCGCTTTGCGACAATGGAACGCGAGCTCCGCTTTCACCTAAATCTTCCGGGGGGTCGGCCCGTCGCCTCCTACGTGCTCGGGCTCGCGTTCGGTTTCGGCTGGACGCCCTGCATCGGCCCGATTCTCGGTGCGATTCTCACCGCCAGCGCTGCAAGTGCGACGGTGGGGCAAGGCATTGCCCTTCTCGCCGTGTATTCGGCGGGCCTCGGTGTGCCATTCTTAATCGTAGCCGGCTTCACGGACAGGATCGCAGAAAAACTGCGGAGCATCGGTCGCGTTGGTCGCCGTCTGCATCAGGCCGCGGGGTTAGTCATGATCCTGATGGGTGTCGCCATGATAACCGGACGGCTGAGCGCACTATCTTACTGGCTGCTAGACGTCTTTCCGATTCTGGCGCGGATCGGATGAGTTCCATTTTACGCAGATTTTCCCTCGGATGACACTACCGGCATCGCATTGCCACTGGCGTGAGGACATGTGTTTCGAAATCGGCATCGGTTTGGAATTCGCGACATTTTCGGGCCCACTTGTCTTCGGCTGCGTTTCACCCGCCCGGTGATGGTGCAGGCCGGCACCTGACCTCTCATGGCTGTGCTCGGCCTTCGTAGATGAACGCCATCGGCTTCGGGGCCTTCGCGTAGCCGGTTTCGACCTGAGATATCTTGAAGCCCTGCCTCGACTATTTTGCGCATTTCGCGGTTGAAGTGGCAGCCACTACCAATCCGCTTCCAGATCGGCGTCAGGCGGTCCTGCAATTGCGCGCGTTCTCCTCCGGTGACAGACGGTGCTCGACGAGCAGAGTTGGCCACCGGTCTCAAGCAAACGCCGCACTTCCTCAAGGGCTTGCATAGCGCCAGGTATTGAACAGAGCGTCCGGGTCGTCACCGCCGTGTTGATACTCTGGCGATCAAGCGCGATCTCCTTCTGAACGAAGCTGCGTCAAGCCATCGCGAGAGAGCTCGCTGTCCTCCGGAACGAGATGGCTAGAGCCTGCCGATGCTCCGCTCAGTTGCGGCCAGCCAAAGAATTCCGAAAGTCCATCCGGCAAGGACGTCGCTCGGCCAGTGTGTGCCCAGATAGATGCGGCTTAGGCCGACCGAACCGGCCAGAAAGATGGCAGCGGTCCATACCGAAGCCTTGGCCGTCGGAGATGCCGCCGATCGCGCGGTTAGCACCGCTGCCGTCCCGACCAGAAGGGTCGCGAGAAGCGCGTGTCCGCTCGGGAAACTCGTGTTGAGCATTTCAGTCGAGCCGGGGGAATGATGGGGCCGGAAATAGCCTGTGACGAATTTTGCAGCGTAGCCGGCCGCCGCGCCGCCGGCGATGACCACTACGGTCGTCACAGCATCCTTCAACCGTCCGGCCAGGAGCAGAAACAATACCAACGCCGACGCGAGGACGAACACGACTTCGACGCTTCCGAGGGCCGTGAAAAGCCATGCTGCCGAGGACCAATATCCCCGATGACCCGAAGCGCCCGACGGGTCCGGGAGGCCGAACGACAAGATCCGATCTATGCGGTGGTCGCCGGCAAGAAACCAGTAGGTGCATAACAGCAGGAGCAGAACCGCGACGAAGGTAGCGGCGAGGGTCCGAGTCGGCGTAAGTCTCCGCCGACCCCCCGAAGGCCCCTCGCCTTCCGTCCCAATTGCTGTACCGCTGGTTGCGTTGCGCTCCATTGCCCGACATTATCCGGCAGGAGCTAACGATTGCTTTCGTCAATGGGAAGGCGCGCTGTACGGCGCGCCTCGAATTCGATCAACATGGACCTTCCGATCAGGCCGCCATCTTCCGACACGATTCGGCGCATCTCTTGCAGGCTTGGACGCATTCGTCCATGTCGCCAAGACGTTCGCAGTCGTCCGCGCACTCGGCGCAGATTTCTGCGCATTCTCGACATACGTGACGATGATGCTCGCTGCCGATGAGCATGAAGTGCGCCGCAGTCCGACAAATTTCGGCGCAAGCCGCCATCAACCGGAAGTGCTTGGGTTCGGTATGCTCGCCGCCGGCCTCGAGGCAGTGGTGCATCGAAGTGGAAAGGCAGGCTTTGTAGCAGTCGAGGCAAGCGTCTATGCAAGCCTTCATGTCGTCACTGAGTTGATGGGTCATCTTTAATCTCCTTCTGAAGGTGACGGGCCGCACGGCCTCGCGCGGCCCGAAGAATCAGCTGCCGTTTTCAGCCAACCACTGCGTCATTTCGTCGATCTCTCGTTTCTGGTCCTCGATGATCGTCCGAGCGAGGTCGCGCAGCGTTTCGTCCTCTCCGTATTCGAGCTGGACCTCGGCCATGTCGATTGCCCCTTGGTGATGAGCGATCATCCCGCACGCGAAGGCGATGTCTGGATTGTCGTTCATCATCCCCTCGTGCATGGCCGGCATGGTGACCATCATCTTTTCCATATTGGCGCGCATGGCTTCGGTCATGGCATCCGGGTCCATGTCATCCATGTTCATGGTGCCCGAATCGGTGGCCGATCCTGAACCGCCGCCGGAAGCTGACATGTCCGAATGACCTTCGCCGTGCATCGCTGTTTCAGGGCGGCATTCGTTGGGCAGCTCGAAATGGGCTGCCGCGTTTTGCGCGTGTGCAAGGCCCGAAGCGGCGGCAAGCATGAAAGTTGAGCACAGGACTACGTTGAGAGTTTTCATGGGAGTTTTCCTGATTGAACACGTTGGGCAGTTCGGCTCAGGCGAACTTGGGCGGCGGATCGATTCCGGATATGAGCGCTGAGACGAGCGTCGCCGCAGGGCGCGCCCGCTGCCAACCGGGCGATACCGCCAAGCCGGATTCATAGCTCGCAGGCAAACACATCGGGCTACAATGGGCGGGCTGGCAGCAAAGCGTGTCGGCTTTATCGCAAGGATTTTCGGGTCCGAGATCGGAAGTCGCGGCGTGGTTATGCTGCGGCATATCGGCGGCGAAGCCGGAAATTGGCACCGTCAGAAATCCGAGCGCTACCGCCGCCACCAGAACCAGCAATATGGAGACGATGCGCAATTCGAGCCGTCCTTCGCAATTACGGGACAGAACCCGTCACGAGCTTCGAAGTTCCGCCCGACGGTTGGCCGCTACACCTGCCTTATATGTCCCGCCGCCCGTGTTTTCCGCGCAGGCGGCCGCCACTCGCCCGCTTGGTGCCGTCCTCAGGAGACCGGATAACCAGCTTCGCCAAGTACGACGACAAACGCCTCGCGACATTCAGACGATTCGACTATGACGGTCCGCTTTGTGGAATCCGCATGGACCTCAGCCTTCGGGTCCACAGAGTTGACGGCTTTAGTTACGCTGTTGGCGCACCCGCCGCAGGTCACTATGGCATGGTCTCGACTACCTCATCTGCAGACCTTCTCGAACACCTCGATCAGCTCCCGGAACTTCAGCCGCTGCTCCTCGGGACCTCTGGACGAAATCGCATCCTCGACGCAAGTGTCCGCATGGTCTTCCAGGATGAGGATCTCAATCTGCGAGAGCGCTGATCGGATCGCCATCACCTGGTTCAAAACATCAATGCAGTAGCGGTCCTGCTCGATCATTCGTCCAACACCGCGCACCTGTCCTTCGACGCGCGCGATGCGATGAAGAGCCGCTTGCTTTCGATCGTTCATCGGTCGTTGACCTCATCTCATTCAGGTAAACCCGATTAGTGGTCTAAGGTTTCGCGGAACCTTGGGGGCAGCAATATGTTGGGAGAAAGATACCCCTGCAGGGTATCGGCATGGCTACCGCCATTTTCAGCGCGAAATTTTTTCGACGGAAGCGGGAGAGCAAGTATGGAGAAGCACCCGACCATTCTTGGTGTTTTCAGTGGGGTTCTTGGCACCATCCTCGTTGCCATCGCCGTCTGGCTGACCGTCGTCTACACGGGAGCCTACAACGTTGCTGCCTCGGACCAACATTTCGATGCAGTCCGATGGTCGTTCGACACCACCATGCGCCGGTCGGTAGCCAGCCGGGCCGGCGGAGCGGACCTGCCCCAGAACCCTTTCGAAAATCTCGTTGCCGAGGGGGCCGGGTATTACGCAGAAAGCTGCGCCCAGTGCCACGGTGGACCGGGTAAGGACCCGGCCGAGTGGTCTCGAGGGATGCGCCCGGAACCGCCGCACCTGACGGAGGCTGCCACCGAGTGGACGGGCGAGGAGATCCATTGGATCGTCACCAACGGCATCAAGATGACAGGGATGCCAGCCTTTGGTGGGCGCCACTCTTCTGAGGAGATCACCGCAATTGCCGCCTTCGTCAGCGCGCTCCCAGGGCTCACCGCTGACGACTACACGAGATTGACCGGATCCGCTCAAGGGCCGGCGGAAGAGACCCCATCATCTGACGCACGCGGGCCTGCCGAGCCGCCGGCCGAAGCTATCCAGCCCCCAAGCGAGTAACAGGAAAGCTAACATGTCTTATATTCGCTTCGGCTTGATGATCCTCACCTCCACGGTGGTGATGTTCGTCCTGATGTATCTGAACACCTATGCTTGGGAGCACGTCTTTTTCTCTGAAACGCGCACCTACATGGCGATTATGATGGGTGCGACGATGGCGCTCATCATGCTCGGCTTCATGCTCGGCATGTACAAGAGCACGTCTCTGAACGTCGCCATCTTCATTGGCTCCATCATCGTGTTCGCGCTGTCGCTGTGGCTGGTGCGCAGCCAGGTCACCGTCTCCGGACCAAACTACATGCGCGCTATGATCCCTCACCACTCGATCGCCATCATGACCTCCGAGAGGGCGCAGATTCGCGATCCGCGCGTACAGAAGCTCGCCGATGAGATCATAGAGGCGCAGCGGCGCGAGATAGCCGAGATGCGTTACCTCATTGCGGACGTCTCAGCCGGAAATGTGGTGGAGAATATCTTCAAGGACCCGCCCGCCGAGCCGGGCACCGTGGAGGACGCTCTCTCCAACACGCTGATTTCCACTCTCGACCCCGCACCTATGCCGGAAGCCGAAGCGGATCGTGTCCTTGATGCGGAAGCTCGCTGCACCTTCAATCGCAGCCCGGAGTCCGAGCCGATCCTGTGGGCTGGCCAGAACGGTGGCGCCGCGGCCATGAAACTGAACGGGGTTCTCGTCCCGCTGGAGGCGGCCGGCGACCCGCAAGCCGGTAACGCGGAATTCTCTGCCCCCGGCACGACGATCACCGTCCGCCCTCTTGGAGACGAGGCCGATTGGCGCGCCGACGCAGAGCTCGTCTTCGAACTCGACCAGGGCCTGACGATCGGATACCGCGGGTTCTACGCTTGCGGGGCTTGATCTCGGTCGCGGGTGCTATGATGTCGAATGGAACAACGCCTCGAAAGGAACCGAATACGGCATTGGACCAAAGCGGAAACGCCGCCACGCTCTACCGAATGGTCATGCCCGACCCTTCAGTGCCTGCCCTACGTCGCCGGCTGTCGGAAGTCGCCAATGGCGAAGCTGGCGCCTACTTCGGAGATATTTGACGTAGGCGGCAATCGCGAGCACCAGCACGATCAGCCGGACCAAGCCCATGCCCCACATCATCCTCGCCGCCGCCCATCATGTCATGCATCATCCGAGGAACCTCCAACCACTCAATTGCCCGACTGGCCCGCGTTTCCGGTCGCCTGGCAGACGACGTCCAGCATCATCGGCACAGGGTCAATACTCTGCACAGCGTCGATATCGTCCTGAAATCGTGTATCACGGCCCCTGCCTCCTTAAGCGCCCACCATAGCGCTTGTTAAAGACGTTGTTGTGCAACGTCAAAGTCTTGGCAAGCCAGAGAAAGTAGCGCGGCCTTGCCGGCCTGAACATTGAGCCGAAGTCGGCACGTAATGCTGCCAGCAGGCGGCGACAGGCAACAATGTCGGCTCTGCACCATTGTTCAGCGAATTGCGAAGGAGAAGCCCCATGGAGTGGACGGGTAGATGTCAGTGCGGCAAACGCCGCTACGAATGCAGCGAGCCGCCGTCTTATGTCGGATATTGCCACTGCGACATGTGCAAGAAGGCGACTGGCGGACCGTTCGCGCTCCTCGTCCGCTTCGAGCCCGACACCGTGCGCTGGCTTGGACCGGAGCCTCATACATATCGCTCCTCTCCGATCGCCGAACGCGGATTCTGCCCAGATTGCGGCACACCGCTTTTCCTGTGTTATGACGACGATCAGCGCCTGCGGCTCACCATCGGCTCGCTCGATCATCCCGAACAGGCCAAACCATCTTCCCACTACGGCGTTGAAAGTAGGCTGCCCTGGATTGATTGCTCACAGGGCCTGCCCGAGGAAGAGACGCAGGAGAGCTTTTGAATGGAAAAACTTTGGAACAATGAACGTCGCCTCTGGCTGGAAGGCGTCAGCGTCTACCACGAGCTGCTGCATCCTCAATGCATCATGACCTTTTCGGCCCCCGTCGGCATCATGCAAGGTGATACAATAGCCGAAAGTCTTCAGGGCGTGCCACGCTGGACCGACGTGCAGATGACCGAACAGTCGACCAGTGCTGGGGACGACACCGTCGTTCTGGCTTATCGAGCCGAGGGGCATCGTGAGAATTCGGACCCATACTTTGCCTACTGCAGCTCGACATATGTTCGACAGGAAAACGGCTGGCGAATTATTCAGCACCAACAAACACCGATCGACTGAACATGAGGGCTTGCGTCTGAAGGGCGGCTTTGAGGCACGTCGCATCGCGACCGTGCTCTATGCGCAAGCGCACGGAGCCATCCCTGCGGGCCGTCTCCGCCCATTCGGGTTACGATCGCATCGTGCGAAAGGTTGGGAGCCGTGGCCGGAATGGGACGACTTTCGCTACGAAACCGGGCGAGATCAGCTTTCGAACCCGCACACCCTCGCGCTCCCTTCCCACCACTTTAAGTTTGCAGAATAATCGCAAGTTCTGTATATTCTGTATAACGCAACCGAGGGTCGGATCATGAAAGAATTTGCCGCTGCCGATCTGACCCGCAAGACCGGCGACCTGTTCGAAGCCGCGACCATCTCACCGGTCGCGATCACCAAGCACCGCAAGCCGCGCTACGTCATCATGTCGATGGAACGCTATGAGAGCCTAACCCACGGTCAGGACACCCGACGCGCGTTCCGCCTCGACGACCTCGATGACCGAGAGGCCGACAAGCTGATCGCGGACCTGCAAAACAGCATCGATAATGACTGATTCCGCGCCCAGCCTTGGTGATGTGTGGCGCTATCCTTTCCTGTGGAGCCGCGAAGCGGCCAGCGGTGAAACCGAGGGCCGCAAGGATCGGCTCGTTGTCCTGGCGTTGCTCGTGCGCAACCGCAATGACGAGCTGGTCTTGCTCATGGTGCCGATCACCAGCGTTCCGCAATCCAATCGCTACGCCATAGAGGTTCCCGAAATCGAGAAGCGGCGCGCTGGTCTCGATGCCCATATGCGGCTGTGGATCGTCGCCGACGAGGCGAACGAGGACATTCCGGCGCGCAGCTTCTATTTCGAATCCGGCAATCGGATCGGCAAATTCAGCGGCCCCTTCACCAAGCAGGTGCAGGCCGTCATGATCGAAGCCCTGAAGGCGAAACGCCTTCATCGTACCGGCCGAGGTTAGGCCAAAGCCCCAAAGCCCCTTCCCTCGCGCTCCCTTTCCCATTCACGGACGAAAGCACCCTTTGGGGGCGCTCAGGCCATTTTTTCGGCCGCGCCGGCATACGTGTTGCCGATGACGCTGCATACCGATGGAAAGGGTGATCTGACCTGATCGGGCAGAGCAGCCGATTGACCCGAAACCCGTCGACCGGATCGTTCAAACCCCGCGTTTTCGCATCTCCAAAGTGGCTGTTCGCAATCCTCAAGCTGCGCACGATACGCCCCGGTCCCGCCTCGTGAACGCAACCCTTCGGGTTCTTCACTGGTGTTCCGACCGCTGCGCGGGTGCGTGCGGCGGTCCGGTTCTCCTTCAAGCTACGCGAGTGCGCACAACCACTTCGGAAGGAGATGCAACATGAAAACGCTCGTAGATTTCTGCCTCATGACCGGCCGCCGGGTTTCTCGCTGGGTCAATCGGCTGCTCCGCCGCCTGGCCCATAAGGACCAGTTGTGGATCACCTTTTCCATCGGCGTTCCGCTGCTTGCGCGGATTAAACTCGCCTACATTATTGTGCTCGATGCCGCGGCCGAAAAAACGGCCTGAAGGCCAGCGCTCCGCTTCGGCGGGGCGCCAACCCTTCGTCCCTGGCCCATTCAGATAGATGTCTGTAATCGACCCCATTGCCGTCATTTGCCCTTCAAAGTCGAAGTCGCAAAGCTGCCATTGACCCAGGAAGGCCGAGGCAGCAATTCGCTCTCACGACGGCGGTCTATTCGGCGGCGCGTTCGTCAAAAACCTTGCGCGATGCCTCGATATAGCTCCGCTGCGATCGTGCCCATGAGGCCAAGGTAATTAACGGTTCATGCAGCGAGCAGCCTTGCTCTGTCAGCTCATAATCAACACGGGGCGGGATGGTGGCGAATGCCGTGCGCGTCACGAGCCCGTCGCGCTCCAATCCACGGAGGGTTGTCGTGAGCATTTTGTGGGACAACCCCGGGATTGACCTCTGCAAGGCATTAAACCGCATGGGCCCTCGGGACAGCGCACCCACGATCATAATCGTCCATTTATCGCCGATCCGCTCGAAAATCTGGCCAAGCGCCTTGCAGTTGGCCTCGCCTTCTGAGGCATAGTCCACTTCGACGAGCTTGAGATTGGTTTTGGCCATCATTGTCTCCATTACGCACGGCCTATGCCGGACTCGACAAGGTCATCCTCATTCCCACCGGTGACCTTCGCCCAGGGATGCGCGGCTCGCAAAACGAAACCGCGATTGCCGCTGCCGTTGCGGCCGGTGTAAAGCACATCGTCCTCCTGTCGGCTGCCGGTACCCGCGAACAAGCCGAACCCGCCATTGGCGCAAGCTACTGGCGCGGCGAGCAGGCGCTGATCAAGGCTGCACCGCAGTGGACGGTACTGCGCATGAACTATTATGCGGAAGCCCTCGCCGATGAAGTGAAGCAATTGGCATCGTCTGGCGCCTTGACCGGTTTTGCCGAAAACAAGGTGGCGTTCGTGAGCCGCGAAGACGTCGCTGCTGCCGCTGCCGGCATCATTCTGACCGAAGGTCATTCCGGAGCAATCTACAATGCCACTGGTGCCAAGAGCTACACCGGCGCCGAACGCGCGGCACTGGCTTCGGAGGTTCTCGGCACCCAGATCGGTTTTGCCGTGGTTCCCGTTGAGGCCCTGCAAACTGGCATGGCGCAGGTGGGTCTCCCCGACTTCGTCATCAATGCGGTTGTCGGCATCCAGCAGGATTTCGCATCTGGCGCATTCGACGTGGTGACTGGTGATGTCGAGAGCCTCGCAGGCCGTCCCCCCAAGGACCTGCGCGACGTGCTCGCCGCAAACCTGAAGTAAGGCCAAGCGATGAACATCAAGTGGGTCTACTGGATACCCACAATCCTCCTGTCGCTCATGTATGTGGGCGGCGGGCTGATGTACCTGACGAACATCCCTATGGTGCAGGGCATGTTCGGGAACTTCGGGTATCCAGCCTACATCGTCCCGATTCTCGGGATCGTGAAGGTCTTGGCGGTGGCAACAATCCTCTCGCGGTTCAGCGTGGCACTTTCCGACCTTGCCTATGCAGGCATGTTCCTGCATTCCTCGATCGTGCCCCGGCCGCCTTAACTAAGGATGCTGTGAACTTGCCTGTTTTCTCGATGGAGCGAGCGGAAGGCAAATCAGTAAACGAAAGTTCGAGCCTTCGCAGTCACTAGACTAGATGCACATGGTCGTCGCCAAACCCGGTATGAAGACGCCGATCATGGACGCAACCGCCGATCCCAGGCCGTATACGCCCAATATCGACAGGGTCGGGGCAGGTTCACTTTCGCGTTTTGCCCGCCTTCGCCAATGCTTGTAGACCAGCAGCCACGACATCGTCCCGATGGCCAAAAAACCCAACGTCATGGCGATCAACACGCCTCGTTGTACCACTTCCGGCCACCCAAAGACGCAGCCGATTGCATTAGTCGCATAAAGCGCGACAAACGCTATGCTCCAGATGGTAAAGCCCAGCGGAATCAACAAGATTCGGTTTGGTGGAACGTGCCGTTGTTCTATCACCGTACCCCCTCTAACATTCCGATCAGCATCGGCATCAGCGCGAGCATTGCTCCAATGACGATTGCCGTTGCCGCAGTGTAATCGTGCCAGAGCGACGCCAGCCGCAACGGCAGGTTTCGGCGTTTTGACACATAGCCATCCACTGTCTTCATCAGAGCGTTGAGCCCGAAAAGCAAACCCAGAGTCGCATGAATCCACCCAAAACCCAGAAGTGCCGCCGCCGTCGCGAGGTGAGCGTGGTTGCGAGGATCTGGCAGAGCCACAATTGCCAGTGAAATAAAAACAATTGCCACGATGTCGACGACGATCGTCAACACCAGCATTGGTGTGAAATTTCCCCCTTTGGCATTTATCCTCTTGCAAAAACGCCATGCTGTACTCGAAACGGCCACGGCGGCGGGCGCCAGCCATGTCCAAATTGTGGGTTCCGCGATTTCTGAGGGTGGCCAACCGGGAGCGATGAGCCAGAGATAAAGGGTGCCGAATAGGAGCGAAGCGAATAGTGTTCCGTCGGCGGCGAGCCCAAACACCATCGCCCACCACGAGGAGGAGCCATTGACCTCCACATCGAGGGGCGCTTTTTCACCTCGTCCTACGGGCACGAGGCCAGCATCGGACTTTACACCCGTAGGGCGCGACCACAAGAAGAAGCTAGCGAGAGTTGCCACGGCTAGAATTGCCGCGCCAGTGTAGAGTTTGAATAGCAGGCATAGCACGAGCGCCCCGGTCAGCACCGCAGAGATTAGCGGCAGATAGGTTGGTCCCGGCAGGATTGCAACATGTTCAAGCCTTCCTGTGGTCATGTCGACCCCGACGGTCTCCATTCGGCCGTTGCGGACAAAACCGAGATAGCCGTTACCCGCCGCTAGTGCTGGGCCGAGCCGATCGGGATCAAGTCCATCGCCACGCTCTTCAATCTTTGGGAGCGAGGCAAAGGCATAGGAGGTCGGTCGGGTCGGCATGGCCCAATCTAGAGTCGAGGCGTTCCAGGGATTGCGGCGGTAACGCTTGCCGAATCGGAACTGGAGTACAAGGTCAACTGCAAAGAGCGCGAAACCTATGGCAAGGATGAAGCCTCCGACGCTTGAAAGCAGATTGAGCCAGTCCCAGCCGAAGTTCGAGGGATAGGTATAAATGCGTCGGGGCATGCCCATGAGACCGGTGAGATGCATCATGAAGAAGGTGAGATTGAATCCGATAAAGATCAGCCAGAAGGCTGGGATCGATATCCGGTGTACCGATTTACGCCCGGTGATGTGCGGCAGCCAATAATATGCGGCAGCCAACATCGGGAAAACGAAGCCGCCAACTAGAACATAGTGCAGGTGGGCTACGACGAAATAGCTGTCGTGGGCCTGCTGATTAAACGGTACCATGGCCAGCATCACCCCAGTCAGCCCGCCGATCACGAAGACGACGAAGAAGCCGGTGATGTAGAGCATGGGAATGTCGAATCGTGGTCGGCCATGAGCTAAGGTCGCGAGCCATGCAAATAACTGCACTGCCGTCGGGACGGCGACCAACGCGCTGGCGGCCGAAAAGAAAGCTAGAGCCAGATGCGGAATGCCCACTGTGAACATGTGGTGGACCCACAGGCCGAAGGATAAAAATCCCAGTGCGACGATCGCCGCGACAATAGGATGATACCCAACGATTTTGCGCTGCGCGAAAACCGGTACCATCGTCGAGATCGCGCCGGCGGCGGGCAAGAAGATTATATAGACCTCCGGATGCCCAAACAGCCAAAAGAGGTGCTGCCAGAGCAGCGGATCGCCGCCCCGCGTCGGGTCGAAGAACGGCAGGCCGAAGGCACGTTCGAGTTCAAGAAGGATCGAACCAAGGATCAGTGGCGGGAAGCCGAAGACCATCATCAGCGCCGTCACCAGCATGTACCATGCAAACAACGGCATGCGATTAAGCGACATGCCTGGCGCACGCAGCTTCAGGATTGAAACTGTGATCTCAATAGCGGCGGAGACTGCCGAAATCTCGACGAAGGTCACCCCTAGCAACCAGATGTCAGCATTGATGCCGGGAGTATAGGGCTGGGACGATAGCGGAGTATACATGAACCAGCCGCTATCTGGCCCCACCCCGAAGAGCATGGAGGCAACGATGATCGTTCCACCGAATAGATAACACCAATAGCCATAGGCGGTGAGGCGCGGGAACGCCATGTCCCGCGCGCCCAGCATCTTCGGCAGCAGATAAATAGCCAATCCTTCCAGCATGGGAATGGCGAAGAGAAACATCATCACCGTGCCATGCATTGAAAAGAGTTGGTTGTAGATATCCGGCCCCACGAAGGCCGAGTTGGGGGTGGCCAGTTGCGCCCGGATCAGCATGGCCAGAATTCCGCCTATGGCGAAGAAAACAAACGCCGTTAGCATGAAACGTTTGCCCAGAATGGTGTGGTTGACCGCTGACAGGCGCTGCCATCCCGAACCGGTACCCCAAACGCGTTCGAGTTGCTTGTGTAGGCGGATGGGTGACGGCGGAATTTTTGGCATATCTTCCTTCATTCCGCAGCCTCCAGGACAGCGCTTTCGTATTCTTCCGGTGCGTGGGCTCGAACCTGGAAACGCATCTCTGTATGTCCCCTGCCGCAGAACTCCGCGCAGACGCCCTGATAGGAACCAGGACGATCAGCCTGAATTCTAATGATGTTTTCGCGGCCCGGGATCGCATCGATCTTGCCGGTAAGTCGGGGCACCCAAAATGAATGAATGACGTCGCCACTGGTCACAACGATGTCGACTGGCTTTCCGGCCGGGATGTGCAGCACACCCGTTGAGCCCAAATCTCCCAATTCGGGATAACTGAATTGCCACTGCCACATGACCCCCTGCGCGTTAATGCGTGCGGGTGCAGTTTCAAGCGCATGAGGCAAGAGCCGATTTCCGGTGTAGAGCGCATAGCCCACGAGGACAGGGAGCAGGATGCCTGGCATGACCAGCCCTCCGTAAATGATCCATTTGGACGGCGCCAGCTTGCTACCGAAGCCGGGTCGCACCCAGACGAGCGCGAGTAGCGCCATCATCAAGCCGAACAATGCTACCGAGGACCAAAACATCGCCCACCATAGCATCGCTACCATAGCGGCCCTGGGACCTGAGGGATCCAACGTCGAAAGCGGCCCATTGCAACCCGCTAGGACTAAGATGGAGAGTATGACAAGGACGCGAAGAAGAAGGGATGCCGTCGTTTTAATGCTAGGCATCTGCGGAACCCATCTTGTCATGCATCGCCCTCGTCCCGCGCAGAGCTGCGAGCAATAGAGGACACGCTGGACGGGCGGCCCATTTGTCGACGATATGGAAATCTCAACCGAGCCACTAGCGAGACCAACCCGCCTCAGCCTCCGGCTGATCTTTCAACAAGCGCATTAGCAGGATCAGCGCTGCGGCGATATATGGAAGCATCGCCGGCACCCACATCACGAGCCCGGCAAGTTGCTGATCGGCGAGGGCGGAAATCCCAAACGCCGTTGTCGTCTCGAAGTGAATTGGATAGATGGCAAAGGGAGCGAAGACCAGGAGTGCGCCAAGCAAGCCCATCTGCGCAACGAAAGCGATCAGCGCGATAAGAGATGCTCCGCTCCGGCCATGCGACAAAAATAGCTCGCGCCAGAATACCCATCCCGTGCTCAACAGCGAGAGCTGCATCAACCAATATGGCAGAGCACCCACCACTGCCCAATCATAAGCCAATGGCGCATGCCAGATCCACACGATCAGGACGTGGAGCATTGTTGCGGCCGCCAACGGGAACACAGGTCCCGTTCGCCAAGGCAGTGCTATAGCGATAAGCGGTGCGGCGATGGAGATCAGCACGACGTGATGGAACACCCGCGCTGAAAACAACGCAACCGTCAAAGCGCAAAGTGGTGAGAAGAACGCAACGATAAACAGACACAAGACGCATAGCAAGGCCCGGCGGCCGGTGCTGTCGCGCCGCCCGGCCAAGAGCCACAGGGCGACGATCCCGATCATTATCAGCGCCGCCAGCGGATCGAATGTCCAACGCGACCAGAGGCCCTCCAGTATTGGTGGCGGACCACAATAAGGCTCCTCCGAAAACACCTAACGGCCCCTTTCAATCTATGCAGTGCCGAAATGGGTCTATATCCACACCCGTAGAAAGTTCATTTGTCCCCACAACCTGAACTGCAACGATGGTTGTCAACGTTCACAACTTTGCTAGCTCTCATTATTCGTTCTCCTTCGAGATAGATTTTAGTTTCATCTCCACCTCTTCCCCCTATCAATATCCTGATTTTCGGTCGGAAAGCGATGCCATCCATGTTCTTTTTCCTGTCCCAGATTTTCGATTTCTTTACATTGCCATCGAACCTTCTTCTCATTCTCGGCTTGCTTGGCCTTTTTGCCCTCGCGCTACGAAAGATGCGATTGGCTATCTCTTTAGTGACCGTGTCAATGCTCGGGCTCGCAACGCTAGGTTGGTTGCCCGTGGCCCCAGTAGCTCTGGCTTTGCTTGAGGAACGGTTTCCGATGCCCGTCGACGTTGAAGACATCGAGGGAATCGTGATGCTCGGCGGTGCAGTCGACGCTCATACCACGATCGCACGCACACAACCGATTCTAAACACCGCCGCAGAGCGGATTACAACAGTCCGGGTTTTAGCGGAACGATTCCCTGATGCGAGAGTATTGCTTTCAGGAGGAGCGGGACACGGAGCCGAAGGCGGGGAATTGACAGAGTCAGACATCGCGGCCGATCTCCTTATTGGCATGGGAATGGCCCCGGATCGGATTGAATTGGAAGAGCACTCGCGCAACACGTGTGAAAATGCCCTATGGTCTGCAAGTCAGCAAAAAATGGATGCGGAGAGTAGATGGCTCCTGGTCACCTCGGCAAGCCATATGCCCCGTGCCGTCGCGTGTTTTCGTGCCGTGGGAGCCGAGATAATTCCCTATCCGGTAGACTACAGAACGGGAAATTTGACTTCGGGAGACACCCTCTTATCCCTCTCGGACGGACTCGCGCTCGCTGACTTGGCGGCGCACGAGTGGATCGGCCTACTGCTGTACCGAATTCTCGGCATGACAGAGGAGTTTTTCCCCGCGCCGTGACCAAATAGTTGGGTGGCGCAAGAAATTCCGATAGTCATTGCTCTCCGATGTTGGGCGAGGCCTCAAAAGAGGGTCGATCATGGCCCGGCGCCAGCTCTCGGGCCGCATAGCGCCACGGCGAGTAGCCTCCCAGCGGAGCCCCCGAAACGGCTAAACCATCAGTGCGTTCTACAGACCGGTGCCGATGACGAGCGGCAGGCTACCCGCCGTCTTCTGGCTCGACGCAACAGCTTCGAGCGCTCAAGTCGCCGACTGCGACGCCACAGGTAGGTTCTCGATTGTTAGATTGTTATGGCGACAACGAAGCTGACCGCGATGAGATAGAGATAATCGCAATTGCGGAAGGTGGCGCACTACTCCGCTATCGCCCTCACGTCATTTCGAAGTTGGACGAGAAGCGGCCATCTGGACAAGCGCGATACTGACCGCTGTCGAAATCAATGGTGGTAGAGTTCGATGAACCTGTCGAGGCCTAACTGAGGGAAAGTGGATGGCGTCACCGTATCGATTTTAGGGAATGGAAGCACACGGGTGGCGTATCGAAGCACAAAGAATTGCGCAGCAGGGACCTGAATTCAAGTGCAGCGAAACGACATTGGATTCGCTATATCTCCAGAAGCGTTTCGATGACCCTGTGCCCATCCGGGCTATCCCAATTGGCAGGACCTTGGATTACTGCCAGTTCGCAGCCTTTCTCATCGACTAGCACGGTGGCTGGAAGCCCCAGGGTAACCCCCTCATTACGCAGGCGCTCAAAAAGCTTGTAACTGGGATCGGCAAAGAGCTTCAGATAGCTCGTACCAATTTCTTCGAGAAAGAGCCCTGCGGCCGTCGGGCCGTCGCTCCCCATGTCGAGGCTGATGGCGACAACTTCGAAATCATCGCCGCCATAGGACTCTTCGAGGGCGTCGAGATACGGCATTTCCTCCCTGCATGGTGCGCACCATGTCGCCCAGAAATTGATCAGCAGCTTTTTGCCAGCGAAGGTCGCGAGGGTGATAGGATTGCCGTCGGCGTCCTGAAAGGCGATGTCGGAATAGTCGCGCCATTGGGTGGAGGCCATCAGCGCGGCCAGTTCGCCCTGCGCTACATCATCGATGGACTGAGCTGCTTCTGCCCTTACGGGGCAACTAGACCCTGACGGGCCATTGCTGATCCAGACTGCCGCAGCTATGCCCGCCATCGCCGCGAAAAGTCCTGTCCCAAGGACCAGGGCTCGAGATGATTTCCGCGTCTTGTTTTCTTCTGGCTTATCCTGTTCCATCGCATCTTCACTTGCAGGTCAGCGTCCTCACAATCTCATGGCCGCCTCAACGGTAAGCCGGCATCCTCATTGACGCCCAGCACCAGCCCGGATGCCCGATTGCGCTGCCACGGCCTTCCGACATAATACAGCCCGGCCATGGGGCTAAGGCGCTCGTCGTGTATAACATTTCCAGCAGCATCCTTTGCCGCCTCGATCGCCAGCCAGCCGAATTCGTCTCTGTAGCCCGTGCACCAAATTACGGCTCCCACGTCAGACGACATACTGCCTGCAAAGTGGGACGTAAATTCCGTGCATGCCGATCAACCACGCCTTTCCACGCCCTTGGCTAGCAGGTCTCGGTCGCGGCAACCAGAGAGAAAAACATGGGAACTTCGCTCGGTTGCAATGTCGTGGCGAAAGCGCCGTCGCTGGCGACAAAAACAGGTCCTTGCGCAATGCTTCTTGGATTCCGATATGTTTTGGGCGCGAGCTGAACGAGACCTCGATCCGCTCTGCTTTGTAAGGGTCGCCACCACCGGCATCTAGAGCCCGACTGTCGCCACAACAACCGCTCGCGTAGCAAGGAGTTCAAGTTCTGGTCCCGTCGCAAGGAACCTGCCATCATCGAACTGCTCCAGCGGAACCATATGATCAATGACTACTATGTCGACGATTGCGGCAAGGAGTTGCGAAGTCATTTTGCAGACTTCGACCTCATTGATCCTATGGAGTGAAGCATTGGACCTGCAAACAATATCAAGACGCCCGCCGTGATCCAGATATCGGCGAGATTGTTGACGAAAAATGGAGAGCCGCGCGGCCCCCACGCCAGGAAATCCGTCACGGCGCCATGGACGCCCCGATCCGCCAGATTGGAAACCGCACCGGCGATGATGCAGCCCAAGGCGAGCGCGTCGCGCGCAGAGGACGTGCGGACAAACCAGATCGTCAAAGCCAGGACAAGCACGGTCGTCACGATCAACACAAGCACCGGCGAACCGGAGAAAAAGCCGAACGACACACCCGAATTGAAGGCGAGCTTCAATGAGAGACCAGGCGCCAGGGCGATCGCCGGGTTCGAGGCGTCCAGCGCCCCTAGCGCCCAGATTTTCGTTGCAAGATCGAGCCCGATGAGGCCAGGCGCGAGGTAGAGTGCGACGGGCAGCTTCATCAAGCCTCGCGCCCGATTCCCCGCCAAACGAGCAGGCGCATGGCATTTGCGGTGACAAGCACAGTGGCTCCCGTGTCGGCCAGAATCGCCGGCCAAAGACCGGTGATGCCGAGCACTGTCGTCACCAGGAACACCGCCTTGAGTCCCAACGCGATTGTGATGTTCTGGAAAATGTTGCTCATGGTCGCACGCGACAGCCCGATCATGTTGGCGACGTCCGTAACGCGCCCGTGCAAGATCGCGGCGTCGGCCGTCTCCAGCGCCACATCGGTGCCGCCGCCCATGGCGATGCCGATATCAGCCGCAGCCAGCGCGGGCGCATCGTTGATGCCGTCTCCTACCTTGGCAACCACCCGGCCGGAGCTGCGCAACTCGCCCACGATCCGCTGCTTGTCCTCGGGCATCAGCTCCGCCCGCGCCTCCATGCCGAGCGAGGCGGCGATGGCCCGCGCGGTGCGGGTGTTGTCGCCGGTGAGCATGAGGGCGTCGGCCCCGAGTTCCTTGAGCCGCCCGATACCGGCAATGGCATCTTCGCGCGGCTCGTCGCGCATGGCGATCAACCCGGCGATCTCCCCGCCAGCGAGGAGAACCGAAACCGTCTTGCCGGAGTCATTGAGCACCGCGATCTTGTCGTCGAGCTCGGCACCCAGTTCGGTGCGCTCCCGTGCCGCGCGAGGCGATCCCAGGAACAGCTCGACGCCATCGAGCGAGCCGACCACCCCCTTGCCGCCGACCGCGCCGGCATTTTCGGCGGCCCGGATGGGGACAACGTCCGCATCGGCCCGCGCGAGGATGGCCAAGGCCAGCGGATGGCTCGATCCCGCCTCCAGCGCGGCGGCGAGCCGCAACGCTTCCCGCTCGTCGCGGCCGATGCCGACGATGTCGGTCACCTGCGGCTTGCCCTCGGTCAGGGTGCCGGTCTTGTCGAAGGCGACCAAGTCGATCTTTCTCAGGCTCTCGAGGACGGCGCCGCCCTTCATCAGCAGGCCGCGACGCGCCCCGGCCGAGAGCCCGGCAGCGATCGCGGCGGGCGTCGAAATGACGAGAGCGCACGGACAGCCGATGAGCAGCACTGCCAGTCCACGATAGACCCATGTACCCCAGTCCTCGCCGGCGACCAGCGGCGGCAGGATGGCGACGAGGAGCGCGAACACCATCACGCCGGGGGTATAGTATTTGGAGAACCGGTCGATGTATCTCTCAGTGGGGGCCTTCGATTCCTGGGCCTCCTCGACCCGCGCGATCACCCGCGCGATGGTGTTGTCGGCACTGGTCGCGCTGACGCGGATGCGCAGCACACCTTCGCCGTTGACCGTGCCGGCAAAGACCCGGTCGTCCACCTCCTTGCGCTTGGGCACGGACTCCCCGGTGACCGGTGCCTCGTTGACCGCACTGTCGCCGGAGATAACGTCCCCGTCCGCAGAAATGCGGTCTCCCGGCCGCACCAGAATGACCGCTCCAACCGTCAGGCTGTCGGAGGGCACGGTGCGGGGTTCGCCATCCATCTCGAGCAGCGCGGTCTTGGGCATGAGATCGGCAAGCGCGGTTATACTGGCCCGGGCACGGCTGGCCGCAATGCCCTCGAGCAGTTCCCCCACCAGGAACAGCAGCACGACAACGGCCGCTTCCTCGGTCGCTCCAATGATCACCGCGCCGATGGCTGCGACGGTCATCAAGGTCTCGATGGAGAACGGGCTGCCATTTATTGCACCCATGTAGGCGCGCCGCGCGATGGGAATGAGCCCCACGAACATCGCAATGATGAAACCCCAGGGCTGGGTTTGCGGAAGCATCTGACCGGCGAGGAATGCCGCACCAAGCGCGAGGGCGCATACGATGGTCAGTTGAGCCTTGGACGTCTTCCACCAAGGGCCATCCAACGGCCCGTGGTCATGGCCATGCGTGCCGGTTGGAGCCTCCGTGCTTCTTCCAGGTGCGCCGGTTCGATCGTCATGACGATGACTATGGTCGTCGTGATCATGGTCATGATGGTGGTGGCCGTCTTGGCAGCTATCGTCATGATCGTTCGCGGGAACAAGCCGTTCCCGGCTCTCCAGGCCGGAATCGCCGACCTTACTCGCCTTGTAACCAAGGCTTTCGACTTTGGAACGGACCGCATCGACATCTGCGCTTCCATTGTCCGTGGTCGTCATGATGCCAGCCACGACAGAGACCTTCACATCCTCAATGCCGGGCATCCGGCGAACCGCGGTATCGATCTTGGCTGCGCAACTGGCGCAATCCATGCCAGCGACGCGATAGCGGGTTTGGCGAGTCATTTGTGGGCTCCTGGTCGACGTCTGACGGCCAGCTTGCATCCTCTAGCCACTATAGAAGCAAGCGAAATTTTTTCCCGCTTCCCCTCGCATTGAATCCGCATGGAATGAGCCTTCGCCAGTGTCCGGCTAACCGGCCAGGCTGGCTCAGTGGTGGCCACTGTCGAGTTTGCCCGGCGGGTCCACCTGTACGGTGACATGGTCGATCGCATACCGCTCCTTGAGCCACGCTGAGACGATTGGAGGCAGGCCGAGTGGATCGGTTCCCTCTGCCGGGCTGACGTGGACAGTGGCAACGCTGGATTCATCGGTCAGCGTCCAGGCGTGAAAATGCCCGGCCTCGGCGATGCCGGGAAGACTCGCAAGACCGCGCTCCACTTCGATCGCATCCACGCCCCGGGGAACAGCCTGCAACAGAACGCGGATCGAGTCCGAGATAAGGCTCCATGCGGATCTGACCACGAGCGCCGCCACCAGCACAGAGAGGATGGGGTCCAGGATCGTCCATCCCGTCAGCATGATCCCGATGGCGGCGGCAATGGCGCCCACTGAGCCGAGAAGATCGCCGATGACGTGCAGGAACGCGCCCCTGAGATTGCCGTCGCCCCTGTTCCCCGACCAGAGGATCAAGGCTCCAGCGACGTTCACGCCGAGGCCGATCACGGCGACGATCAGCATCGGACCTGCCAGAATCTGGACAGGGGCATTGACGCGTTGCACCGCCTCCCAGGCGATCCATGCGACGAGCAAGAGCAGCGTCGCGCCGTTGGCGAGCGCGGCCAGGACCCGCACCCGGTGAAAGCCATATGTGCGCGTGGCGTCGGCGGCGCGCCGCGCGATGCGGTACGCGATCAGGGCCAGCAGCAGCGCGGCCGAATCCGAGACCATGTGGCCGGCATCGGCGATCAACGCCAGTGAGCCGGAGAACCAGCCGCCGACCGCCTGCACAATCGCGTAGCCGGCGGTGAAGATGAGAACGAGACGGATGCGCCGCTCGTTCGAGGCAGTCACGACCTGTCCGTGATCGTGGTTAGCGTCATGAGCATGCCCGTCATTCGCGGCATTGGAGGTGTCCGGGTTTCGGGTCATATCAGGTTCCTCGGGAAAGTCGCCACATGCCCCACCATGCGGCAGGCGCGAGCAGCACGACACTGGCCATGCCGGGAAAATAGGCAAAAGGCTGTACGGTAAACCAGGGGAAAACGGCAAAATGGGCCAGTTCGGTGATGCCCATGGCCGCAAAGAAGGTCCAGGCGAGATAGGTTCCGAAGCGGTATCCGCGGCTGACCAACGGTGGCACCACCAGCCATGCGCCCACCGAGAGCAGGACCAACAGGATCACCTGCCAGGAACCGGTGTCGGGCGTGCCCGTGCCGGTGATCGCAGCCAGCCTGTCAAAAAAGTCCATCACATACTCCTCGATACGGTGAAGAACGAAGAGCGCCAGTGCCAGAAAGTATGGAGTCTTGATCGCCGTGAAGGAGGGGTTGGCGGGGAAGATCAGCCACAGCACGAATCCGCCAAGGAAGCCGGAGGTGAAGATGAGCATCGTCCAGAAGCCGAACGCGGCATAGCCCAGGCTCAGAACCACACCGGAAAACAGAAAGGCCGCAGCAATGAGTACAGGATTCCGGTTCATGTTTTAGCCTCGTGCGCGTCAGTCCCCATCCCGAATGCAGCAAGGCTTCCCTGGAAACGGATGCGTTCTGGAAGGCTCTGCTGAGGAATCAGGGTCTCTGATGTAGAGCGGTCCGCAAACACCTCGATGATGAGTTCTCGATACACAGACTTTTTCATTTTGTTGGTCTTCACTCCTTAGTCTACAGCCTCTAGCCACTAGAGAAGCAAGCAGAGTCGTCAGCCGATGAGGCTGCTGTTGCCAGTGGCCGATTCTCACTTCGAATTGAATGGCTGGGCGCTGGCTTCATCCTTACACAAACGCCATGCGCGTTTGTGTTTCTTTGTCTGATAGCTTCGTTCAATCCCCACAGGCCTTAGTGCGGATTTGGCGCTTTCTGTGGACGTTGAAGCTGAAACCCAGGACGTCGTTATTCTCAGGGCAGGTCCGCGTTCCGATTTAGGCGAGGCGATTGTATGGCTGGTCGCCTTTCGCAACAGTGCCGAGGTCGATATCGCGCGTGGCGACAACATGGGCCAACGCCTCTCCTATTCTCACATCGTCACTTCCCGCCAACCGGTCGGGATGTGGGATCCGGCGAGCGGCGCGGCGATACGTGTTCCAGTGCCCGAGGCTCTCGGCCCCGGCAACGACGGTTTAGCGCTCATCATACAGGAAAAGAACGGCGCTTTACCTGGCCGCATCCTGGGCGCCGCTGCGATCATGCGCTGAGCCGGTCCAGGATTGCCGCGCCCCGACTCGACATTCTCGCAGCCCTGCGCTTTATAGCCCCGGCTGAAGGAGCTGCGCATGAAAGACAAGATTACGGTCCGCATCACGCCGGAACTGGCTGAAGCGTTCAATGCCTTCATCGAGAAATCACCCGAACCCATCCGGAGCCGGCAAGACGGACTGCGCTACATCCTGCAAGACTGGTTGAGCGATCGAGGATATCTGGAGCTGCGGGCGGCAAGGCCGGAGGCTGAAAGTCCAAATCCATCCTAAGGGGGTACCGGGGTTCTCCTTTCCCTTGCCATGATCCGAGCGTATAATCTCCAAAGACTAGAGGAGAAAAAATGCAGGACGGGCTTCCCATCGGACGGGCCGCCAAGGCGAGCGGCATCAAGGTACCAACCATTCGCTACTATGAGCAGATCGGGTTGCTGCCGTCCGTGGGCCGAAGCCAGAGCAATCGCCGCCTCTATGATGCCGTCGACATAGACAGAATGAAGTTCATTCGGCATTCACGGGAGCTCGGATTCGATATCGACGCGATCCGCACCTTGCTTCGGCTTCAGGATGATCCCGCGCGTCCCTGTGGCGACGCCGATCTGATCGCACGGGAACGGCTGACAGAGGTGCGGACCAAGATCCGCAATCTCAAGCTGCTCGAGGCCGAATTGTCGCGCATGGTCGATGAAGGCTCTCATGGCCGTATCGCCACATGCCGGGTGATCGAGACACTGGCGGATCACGCTCAATGCAGCTATCACGGCGCCAACGCCTGAAGAAATAATCGATTAGATTTTTTGCACGTCTATCTATCTACTTTCCTTGATTGAGGCAGGAGTATGAAAACTGGAATACGATGGTTTATTTTCACAAAATCGTGGGAATCGTGCCTTGATCATGCCATGTTCAACGTTGCATCAATGCCATATGGTTCGTCATTTTGCTTTGCTGGTTTTAAGCTTTGGAACAGCCGTGTTGATTTTGGCATGGCTCGCCGCCGTGCAAGCTTCCACGCCCAGCGGCTATGCAAGCCCCGTTTCTCCAGTTGAGAGCGCCGAGGTCGTAACAACGCTTGTCTTGCCCTCGACCGGCTTAAGTCTTGAGCCCCGCCAGACGGATCGAATACCGGCGATTTTCGCCACCTGCCCGCATTGCGAGATCCAAGCACCGGCTGCCGACGATCCAGGACAACCGCAGCCGCGGCAAATCTGGGCCTTGGCTCCCCCTCCCAAATCCAGCTATCTGTGGCTCCGTCCACTCGACGAACCCCCTCCGCGCGCCTGATCCAAATCGGCGCAGTTTAGGGCTTTTCCAATTCTCGCTCCGCCTATCGCGGCCCCGGCACTGCTTTCTTTCACGTTGATCACCGTTCCGGCGCAGCCCGGCGCGGTGTGTCGCCTGAGACTTAAGAGCGGAATAAAATGGCATCTTCTATCTCTCTCTCACGCCGCCACTTCTTGGCGGGTGCATCCAGCCTGATGGCTCTGTCTGTCGCCGGCTGTACGACATACAGAAATGAACCTCCCCAACAACAGGTGACGTTGCCGCCGCCTATATCTCCAGAGGTTGTCGCCATGTATGCGGCGCTTCCAGATGAAGAGTTCCCGGTCCCGCCCGTCGATCTGCGATATCTCGATCAGAATTTCTACCGTCAGCGTATCGACTATCCCACCGTCGAGGAGCCGGGAACGATCATCGTCGATACCGCCAGCTTCTATCTCTATCACATCGAGAAGGGCGGTACCGCGATGCGCTACGGCGCCGGATTGGGCCGGGCCGGCTTTGCATGGTCAGGGCGCGGACACATCGCCTACTCGCGGGAATGGCCGGTTTGGACCCCGCCCGGGGAGATGATCGACCGTCAGCCCGAACTCGAGCAATGGCGCAATGGCCAGCCTCCAGGGCTGGGCAATCCGCTGGGTGCACGCGCGCTCTACATTCACCAGGGAAGCCGCGACACGCTTTACCGAATCCACGGTACCGGCGAAGCCTGGACGATCGGCCGGGCGGTGTCGTCCGGGTGCGTTCGCCTGTTGCATCATGACGTGATCCACCTTGCCGACAACGTCAGATGGGGATCCCCGATAATCGTCTCTTGAGAGGGCGGTACCAGGGCCTGGTGAATGGCGGCCAGTCGAAGTTCCGAGCGAGGCATGGCAGCGAAATAATGGCTTTTTTTTCCAGAAATTCAGGGGACCTGAAAACAAACCCGCAAAGAATGAGAGGCGCTCATTTGCTGCGCATCGGCGTTGTGGACGAACCTCCCCTGTCAAGCAGGGGGTTGGACGCGCCATTCCATGCCCTTGGCGATATCAATCCAAGGGCCGTGATATCCATCATGCTGGCCGGTGTGTCCTGCTTTATGCTCATGAACGCCGCGCTCTACGTCGCGTTCGATGGCCGGGAGTCGTTCTCGACCCCCGCAGAAGCCTTGCGTCTTCCCGTTCAGGCCCCGACCCAAACCACCGCGAATGGGAAAACCAGCCGGGTCAGGGCATCTGTATCGACGGAACGGGATCTGGTAACCTTCGAGATGGCTGTGGGAGAATCGCATGGGACGCAAACGCAGCTCCGCAACCAGGCATTCGTGTGGTTCAACTCCGCGCTCGCGACGTCGACAACCATCGTCTCGGCAGACATTCCCGCAATGGATATCCTGCTTGGGCGTGGTGACGATCAACCGAGGGTGGACCATAGCATAGCGTCTTCGCTCTACGGCGAGCCCGTGCAATCTGAAGTGGCTCTATCCATAACGCCGCTCAGCTTCTCGGCCGCTCCCACGCTCAGACTCTCCGATCAGGCTGCGGCCGAGTACGTCATGGCAGGTTCGGATCAGGTCCGGATCGCTCTGGCGTCGTTCTCCAATCTTTCCAGCTATGCGCCACCGAGCGGGGCGTTGACCGTCCCGGATAGCGAACCGGGAAGGATCATCACCTCGGAACCGGAGAACATAACCGTGGTCCCCATGTCGGTTCGTTCCGATGGATGGTCGGAGCGGCTACTCAAGCTCGATCAAGAAAGGCCGCTCTCGGCAGTGCTTGAGGAGAACGGGTTTGCGGAGGCCGACGCTGCAACAATTCTCAGATGGGCGAGGACTGCCTACGGAATGGATACCCTGCCTGCTCTTTCCCGCTTGCGTATCCTCTACTCCTCGGGCCGGCAGGAGGGGATGGAGGCGACCCCGATGCGCATCAGCGTCTATCGTCACGACGCGACGGCAAATGCGGACACGCATGCGTTTACAAGTGCGCGAACGGACAATGGCGGATTCGTGCTGGCCAACGAGCCGCCCAGAATTGCGATGCCGGAAGAGAACGTTGAGCAGGTGAACGCGGCGCGGCTTCCTTCACTCTATCAGTCCATCTGGGAGTTGGGTCGCAGAAACCGGCTTGAGGATGCTGTGGTCGAAAGCGTGATCATGGCTCTTGAGGGCCAACTCGACCTCAATGAACGCATCACGCCTGGCACCACGATCGAAATACTTGCGGCGGTGGACAGCGACAGCCGAAGCCAGGCGCTCTATGTCTCGCTTTCGGACAGCACCCGCCTTCGGGAGTTGTTTCAGTTCGTCGGGCAGGACGGAACAGCATCCTATATGGATCGGAACGGCCAGTCCTGGGGACCGATGTTCTTGCGGAGGCCACTCGAAGGCGGCGGTCGCCTGACATCTCCCATGGGGATGCGCACGCATCCCGTTACAGGAGAGATTCTCGGGCACGAGGGGGTGGATCTTGCCGCGCCTGCGGGGACGCCGATCTACGCGTCAGCGGATGGACAGGTCGCCATGGCGCAATGGAATGGCGGCTACGGACGGCACGTCCGGCTCACCCACGAAAACGGGTATGTCACCTCATATTCTCATATGAGCCGCATCGCCGACGGTATTGAGCCGGGCGCCGTCGTCCGCCAAGGCGACGTGATTGGATACGTTGGAACGACGGGTCTTTCGACTGGTAACCACCTCCACTTCGAATTGAGCGTCAATGGGCGGCTTCTCAATGCCTTGGATGCCCGGCTTCCTGCAAGCCGGTCACTTACGCCGGATGACATGAGCCAATTCGCGCGGATCGTCGAGAACATTGATAACCTGATGACCGTGGGCGCAACTAATGGCGCTGGCTCGATAAGTGGCGGTTGATTGACGACGCTCGCATCGCCTGTCTGGGAGGCGCGTACTTCTCTAGGAACGTGGTTCAAGGACAACGCGAAAACACCACCAACGATCACCAGCAGAACCGCAAGTACGGCGGTGTTACGATTGCGCAGAGAAAACATCGGTGGAACCTAACTAAGCAGAGCAGCAATGACGATAAACACGCCCATAGCGGAACGCAGCAACACAACCATTCTAGTCGGACATGGGAATGATGGAAACTGCGACAAAGTCGCACCGAACCCCCAATGCTTGCCACGCACCCCTGCGCAACGACTTACGATCGGGTATGGTTGCCCAGGCTGAAATAGTGCTGCGCTCGGCCCGACGACCTCCTCATGCCAAGACATGTAAGCATGGTATCAGTCTGAAGCGCCCGGACATGCGCATGACTAGGAAGACCTTGATGCTATCGGGCACACAACTCAACTCGTTGGCTGAAGTATTTCGACTATTGGGTGATCCAAACCGGCTCCGGATCGTCATGTACTGTATGGACGATCCAAAGTCCGTAGGCAAGATCGCCGAAAAACTTGGCCTTTCGCAAACGCTGGTGAGCCAACACCTGCGTTTGCTTCGCGGGGCGCGAATTGTCGTAGGCAAACGTCAAGCCAAGAACGTATTTTATAGCGTCGCCGACGACCATGTCGGCGGCATGATCGTTGACATGGTGATGCACGTCAAAGAAGGGGCTCTTTTGCTTGATGACGTCAAAATCAGGGTAAGGCCAATCTGACACGACACGCGCGGAGCCCTATCTTCCTCTTCCGATGAGTGCCGCCGATCAGTTGTCCAACGCTTCGTGTACCTGTTCATCCAGCCGATCGAAGTTGGTCTCGGCCAACGGTTGGCCATTGATGAAAAACGTGGGAGTCTGTTGAATCTCAAGTTGTTCCAGATCGGCCTTATCCTGATTAATCAGCGCCACGATTGCAGGCGAGCGCACATCGGAGCGGGCTCGCTCCACATCGAGCCCCGCACCTTCGGCCGCCGACCATGCCAACTCCATGTCTGGACTTCCGTGAGCTGCCCATATCGGCTGGCTGGCAAAGACCGCTTCCATGACGGGAATGTAGAGGTCCTGCACGCGTGCCGCTTCCAAAATCGCCACAGCTTCCTCGGAGCCTTCATGGAAAGGTGCGTAGCGTACGACAAGTTTCACATCTTCTGGGTTTTCATCCAGTATCTGTTTAACGACCGGATAGAATGCGCGGCAGGCTTCGCAAGCTGGATCCAAAAACTCGACAATTGTCACGCGTGCGTCGTCTCGGCCGACTACCGGTGAATTCGGTCGAACCAGTACGTCTGCGTTCTCGTTTGCCAATGTCACGGTTTGCTCAACCATGTTGGTATTATAGACATAGGTTCCCCCTGCCAACGCGGCAATGCCGACAACCAGTGTTCCGATAACTAATACCAACGGCCCTCATTTCTGA
>DFMV01000064.1:8226-9916 GCA_002375765.1 Rhizobiales bacterium UBA3584 | reverse complement strand
TTGTCCAGAGAATTGACCCGCCCATACATGGACTGGATTTCCGCCGGAGTGAGCTTTTCGACGGGCGCCCCGATGGCGTCGCCGAATGCGACGCCATGGAGCAGTCCGCGAACCCGGCTTTTGAAGGCCGGGCCCGTGTTCTGCAGTGTGGTCATGGAAGAACGGTCCTTGCGTGATCGGTCATCGCCTGGCCCCCGGCGGCGTACCATCCGTCGACATACTGGTCCCACTGGTCCATCGACCATTCACCAGAAACGAAGCGGAACACCGAGGTGCGATAATATTGTTCGGCCGCATCGACGCTCGGTGCGAGGTCCGCGGGCCAGACAAAGGCGTTGTCGGCGACAAAATATTCGGCGCCTTGCTCAAGCGAACCCTGAGCCACGTCCGACAGCAACGGGACGGGCGGCGTCCAATAGTCAGGGTTTGCCGTCCAGAAGCGCGGATACCAGCCGCCCATGGCCGGCAGCACTTCGAATGTATCGCCGTTGCGGGTGTAATGCTCACCCTCGACACCCATGCGGTCGATGAACTGGCCTTCGGGGCTGGCGAGGAAATCGAGAACCGCGAAAGCGGCTTCCTTGTTCTCGCTCATGGCGTGGATGGCGTAACCGCGGTCTTCCTTGGCCACGTTGACCGCTTCAAGACCATCGGGGGGATCGAGCAGAGCAAGATCGGCGCCGGGATTGGCCTCGGCCATCTTGGTCCTGTAGATCTCGACCACCGGACCGGCGGTGCCCATGATGACGGCAACACGGCCCGAATAGAACTTGTCTTCCTTCACTTCCCAGTTGGAGGTGACATATTCGGGATCGAGAATGCCTTCGGCATAGAGCATCTGGTAGTAGGCCAGCTTGTCACGCTCGGCGTCCGAGACGCGTGAATGGATCCATTCCCCGTTTCCGTCTTCAAGCCAGGTCGACGATACGCCGAAGGACTGGTTGAAGATGGCGTCGAGCTCGGCCGTATTGTCCGGCGCCAGAATGCCGTACGTGTCCATCTGACCGTTGCCGTCAAAATCGGACTGCGACATCTCGGTGAGGAACGCCGTCCATTCATCGAGATTGGTCGGTGCCTCGAGCCCGCTCTGTTCGAGCCAGTCCGAGCGCATCACCGGCGATTTGGTGCGCGCCGGGAAGATGTAGAGAAGATAAGGATAGTTCTCCATGCGGGCTTCGTTGTGGGGCCACATTGCATCCTTGATGTAGCTCGATTGCTCGATCCAGGGACGTAGATCTTCCAGTATGCCCTGATTGGCAAATTCGGCATCTGCCCCCTGGAAATAGATGATGTCGGGGATTTCGCCCGACAGAAGGCGCAGGCTGAGCGCGTCGGCGTAGCCCGAGCTTGGCAGACCGACCAGTTCGATATTGACCGGCGTTCCAGCCTCGGCCATGCCCGCCTCGATCCGCTCGAAAAGCTCGGCATCGCCAGGGTTTTCGTGCGCAATGATCGTTACGGTCGGGGTGTCCTGCGCGAGAACGCCGCCTCCCAAACTCAGCGTGGCCGCCACGGCAGCGACCGTGGTCATAAGGTGTCTTGCAAGCATCTGGTCCTCCTCCTTGTTGGAATTTTGCTTGTGTTATCCCTTCAGGGCACCGCTCATGGTGCCCTTCGTGAAGAATTTCAGGATCAGCGGATAGACCGCCAGAATGGGCAGGATGGTCAGCATGATCATGCCGGCATTGAG
>DFMV01000064.1:0-7943 GCA_002375765.1 Rhizobiales bacterium UBA3584 | reverse complement strand
TCTGCCGCCTCGAGCAACTCGCCGGGCACTTCCTCAAAGAACCGGATCAGGATGATCAGATACCAGGCGTTGACGAGCTTATAGAGAATGACCGCCCAATAGGTGTTGAGCAGGCCCAGCTCGCGCACCACGAAATAATCGGGGATCAGGCCGGGCTCGAAGACGATGGTGGCCAGAACAAAAACGAACAGGATGCGGCGCCCCGGCAGCCGCGGGCGCGACAGTGCCCATGCCATCAGCGCGGTGAAGGTCACGTTGAGGATCGTGCCGGTAATCGTGATGAACAGCGAATTGAGCAGGCCGCGCTGGACCTCGGGATTGGCGATCAGAAGCGTCCAGACATCGAGCGAAAACCCCCTTGGGATCACCGCCAGACCGCTCATTCCGGGCACCTGTGCAGAATCGGAAAATGAAATGGCGAGCAGATTGAGGATCGGCTGAACCGTCACGACAACCATGAGCAAAAGGCTCGATACGATGATCGTTTGTTCGAGACGCTCGAAACGGGTGGAATTGGCGCGGGCCATTACCACACCCCCTTTCCGGTGAGGCGCTTGGAAATGGTGTGCGCGGCAACGATCAGCACCATGCCGATAACGCCCTTGAACAGACCCGCCGCTGTCGCCAGCGAGAACTGACCCGACTGCAGACCGATCCGGTAAACATAGGTGTCGATGATATCGATCTGGTCGCGGATGGCGTCGTTGGACAGGTTGAAGACCTGGTCAAAGCCCGCATTCATGAACAGGCCGACATTGAGGATGAACAGAGTTGCGATGGTCGGTGTGATGCCGGGCAGGGTGACATGGATGATCTTCTGCCAGCGATTTGCCCCGTCCATTTCCGCAGCGTCGTATAGCTGGGGATCGATGGCCATGATGGCCGCGAAATAGAGCAGCGAATCCCAGCCCGCCGTCCGCCACATTTCGGAAAACACAATGACCCAGCGAATGGAGCCGGACTCGGTCATGAAAGACCGCGGCGCAAATCCGAGCGCCTGCCCGATATCGTTGACGACACCGCTCGAGGGCGACAGGGCGGCGATGAAGATACCGGCGATCACCACCCAGGAAAGAAAGTGCGGCAGGTAGATCGCCGATTGAATGAAGCGGCGCAGATTGGTACTGCGCACTTCGTTGATGAACAGCGCGATGAAGATGGGCACCGGGAAGACGAAAACCATCTTCATGGCGGAGATGATCAGCGTATTGGCCAGGACCTGGAAAAAGGCCGGGGAGTCAAACAGTGTGTCGAAATGCTTGAAACCCACAAAAAGATTGTCGCCGAAGATCCGGAAATCCTCGAAGGCGAGCTTGGCCTGATAGATGGGGAAATAGTGAAACACCAGAAAATAGACGAGGCCAGGAGCCATCATCGCGTAGTACGGCCACCAGGCCCTAAGCTTGAGGCCGAAAGCCACACGCCGTGGAATAGATTTGGATCTTTTGGGAACGTTCCCAAAATTGGATATGGTTGAAGCCAGTTCTTTTTCGTCAAGGCTCATGGCTAGTTGCTCCCCACGGCCATCAGGCGGGCCGGTCCATTCTCGCTGCTGCGGGCCAGCGACCCGCGCGAGGTGAGCGCGCAATCGAGCAGGACGCGCCGATGCTCGAGCTTGCCCTCGATCGTCTCGGCCAGCAAGCGCATGCCCTCCACGCCAATGGTACGGGCAGGTTTTTCGATCGTGGTCAGGCCCGGGTCTGAAAAGGCCGCCGCCGGAATGCCGTCAAAGCCCAGAATCGATATGTCGTCTGGACAGCGCAGCCCGACTTCACGCACAGCGAGTAACGCGCCAAGCGCCATCAGATCGTTCGCGGCAAAGACGCATCGCGCCGCCTTGGGGTCGCGTTCGAGAAGGCGCAGCATCGCCGCGCGTCCCGATTCGACAGTGTAACTGCCTTCTTCGACCACCAGCGTTGCCGGGTCGATATCGTGGCCAATGCAATAGTCATGGACAACACGCATGAAGCGTACCCGGGCCAAGCGGTTTGCCGAGCCGACGAGCAGCGCCGGGCGATGGTGGCCAAGGCTGGCGAGGTGATCGAGGCCCAGTGCAACGCCTTGTGCAATATCGCTGCCCACGCTGGAAAGTTCGGGAAACCGCTCGGCGCTCGAACCGATCAGCACCACGGGAAGGCCGAACCGGCCCAGCCCGTCCACGTTGTCTGCCACCGGATTGACGATGGCGCCATCGACTCTCGCCTGGCGCAGGGCGCGCAGATGGTGCGCTTCGCGCTCGGGATCCCAGTCGGAGCTGAAAATCAGAAGTGAAGCGCCGCTGGCTGCTGCAGCATCCTGAGCGCCGCGCGCCACTTCGGCCCAGAACGGATTGGCAATATCGGGAATGACCAGGCCGATCAGTCCTGTCTTTCCCGAGCGCAACGAATGGGCAAGATGGTTGCGCTCATATCCCAGCGCACGCACCGCATTGAGCACCCGCTCCCGCGTCTTGTCCCCGATATGGGGCGATCCGGACAATGCGCGCGCTACGGTGCTTTTGGAAACACCGGCCACTTCCGCAATATCGATGATCGTCGGTTGCTTGTTTCGGGGCGTGGGCATGCCGTTATGCGGATAAACCGCTTCCTCCCATTTTTGGGAACGTTACCAAACGGGTCTCAAGCTGTAAAGTGCGGTCGAAAAGTTTCCTCGGCACGGGATCGGGCAGGCACTGAGGCAGGGCGCCAGGGCCAGGTGTCGCAACAAAATATATGGGCCGGCGCTTCCCGCGCCGGCCCATGGCAGTATCCCATTAGAGGAGCTTTTGGCTCCGCTCCGCTGTACTAGGAGCTATATGTCTGGACGGCGCCCGGCAGCTTGCTCCACTGCGCGTACCATGTGTCGAACAGCTGCAACTGGCTTTCGGCGAAACCACGCTGGCTCTCGGTCAGAGCGTCGGTTTCATTGAAGTTGAGCGCGTATTCGCTGTCGCCCTTGACCGTCATCAAATGCTTGTAGAACAGCACGAGGTCAGGGCCCTCATCGAACGAGGAGAGAACGCCAAGCGCGTTTTCGAGTTCAAGGGCACGCTGGCGGGCCTCGACGTCGCCACGCGCCGCGGCGCGCGACAGGGCGCAAAGATGAAGCACTTCACGAGGCAGAACGTTGCCGATGCCGGTTATGGCCCCCGTCGCGCCGCAATTGACAAAGCCGTGGAAGACGTTGGTATCAACCCCGATCATCAGGGACACCTCATCATCCTGGCTGGTGATATTTTGCGCGGCATAGGTCATGGAATCGGTGCCACCGAATTCCTTGAACCCGACGAGATTCTTGTGCTCCTCACGCAGCGCAAAGAACAGATCGGCGCGGGTTGCGAACCCGTAATAGGGGCTGTTGTAGATCACTGCGGGAAGGTCGGGCGCCGCTGAAAGTATCGCCTTGAAGTGATGGCGCTGCGCCGTGGCCGAGGGGCCGCGCGAGAGAACGCGCGGTATGACCATCAGTCCCTGGGCGCCCACCTTCTGGGCGTGCGCGGAAAGGGCAACCGCCGAGGCGGTATTGATGGCACCGGTTCCAACAATCACCGGGATGCCCGCGCCCACGAGCCGTTCGACCCCTTCCATGCGCTGGCCGTCGGTCAGCAGCGGCCAGTCACCCATTGATCCGCAATAGACAACCGCGCTCATCCCCGCCGCGATCAGATCCTGGCCCTTGCGCACAAGCGCGTCGAAATCGGGAGTCCGATCCGCTTTGCAGGGGGTCATCAGGGCAGGAATGCATCCTGAAAAAATGCTGGCAGCCATATCGGCTTCTCCTCGAACTTGGTCAAAATCGGCCATCAGCCGAACCGGAATGGCCGCATAATACCCGTTGTATTTTATTTGTCGACAGAAATTTCGGACGGAGAGCTTTAGGCGCCGTGCGGCTTTCCGGGCCGCCGTTATAAGGACAGGTTGGCGTTTATGCGCTTGTCGGCGGTGATGTAGGATTGGATCTGGCTAACGATCTGTGCCGCATGGGCGCTGGCCAGCCGGTCAGCTTCCTCTATATCGCGCGCCGCGATCGCGGCGATCATCTGGTCGTGCTCTATGGCGTATGCGCGCGGCAACTCGTCGTTGAACGAGGAATAATAGAGCCGAAGGATTCGCCGGTTTTCATCGAGCAGTCGCGTGAAAAGTTCGGTGTAATAGTTGTTGCCGCCAGCCCGTGCGATTTCCAGATGAAAATCCTGGTTGGTCGCGATCAACGCAAGCGCATCACGGGCCTCTACGGCGCGGGTGAATTCCTGTTGCCTGGCCCGCATGCGCGCGACATCGCCTGGACGGTGATGACCGGCCGCCAGCCGGGTCGTGACCCGATACATCAGCGTAAGAGCATCGAAAAACTGGGGCAGGTTCAAAAAGTCTATGTTGGAAACGATCGTTGCCCGGTTGGGCAGCGTCGTAATCAGTCCCTCGACCGAGAGCCTGACCAGTGCCTCGCGGATCGGCGTTCGTGACAGAGAAAACCGCTCGGCCAGTTGCAGTTCATCCATGGGACTGCCGGGAGCCAGGGCAAGATCAATGATTTCGTTGCGCAGCACTTTATAAACATGCGCCGAGCCTGAACCGCGCTTGGGTGTGTCAACCCCTTCGGGTTTTGTCAGCGCTGCGTCTCTGGCCATGCCGCCACCTCCGGAATTCATGCCCATTCATCAATCAGGATTGTTGTCGATAATCAATATTTTCTTTGTCGACAGAGAAGATGCCGGCGCCTATAGAGGGTACAGCTCTCAAATAAGGGATGGAAGTACATGCGTGTCGCGGTGATCGGAGCGGGGGTCATAGGCGTGTCCGCAGCACTTGCCCTGACCGGGCGCGGGCACACCGTCACCGTGTTCGACCGCGAAGGTGTAGCCGCCGGCGCGTCAGGTGGCAATGCCGGAGCGTTTGCCTTTTCCGACGTCATCCCGCTGGCAACGCCGGGTATCATGAAAAAGGCGCCCGCCTGGCTGCTCGATCCCGACGGGCCCTTGTCCATTCCGCCCGCCTACGCTCTCAAGATTACCCCTTGGCTGCTGGCCTTTTTCAAGGCGAGCTTGCCGGCCCGCTATCGAGCGGCAGTAGAAGCACAGGGCGCCCTCATGGGCCATTCCGCAGCCGCTCTCGAGAGGCTTGTGGCAACCTATGACCTCGAGCGATTGCTGCGCCGCGAAGGGCAGCTGCAGCTCTATGAGGGAGAGCGCGAATTTAAGGCCAGCCTGCCAGGCTGGGAGGAACGCCGCGCGGTCGGCGTCAAGTTCGACCTCCTGACCCGCACCGAGGAAATCGCAGAAATTCAGCCCGGCCTCGCGTCTCGCTTTACCCATGCCGGCTTTACCCCAGACTGGACAAATGTCACCGACCCGGCGGTATGGACCAGGGAGCTGGCCGAGCGGGCACAGGATCGTGGCGCCAAAATTGTTCGTAGCGAAATCGGGGAGATCCGATCCACTCAAGCCGGTGTGGAACTGGTCGGCTCCGGTCAGGACTCGTCTTTCGACAGGATCATTATCGCGGCAGGCGCCCACTCGAAAACGCTGACGCGGCAACTTGGCTTGAGTCTGCCGCTTGAAACCGAGCGCGGCTACAATGTTACCTTGCCCGAAGGTGCGCTCGATCTGCGCACGCATCTGACTTTTCCCGGCCATGGCTTTGTGGTCAGCCGTATCGGGGATGGTGTACGCGTTGGTGGCGGCGTGGAGTTGGGCGGGCTCGACCTGGCGCCGCGCATGGGCCGCGCCGATGCTCTGCTGGCCAAGGCGGCGCGGTTTCTGCCTGACCTCAACACCACCGGCGGACGCCGCTGGATGGGGTTTCGCCCCTCCATGCCCGACAGCTTGCCGGTTATCGATGTTGCACCAGGAAATTCCCGTGTCATTGTTGCGTTTGGTCATGGCCATCTGGGGCTTACCCAGTCGGCGGGAACCGCCGAGATCATTGCCGACCTCGTGGACGGTGTCGCGCCAGCCATCGATATAGCACCGTTCCGGGCAACCCGTTTTTGAGAAGAGTTTTATGAGCCAGCATACATTCCAGTGCATCGACGGACACACATGCGGCAATCCAGTGCGCCTGGTTGCCGGCGGCGCGCCCATGCTCAAGGGCGACACCATGTTGGAAAAGCGCGCGCATTTCCTGGCCGAATATGACTGGATTCGCACCGGGTTGATGTTCGAACCGCGCGGCCATGACATGATGTCAGGCTCGATTCTTTATCCGCCCACCCGCTCCGACTGCGAGGTGGCGGTGCTGTTCATCGAAACGTCCGGCTGTCTGCCGATGTGTGGGCACGGCACTATCGGCACCATCACCATGGCAATCGAGAACGGGCTGATAAATCCGCGTGAACCGGGGAAACTGTCGATCGAAACACCGGCGGGCAAGGTCGACATCACCTATCGTCAGGAGGGCCGGTTCGTCGAGGAAGTGCGGCTGACCAACGTGGCGTCGTTCCTCTACGCCGAGGGGCTGACCGCCCAAATCGAAGGGTTCGGGGAACTGGTCGTTGATGTGGCCTATGGCGGCAATTTCTATGCGATCGTCGAACCGCAGAAACTGTTTCGCGACATGGCCGATTTCACTGCCGCCGAACTGATCGGGCTGTCGCCCAAACTGCGCGCCGCCCTCAACGAAAAATATGAGTTCGTCCACCCCGAGCACCCACAGATCAACGGGCTGAGCCACATTCAATGGACCGGGCAGCCGACCCAACAGGGCGCTACGGCCCGCAATGCAGTATTCTATGGCGACAAGGCGATAGATCGGTCCCCCTGCGGCACCGGCACGTCAGCGCGCATGGCGCAGCTGGCCGCGAAGGGAAGGCTCGCGGTGGGTGACGAATTCGTCCACGAAAGCATCATTGGCTCGCTGTTTTCGGGGCGGGTCGAAGCGGCGGCTCGCGTGGGCAATATCGATGCCATCATTCCTTCGATTGGAGGTTGGGCCCGCCAGACCGGATTCAACACGATCTTCATCGACGACCGCGATCCCTATGCCCATGGTTTTACGGTGATCTAGAGCAAGTCCGGAAAAGTGGGAACCGGTTTTTCGAAAAGACTTGCGACAAAACAAACGACTAGATCGGGTCAGTGATTCAAAGAAACGCTGACCCGATCTAAGGTTACACGGCCAGCGATGTCGCAAGGCGGGGGGCGCCGCCGGTCGACTGGACCGACAATGATCCGGCAGCAACGCCGGCATCGAGACATTCGGCCAATGTGCGCCCGGCGAGATAGGCGTCGATCAGTCCGGCATTGAACGCATCGCCCGCCCCGGTCGTATCGACCAAATGAACCTTGGGAGCGCTGGCCGAGAGACGCGCCTTGCCGGAGCCAAGCAATGCGCCGCGGCCGCCGCATTTGATCGCAACGATGGGAAAATGATCGACTAGCACGTCGAGCGCCGCGTTAAGATCGGACTTGCCGGTGATTGCAACGGCTTCCTCGGCGTTGGGAAGAAATATGTCGACGCCAGCGCAGGCTTTGAGCAGCCCCGGCTTGCCAATCAGGGCTTCGTCCCAACTCGGATCGAGCGCCACACTGAGCCCGGCCGTCTTGGCGCGGGAAACAAGATCGGATTGCTCGGCTAGCGTTGCGTATTCGGCGATGTGCAAAAGGGCGGCCCGCTCCCATGCCAGCGCATTTCCAAAGCGGGCCGGCACCGCGCGCCCGGCCCGGCACGAAAGGAACGCGCGGTCTTCGGCGTCGGTCATGACGACGGTGACCTGCGGCCCGGCATCGGCCCGGCGCTCGAGAAAACGCAGATCGATACCACTTTCTTCGAGCTGCGGGGCCAGCGTTTGCGACAGCGGGTCGGTGCCGTACGAGGCAAGCAGAGCCGCCGGACGGTCCAGATGAGTCAGATGGGCCGCGGCGATGAACGCCCCGCCCCCCAGCACAGGCTGCATGGAACGCGCAAAGACCTCCCGGCCCATTTGCGGCATGCCCGAGAGGCCGGCGAAAACAAGGTCGCAATAGATGC
>DFMV01000003.1:29510-51277 GCA_002375765.1 Rhizobiales bacterium UBA3584 | reverse complement strand
CCTAGGGGTTCACTCCAATCCCGGGTCACTTCTCAGCGACAATCGACAACCCGGTCTCCAAGGCCATCCAAGGCATTCTTGGGGTGCTTTCGGAAGCCAATCTCGACAAGGAGGGGCGCGACCTCCAAAAATTCTACGCCTCAGTGCGGTTCCGTGCCGAGGGGCTGACTGATGCCAAGGCCAAGCAAAAGCTTATTGTCGAGCTCTATGACAAGTTTTTTGCCAAGGCTTTCAAACGCACCACGGAGAAGCTTGGCATCGTCTACACCCCGGTGGAGGTGATCGACTTCATCATCCGTTCGGTCAATGACGTGCTTGTCGATGAATTCGGACAGACCCTTGGCTCCCAAGGGGTCCATATCCTCGATCCATTCACGGGCACGGGCAGCTTTATAACCCGACTTCTGCAGTCGGGCCTGATCGCACCCGAAGAAATGGAGCACAAGTTCCGGCACGAAATCCACGCCAACGAAATCGTGCTGCTCGCTTATTACATCGCGGCCATCAATATCGAGACGGTCTATCACGGCATCATGGGCGGGGACTATGTGCCATTTGAAGGTATCTGCCTCACCGACACGTTCCAGATGTATGAGAAGGGTGATCTGGTTGCGCAGATCATGCCCGACAATTCCGAGCGCCGGAAACGTCAGCGTGAACTCGACATTCGCGTCATAATGGGCAATCCGCCCTATGCCGTTGCGCATCACATCGACTATCCCGAGCTTGATGCCCGGATTGGCGAAACATTCGCAGCGCGATCCACAGCCACGAATAAAAACGCACTTTATGACAGCTACATCCGGGCCATACGCTGGGGTGCCGATCGGCTCGGGGATAGCGGTGTTCTGGCTTATGTCACCAACGGAGGCTGGGTCGAAGCCAATACGGCTGACGGCATGCGCAAAAGCTTGGCCGATGAGTTCAGCAGCATCTATGTGTTCCACTTGCGTGGCAATCAGCGCACCAGTGGCGAAACCTCGCGCCGGGAAGGTGGTAAGATATTTGGTGGGGGCAGCCGAGCTCCCATCGTCATTACCTTGTTCATCAAGAACCCCAAGGAGACCGAGCGCGGCAAGGTATTTTTCCATGACATCGGCGACTACCTGAGCCGGGAAGAAAAGCTCCAGAGGATCGAGGTGTTCGGCAGTCTCAAAGGTCTGGCTGATGCCGATGGCTGGAAGGAGATCGCGCCAGACGAGCACGGTGACTGGCTCAAGCAGCGCGATGCCGGTTTCGCGAATTTCATGGCGATTGGCGACAAGAAGTCGGGAGAGCCGACAGTTTTTGACACTTATTGCGGTGGCCTGAAAACCAAACGCGATGCATGGTGCTACAATTCATCCCGCGAAGAATTGCAGAAAAACATACGTCGATCAGTAGGTTATTATAATGCTAAGCTGCTGCGTTGGCAGCAGGAGCGGTCTGTGAGACCGTCGACCAAGCCCGGGGAGTTCGCCTCTGAAAGCCCGAAAGATATATCGTGGAGCCGAGAACTACTAGCAGATTTTGAGCGCGAGCGGCCGCTGAACTTCTCTGACGGGAAGATCGTTCCCGCCATGTATCGCCCCTTTTTCAAGGAGTGGCTGTATTTCAGCAAAATGCTGAATAACGTAGTTGGCCCGATGAAGAGAGTTTTCCCCGAGCCGAAAGCGGAAAATCGGGTGATTTCACTTGTCGGTGCCGGCGGTGGCAGAGAATTCTCTGCCTTTATGGTGGATGTGCTCCCAGACCTAGAATTATTGCGTGCCAGTCAGTGTTTCCCTTTAAAACTCTACGAGTTGGTCGAAAGCGAGAATGGAGGACTATTCGCGGGCGAGGGTGCGCGGATCGAAACTCGCGATGGCATCACCGACCAAGCGCTTGCTCACTTCAGGGCCGCATGGCCCGGCGAACCGGTCAGCAAGGAAGACCTGTTCTATTACATCTACGGTCTGTTGCACTCACCCGACTATCGCGAACGCTATGCCGATAATCTGCTCAAGGAGCTACCCCGCATTCCGGCTGTGAAAAAGCCCGAGGACTATCGTGCTTTCCGAGATGCGGGGCGCGAGCTGGCCGATCTGCATGTGCACTACGAAAGAGTCGAGCCTTATCCCGTGACAATCAAACAGGGCGATTTGCGGCTGGCCAATATCGCCGATCCCGAAAGCTTCTACCGCGTGACGAAAATGAAATTCGGCGGCTCGGGCAAAACCAAAGATCGCTCCACGGTTCTCTACAATGACCGGATCACGATCCAGGACATTCCGCTGGAAGCCTATGATTACGTGGTCAACGGCAAGCCTGCTCTCGAATGGGTCATGGAACGCCAAGGGGTGCGCGAGGACAAAGACAGCGGCATCGTCAACGACGCCAACCGCTACGCCATCGAAACCGTTGGTAACCCGGCATATTCCTTGGAGCTGTTCCAGCGTGTGATCACGGTCAGTATCGAAACGATGAAGATCGTGAATGGCTTGCCAAATCTCGATGTTTAGGGGGCGCTATGAGCGACATAAAGCTATTCCGCACTGACAGCGCGTCCGTCACCGAGCTTCGCGGCAGCGCAGTTGCTCTCGAAAAGTCGCTCCAAACCCTGATTGAGCGCAATATGGAGGCGTTTCTTGGCGTGCGGTTTCTCGCCTCGGAGTTTCCGACAACTAATGGCGGTCGGATGGACTCCCTTGGCATCGACGAGAACAGCTCTCCGGTTATCGTTGAATACAAGCGCGCCAGCAACGAGAATGTCATCAACCAAGGCTTGTTCTATCTCGACTGGCTCATGGACCATCGTCGTGATTTTGAGTGGTTGGTTTTGGAACGGTTCGGCGCAGAGCAGGCCAAGGCCGTCGATTGGACCACTCCTCGACTAATCTGCATTGCCGGTGATTTCACGAAGTATGACGCTCACGCGGTGAACCAGATGAACCGCAATATCGCGCTGGTGCGCTATCGCCGATTTGGCGACGAACTGCTGCTGCTCGAACTTCTGACTTCAGCTTCGGAGCGACCGGTTCGAGAAATGTCGGCGAAAATTGATGTCGATGGTGAACCGGTTTCAAGCCGCTCCCGATCCCGCCAAAAGACCGTTACGCAATACTTGGCTGATGCCGATCAGAACCTAACTGACCTATACGAGGCCACAAAGGCTTACCTTCTTGCTCTAGGCGATGATGTCGAACTGAAGACGCTCGACAACTACGTTGCCTTCCGCCGATTGAAGAACTTTGCGTGTGTGGAGGTTAAGCCGCAAATCCGCCATCTCAAGGTTTTTGTGAAGATCGATCCAGACACCGTCGAGCTTGAGCCCGGCTTTACGCGTGACGTGCGCAATATTGGGCATTTCGGCACCGGGGAGCTGGAAATCATCATCACTGATGCTAGCACGCTAAACAAAGCGAAGCCGTTGATGGACCGCAGTTATGATCGAGCTTGATGGCTTATCTCGGCCGCACCGGGTTTGCTCGAAAACCATCGACGCCTTGCTGTCAGGCAATTTTGGGGCCGACAGCGGACTGTCGGCTTTTGGCGAAAACTCAGAGAAAGCTGCCGTTCAGCTTCCGACCCCGTTGCGGTCCTTCATCGCTATGCGCCACATTCGCCAAAAGCTGTCATTCTAGTTCTAAAACGTCTGCTACGAGGAGTGCAGCTGGTGGCCCCGCACATGCTGCCATGGTGGTGTTCAGACCAAAAGCGCATCGAGCACCGGGCAATCAGGAATCTGAGCTCCACTGCACTGGGCTACCGTGTCGCTCAATGCCTTTTCGATCCGCTGCAGATCGGCAATCTTGTCCCGCACTTCCTTCAGATGAGCTGCGGCGACACCCTCCACTTCAGCACATGTCTGGCTATGGCTATCGACGAGGCTTAGCAGGCCCTTAATCTCATCGAGAGAGAACCCCAGCGCTCGGGCGCGCGTGATGAAGCGAAGCCGACGCACATGATCTTCACCGTAGTTGCGATAGCCGTTCGGGTCCCGAGGCGGATCGGGCATGACGCCGATCGTCTCGTAGTAGCGGATGGTCTCCAGATTGCATCCCGTCGCCCGAGCGAGGGCGCCCCGCTGCATCGCCTTCACGGAAGCGTGACCTTTTCCCATTCGGAAGCCCCTTGAGCCTGTATGTCCTACAGACCCTATGACTCCGAGCAGATGATCGCAAGGAGACACTGTATGGACACCACGGAATCTGCATCGCCGGGGGATGCGTCCAACGTCCCGGAAGGCCGCGGCTGGACCACCACCGCCCTGGCGGCGCTTGGCGCACTCGTCATGACATCCTGCTGCATCCTGCCACTGGTGCTTGTCAGCTTCGGGATCAGCGGAGTTTTCATCGCCCAGATGGGCGCTCTCTACGCCTACAAGTGGTATACCTTCGGCATTGCCGCCGCGTTCCTGGGCTATGGTTTTTACAGGGCCTACCAGCCGATCCGCTGCGCAGATGGCAGCTGCGCCCGCCCGATGAACCGGACTGCGATGCGCGCCGTGCTCTGGGTGGCGGCTGCGCTAATCCTGGTCGCCATGCTGTTCCCCTACGCTTCGCCCTACATCCTCTCGTTCTGAAGGAACCCTGACATGAAAAACATCCTTCCTGGCGCTCTGGCGCTGTCTGTCCTTTTCGCCGCCCCTGCCTCCGCCGCCGAGCAGGTCGTCCGGCTCGAGGTCGGCGGGCTGACCTGTCCCTCGTGCTCGTTCATCGTGGGCAACTCGCTGAAATCCGTTGAAAGCGTGGTGATCGAGGATTTCGTTGAAGGCAAGGACGCGAGCGAGGGGGTGTATACGGTTCGTTTCGACGACGAGATCACCTCCACCGACGCGCTCATCGCGGCGGTTGAAAAGAACGGCTACCCGGCTGCGCTTCTTGAAGTCCCGATGGGTGGTGAGGGCTCGTGAGGCCGGATTCCGATCATCCGAATTGGCCAGCAAAGCAGCCGGATAAGGCCCAAACGAACCGCTTGCTGAGGGGCGGCCTCGGCGGCGCGCTGTTCGCGGCGCTCTGCTGTTTCACGCCGCTTCTGGTTGTCGTGCTGGCTGGCGCAGGCCTGTCGGCGGTGACCGGGTGGCTTGATTACACGCTGTTCCCGCTGCTGTGCGTCAGCCTCGCGGTCGTCGCGCAGGCACTGTGGCTGCGCGCCGCGCGTCCCGGACCCTCCCCGAAAATCTGGGCCACACTCATCGCAGTGCTGCTCTCGGTATCGGTCATCGTTCTGGAGTTCCGTGGGGCGTTGACCCTTACGCTCCTCGCCGCGGCGCTGACCGGTGCCTACGCTCTCTACCTCAATCACTTTACCAAGAAGGTCCGACCGTAATGGCGGCTGCCTGCTGTTCTCCCATCGGCCTTCTCATGGGCCTGTTCTCGATGGCCACGCCTTTGGTGGCGATCGGCGCCATTCTTTATCTGGTCTTCGCCAAGCCGAAGGCTGATCCGACGACGAAAGTGACTTGATCCATGAAAGACTGCTGCTCGAACGAAAACGGCGCCTACGACCTCATCGTCGTGGGAGCCGGCTCCGCCGGTTTCTCCGCCTCGATCACGGCCGCCGAGGCTGGTAAGCGCGTCGCGCTCGTGGGCCATGGGACGATCGGAGGGACCTGCGTCAACTTCGGCTGCGTGCCCTCCAAGGCCATGATCCGTGCGGCCGAAGCACTGCACGGCGCGCGCGCCGCCGCACGCTTTCCCGGCCTGTCAGGCGCGGCGCAGGTTGACGACTGGGCCCGCCTCGTCGCCGGCAAGGACGATCTTGTCGCGACTTTGCGCCAGAAGAAATACGCCGACTTGCTGCCCAACTATGAGGGGGTCGATTACATCGAGGAAGGCCCCGCGACGTTGGTCGAGGGCGGTGTTCAGATCGGAGATCGCACAATCACCGCGCCCAAGACGCTGATTGCTACGGGCAGCCGGTCGCTCGTCCCGGCGATCCGCGGGATCGAGGATGTCGAACCACTCGACAGCCAGTCGCTTCTGGAGCTGGAGACCCTGCCCGAAAGCCTGATCTTCATCGGAGCTGGCTATATCGGCGCAGAACTGGCGCAGATGACGGCACGGATGGGGGTCAAGGTGACCCTCGTGGCGCGCTCCCGCCTGTTGCCGGGCGCCGAGCTGGAAGTCTCCGACGCTTTGTCGGAAGCCTTCGAGGCCGAGGGCATCACCCTCCTGACCGGCCTGCAGTATGACAGCGTCAGCAAATCGGAAGGAGGCGTCACATTGCGGGTCACGCAAGAGGGGGCCGAGAAGAACGTCACGGCGGAGCAGATCGTCATCACCGCCGGTCGGCAGGCCAATACCGAAGATCTCGGCCTCAAGGAGGCGGGCGTGCAAACTGACAGCCGCGGCGGGATCGTCGTGGGGCGAGACATGCAGACCTCGTGCCCCGGCATCTATGCCGCCGGCGACGTGACCGACCGCGACCAGTTCGTCTACATGGCGGCCTACGGCGCCAAGATCGCGGCCCGCAACGCCGTGGCGGATGCCGGAGAGCAATATAACAACAGCACAATGCCTTGGGTGGTCTTCACCGATCCGCAGGTGGCCGGCGTCGGCCTAAGCGAGCAACAGGCGCGCGATGCGGGTCACGATGTGAAGACCTCCGTGCTGCCGCTCGACCAGGTGCCGCGGGCCCAGGCGGCACGCGATACGCGCGGACTCATCAAGCTTGTGGCTGACCGGGAGACGGACCGGCTGCTCGGCGGACAGATCATCGCGCCTGAAGGCTCCGATACCATCCAGACGCTGGTCATGGCGCTGAAGGCTGGCATGACGACGAAGGCCCTCGGCGAGACGATCTTCCCCTATCTGACGACCGTCGAGGGCCTGAAGCTCGCGGCGCAGACCTTCGACAAGGACGTCGCCTTGTTGAGCTGCTGCGCGGGTTGAGGCTCGCCTGCCGTTATCCGTGCGTCGGGCTGCCGGAGCGCTCCGGCCTTCCGGCTGCGGCGAGCGCGGAACCTGCAGGACATAATGTCGTTCGATGAACAGCGCGGAAACAAATTTAGAAGGCGGCGCCCTCTCGGACTTGTAGCTATCTGTCCGGGGACAGGATGCAAAAGTTTTTCTGAGGGCGGCCGGGTTCAGGAAACATGATGACCAAAACTTACGACGTGATCGTCATCGGCAGCGGAACCGCTGCGACCACCGTGGCAAAGCGCGTCAGCGCCGCGGGCCGAAGCGTTGCCGTGACGGATTTCCGCCCCTATGGCGGGACCTGTGCTCTTCGCGGCTGCGATCCCAAGAAGATGCTAATCGGAGGCACCTCTGCCGCCGACCACGCCCGACGGATGCGCGGCAAGGGAGTCGAGGGCGACGTGCGGATCGACTGGCACCAACTGCTGGCGTTCAAGCGCAGCTTTACGGACCCTGTGCCGGACAAGAAGGAGAAGAGCTTCTCCGAAAGCGGCATCGCGACCTTCCACGGGCGGGCTCGCTTCGTTGGCCCGAGTGCTGTTGAGGTCGATGGCGAAACACTGGAGGCCAGGCACATCGTTCTGGCGACCGGGGCGGAGCCGATGAAGCTGGGCATCCCCGGCGAGGAGCACCTGATCGACAACGAGGGCTTCCTTAAGATGGAAAGCCTGCCGCGCCGGATCGTGCTGGTCGGCGGAGGCTACGTCGCCGCCGAGTTCTCCCATATCGCCGCGCGAGCCGGGGCCGAGGTCACGATCCTCCAGCACGGCGACCGGATGCTCAAGGGCTTCGATCCGGACTTGGTCGGATGGCTGATGGAGAAGTACGAAGAGATCGGCGTGACCCTGCACACCGGCACCGAGGTCAAGCGTATCGAGAAGACCGGCGATACCTTTCGCATCACTGCAGCCAGCGGCGGCGGCTCTGAGACCTTCGAAGCGGACATGGTCGTCCATGCCGCTGGCCGCAAGCCCGACTTCGAGCCGCTCGACCTTAATGCCGGTGGGGTGGAACTGCGGGACGGCAAGCTGGCCCTCAACGAATACCTGCAAAGCACGTCGAACCCGGCCGTCTATGCCGCTGGCGACACTGCCCAGATGGGCCCGCCGCTTACCCCCGTGTCCAATCACGACGGCAAGGTGGTTGTGGCGAACCTGCTGGAAGGCAATCACAGCACGCCGAACTACAAGGGCGTTCCTTCGGTCGCCTTCACCCTGCCGCCCCTTGCCCGAGTTGGGCTGGACGAATCCGAAGCTCATGAACGGGGGCTGAAGTTCCGCGTGCGGTGTAATCGGACGCCCGGCTGGTTTTCGACGCGCCAACAGGCGGAATCCGTCTCGGGTTACAAGGTTCTGGTGGAGGAAGGCAGCGAGCGCATCCTGGGCGCGCACCTGCTAGGACCGCACGCCGACGAGGTCATCAATGTCTTCACCTTGGCCGTGCGGCACGGGCTGACGGCCGACCAACTCAAGGACACGATGTTCGCCTATCCCACCGGGGCGTCTGACATCTCGTCGATGCTTTAACAGACTACCCACTGGAGCAGCGCAAAAGCGTGCTCGTCGCGACCTCTTGAAAAAAACAGACTGAGGCGCGGACACTGTGTCGCCCGAAAGTAGTCGGGTCCGGTTCGCTCCATTGCGAACATCAAGGCCCGCTCGGGACATCAAGTCAGGTCGAGGGATCGCGCTTCGCAAGAGACCCGCCATTTGCGAAAGAACGGCACGTAGACGTCGAAAATCGGTCGGAGTACTTGTCGGCCCGAATCCGCCAATCGCAGGATGTCTGCTTTTCTGGCTGGTGGTCCCAAAAGCCGACCGTCCGAAAGCCACCCCCTATCGGTCATACACGCGGGGTACCCGTCTTCCGCACAACGGCGACATCGGGGCCGAAGAACGAACCCGCTGGCGCGGGATGGGTGTGCGCGGTGAGGTAGGGGCCCGATCCCTGGCGTCATGGCTCGATTGAGCTTCTTTCGGTTCGGGCGTTTCCTTTTGGCTCCTTCAACCCAGGAGCCCAACGATGACCACGCCATTTTCCAACACCCCTGTGAGTGCACTGCGCCAAAAGCTGATCGACGATATGAATATGCGCCATTTCTCGATGGCGACCCAGCGGAACTACATCCGAGATGTCGGGCGCTTCGCCAGTTTCTTGCGGCGGCCGCCGGATACAGCGACCACCGAGGATGTGCGCCAGTTCCAACTGGCCCAGAGCGAGGCAGGCGTACCGGTGCCTGCCATGAACAGCTTGGTGTCGGCGCTGCGATTCTTTTTCACCAATACCCTTGATCGGCCCGACCTGGCCCGCAAGCTGGTGCGGGTGAGCCGCCCCCGTAACCTGCCGGTGGTGCTGAGCCGCGACGAGGTCGCCCGTCTGCTCAATGCGACCACCACCCTCAAGCATCAGGCAGCGCTGTCGGTTGCCTATGGAGCCGGATTGCGCGTCGGCGAAGTTGCGATGCTCAAGGTGAGCGATATCGACAGCGAACGCATGCTGATCCGGGTCGAGCGGGGCAAAGGCGGGCGATATCGCAATGCCATGCTCTCGCCCGACCTGCTCGCCCTGCTGCGTCAATGGTGGCGGGACGGTCATCGCCAGGGTGTACTGCATCGCGACGGCTGGCTGTTCCCAGGCCAGCACGCGCTCAAGCCGATCAGCATCAGGCAACTCTATCGCGTCGTTGTCGAGGCAGCCCAGGCGGCCGAGATTACCAGGCGCGTCAGCCCACACACATTGCGGCACAGCTTTGCCACCCATCTTCTGGAGGATGGTGTCGATATCCGCATCATTCAGGCGCTGCTCGGTCACGCCAAGCTCGAGAACACCGCCCTTTACACCAAGGTGGCCACGCGCACGGTGAGATCTGTTACCAGTCCGCTCGACAAGCTTGGTATCTTCGTCCCATTGGAGGCGCCACCCGACCCTTGAGCGGTGCGCACCACCATCGAGGTCGCTGATATCTTCCGAGCGGCCGGGCCTGCCTATCGCGCTGCCCATGCCGGACATCTGAGCCTGGACCAGCTCAAGGTCATGTCGGCGATCGAGACCTGCCGCACCGCAGCACTTGGCGGCCACGTTGAAGCCTGTTCTGACTGCGGGCACCAGCGGATCGCCTATAACTCGTGTCGCAACCGGCACTGCCCGCGGTGCCAGGGCGCCGCAGCACGCGCCTGGCTGGAAGCCCAGCAGGCCAACCTGCTGCCGGTGGGTTACTTCCACGTCGTGTTCACGCTGCCCGCCGAGATTGCCGACATTGCCTTCCACAACAAGGCGCTGGTCTACGATCTGTTGTTCAAGGCGGCATCCCGGACCATGTTGATCATTGCGGCAGACCCAAAACATCTTGGCGCCCGTATCGGCATCACCGCGGTGCTTCACACGTGGGGTTCCGCCATGACCCACCATCCGCACATCCACATGATCGTGCCCGGTGGCGGCATCGCAACCGACGGGAGTCGGTGGATATCGTCGCGACCGGCTTTCCTGCTGCCGGTGCGGGTGCTCGGCGCACTGTTCCGCCGACTGTTCGTCACCCGGCTGATCACTCTGCATGACGCGGGCAAGCTCGTCTTCTTCGGCAAATTGGCCGAACTCACCGATCCGCGCACGTTCCGGCGCTACCTCTCACCGGTCAAAAAGAAGCGCTGGGTAGTTTATGCCAAGGCGCCATTCGCCGGGCCCGAAGCCGTTCTCGCCTATCTCTCGCGCTACACCCACCGCGTGGCGATCTCGAACAGCCGCCTTATCGCCTTCGACCAGACCAGCGTCACCTTCCGCTACAAGAATTACCGCTGCTCGGGCGCCGATCGACAGCAGGTCATGACCATTGCCGCCAACGAGTTCATCCGACGCTTTCTGTTGCATACGCTGCCGCGCGGCTTCCACCGCATTCGGCACTATGGCCTGCTCGCCGGCTCGGCCCGCAAGGACAGCCTCGCCAAGGCGCGCAACATGCTCGGGGTCGCACCAGAACCGGAGGATCCGGCGGTCGAAGAGACATCAGACCAGCGCCCGCCTTGCCCCTGCTGCGGCGGCATCATGGTCATCATCGAGACCTTCGCACCGTGGTGCCAGCCGCGCGCGCCGCCCACGTCGCGACCATCAACCCGGGAGAACGTTCATGAGCCGGCATGAGCTGTTACCAGACCAGACCGCGACACCAATACCGCGGCCTGCAGACCATCTCGCGCCAGTCCAAGACCGCACCATCATTGCTGTCATGCTCGATCGCATCTGGCATCCAGAACGCCGCTTCACTAGCCTCTTCATCGCCACGCGCGACCCCGGTGCCCACGCTCCCACACCACCTTCCGACTGTCTCCAAGTCGGCCGAATCCAGAAAAACCCATAGCGTACAGCCCGCGGCTCGCGCGTTCGTTCTTCGGGGACTTTCGGGTGCCTGCCGGCAGCCGAAACTCTTCACGGTTGCTGCCCGTCGGGTTTCGGGATTGAGTTGTCGACAAGCTGTCATTTACCTCGAACGGCCGAAGCTAAGGCAACGCATGGTTGACCGAATGAAATGTGAGCCGCCTGGGGCCACCCTATCACTGTAACCGCACACCACCTATCCAGCAGGTCGCTGACCCTCATAAATCGGCCCTGCCGAACACTACCCGACAACAAATATTTGATTTCTCATTGATCAAGAGCGGTCACGTTCTCGTGCAAATTCCATAGGCACAGCCGGCCCCCACGCGGGTTGGACCGAAGATGTGAAAAGAGAGCGGCGGATAGGTTCGGCGCTGCTGGTCATCTTTAAGCGTTCGCTGAATGGACGGCGCGTCGCCACGTTCGCCAAACTCATATTTCCGAACGTTCGGGCGTAGTTTCATGGGTGAATTAGCCTGTTGGATCCCCACACAACGTGATCGGAGACTAGTGCGTCTATGCCCCGCTCATAGGCCGCAATTATCGGGTGGGGCCGGGTCCGAGCGCACTACTTAGCCCCCTACGCTGACGCAGGCACTGAATCACGATGCCGCGACAGCGATGCATTGAAGCTGTCGGCTTCACGTTATCGGGCCGTTCATTCGCGCGACCGGAGCATAGGTCCGGGCTCTCGACACATGCCGTGCGGCGGCGCTGTTTGCTGCTTCCAATGCAACCTCTCGGTCATCGCCCGCAGCAAGACGGCCCACGAATGTTCCGATGAAGCAGTCACCGGCCCCATGGGTTGAAACCACGGAGATTTTCTGCGCTGGAAGGGTGATTGATTTGCCTTTTGCCGCCATGGCGACTCCGTCGCCACCGGCTGTCACCACGACTGTGGCAAACCTGTCCGCAAGCGCACGGGCCGCCTGTCCCGCCGTCTCGAGCCCTGCTACCTCAATGCCACAGAGCGCCTCAGCTTCGAGGGCATTGACCACCAGAATGTCCACTAGATCGAGCAACTTCTCGCTGGTCGCACGCCAGGGCGCGGCATTGAGACAGACCGTTACGCCCCGCTCCCGGGCCGCCCAGGCTGCAGCGGTATTAGCGGCTTCATTCACCTCGTTCTGAAGCATAAGGTGGGATGCGCCCGACCAGAGTTCGGCACGCACCAGCTGCGTTGGGTCTATCCGGAGATTGGCTCCAGATACGATTACCGCTCCATAATCTCCATCGGCGTCGGCGATCGCAACGCTCATGCCCGTAGGTTCATTAACACTTGAGACGAAAGCGGTTTGGACCCCGGCAGCCTCAAGCTCTTGAAACAGAAGTGGCGCGAACCCATCGTTTCCCACGGCCGAAACAATCGCGCTCCGCGCTCCCGCACGTGCCGCTGCGATCGCTTGATTCCCCCCCTTGCCACCAAATTTAGGATACCAGCGATGTCCCGCGACCGTTTCACCAGCCGCGGGCCGATGTGGTGCCTCAACGAAGATGTCATAGTGCAGACTTCCCACCGTTACGACTTTGGCGACCGACTTGCTCATTGCACCCATCTCACCTGTTGCGTTTGGTTGTGACCGATCGCATGGTCTTGTCCAGGCGAGCCTCCGCGGCGCCGAGGTCCTTTTGAGCCACAGCCACAAAGATCGCATCCATGATGTTGAGCTGTGCAATGCGAGCCGCTGCATTTTCTCCGAGAAGGGGCGAGCCTTGGGCCGTCGAACACAAAACGACATCGGCGATCTCGGTGAGGGGGGAGTGAGAATAATTTGTTACAGCAATGGTTCGCGCGCCGTTTTCTCGTGCCAATCGCACAGCATCGATCACCGCACTTGTTGTGCCCGAGTGAGAAAAACACAGCACAACATCTCTTGGCCCAAGCAGCGCTGCCGACATTGCCATCATGTGCGCATCGTCATAAACGCTGGTTCTCAGGCCGATTCTTAAAAACTTGTGCGCCACATCGCGAGCAATCTGCGCTGAGCCCCCCAAGCCATAGAAATCTCGCTGATCGGCGGCGTGCAAAAGCGCAGCCGCACGATCGAAAGCTTCCATGTCGATGATCGACATGGTTTCCTCAATGGCCTGGATGGCCGTATTGAAGACCTTGCGGACGATGTCGGTGGAGCTGTCATCAGGAGAAATTTCGCTGTGAAGCGATGCCGTATCGGACTTGCGATACTGAACCAAAGCTTCGCGAAAATCACGAAATCCGTTGAACCCGAGTTTTTTTGCGATCTTGACGATCATGGCGTCCGACACACCGGAGTCCTCGGCCACGGAACGCAAGGACGTGCTGTCGTCCCAATCCGCACGGCCTGTAATGGTATCGACTACCCGCATCTCAAGAGGGGTCAGTGAGGGCGCTCGCATTCGGACGCGTGCACCCACCGTGCGGGGGTCAAAATCCATGGGTCAGCCTCGGCCTCTCGTGACGCGGTCAATCAACATTGCAACGATGATGATGATACCGATGGCGAGCAATTGGTAAAAGGCCTGCACGTTCATCAGCGTCAAGCCGTTGCGCAGCGCCCCGAGGATCACCGCACCAAGAAGCGTACCAACAACAGAACCCTTTCCACCCATGAGAGATGCGCCACCAATGGCTGCCGCTGCGATTGCATCAAGTTCCCACAAATTGCCCATCGTGGGATCCGCTGCCCCCAATCTGGCCATCAAGATCAGCGCTGCAACTGCAGCAAGGCCACCCGACATGACATAAACGGCAACCTTGGTCCGCGCGACGGGCACCCCGGCCACCCGGGCGGCCTCCGGATTACCGCCAACGGCAAGAACGTATTCGCCGAAAGGCGTACGATTGAGAAGTACCCACAAGGCCAACGCAATGGTCGCAATGATCAGCACCGGCACCGGAACGCTCAAAATGTCGCTATTAACGAAGGCTCGGAACTCCTGCGGTATACCGAAAATGGGATTGCCACCCGTAAAGATCAGAGCCAGCGCCCGAAATAGCGACAGGCCCCCAAGCGTAACGATAAAGGGCTGCAGTCCGGCAAAGGCAATCAGCGAACCCGAGAACAAGCCACACAACATCCCCACTCCGATCGCTGCGAGGATTGCGAGCGGCAAGGGTATCCCTGCTACCATTAGCGCTGCTGCAACCACGGCCGAAAGTGCCGCTGTGGGGCCCACCGACAGATCGATCCCACCCGAGATGATGACGAACGTCATGCCGAGCGCGATGCAGGCATTGATCGAGGATTGCTGGAGGATATTCATGATGTTTGGCGTGGTGAGATACACTGGATTGAGCGCGGCAAAGACGGCCAAAATCAGAACCAATCCGACCAAGGTGCCGGCATCTCTGAGATTAATTGCAGATGGCAGGCCGAGTTTGGCGCCGCCGGCTTGGGCTCTCGTCAATCCACTCATGGTTCGTCTCGTATTGGCTGCACCCCTGGCCCAGAGGCCGGGCGTTTTGATTGGGGTATGGCGAGCGCGGCAATAGCGCCCTCCGTGATGGCATCGCCTTCGATGATGCCGGCAAGCTCGCCCTCTCGCATTACCGCGACCCGGTCTGAAACCCGTAAAATCTCTGGGAGCTCGGAGCTGACCACAATTACCGATTTTCCCTGGGATGCCAGACGTTCGATCAGGGCATAGATTTCTGATTTGGCCCCGATGTCGATGCCGCGTGTGGGCTCGTCAAAAAGCAAGATGTCGACATCAGCAGCAAGCCAGCGACCGATAATGGCCTTTTGCTGATTGCCGCCGGAAAACTGCCCTATCTTTCGACTGACATCGGGTGGGCGCAGGTTCATTTGCTCCATGAGCTCGGTCGTTTCTCTCGTAAGCTTTCTGCGGCGGATCAAACCGAAGCGGGAAAACTTGGAAAAGCACGGCAGTGCGATATTGGCAGCAACAGAGCGGTCCCGAACGATACCCTCGCGCTTTCTTTCCTCAGGCAACAGCCCAATGCCCGCGCCGATGGCATCCCGTGGTGTGCGCATGACGCACGGTTTCCCATTGACTTCGATCGTGCCCGAGCTTGCCTTGTCGATACCCGCAAGCAACCGCATCAGCTCGGTTCGCCCGGAGCCCACCAGACCCGCGATACCCAGAACCTCGCCCCTTTTGAGCTCAAAACTCACATCGCGGATCATCTTGCCGTCCGTTAGGCCTGTAACCTTAAGGGCGCGGGTCTGCGTTGCGTGACCAACATGCCGCTGAACGACAATGTCGCGACCAACCATGCTGGCTACAATTTCACTTTCGCTGGTTTGGGCGATGTCCACCGTCTTAATAAATCGGCCGTCTCGCAATACCGTAGCGCGATGGCAAACACGAAAAACCTCGTCCATCTTATGAGAGACGTAAATGATCGATACGCCCTGATCAGAAAGCCGTTCGACCAATCTGGCGAGACTATCGAATTCACTTGGTGTCAATGAGGAGGTGGGCTCATCCATCGCAATGATCTTGGCATCATCAAGAAGAGCACGGCCGATCTCGACGATTTGCTGCTGAGCCACCTTGAGTTCATGAATAGGCCGCGATGGGTCGATATCGGCGTCGAGTTCAGCCAGGATTTCGCGCGCCCGCGCCTCTTGGCCCCGCCGGTCAACAAAAAGGCCGCCCGCCATCGTCAAAGGCCGACCCAAAAATAAGTTCTGCGCCACGCTCAGTCGCGGGATGTGCTGAAGTTCTTGATGGATCATGGCGATGCCGGCGGCCCTGGCCTCGGCCGGCTTGTTGGCCGATACCTTATTGCCATTGATCGTGATCATACCGGCATCGGGCCGCAAGACGGCACTGAGAATGTTGAGGAGGGTCGATTTTCCCGCTCCATTTTCTCCCAGCAATCCGTGCACTTCTCCCGGACGAATCTCGAGCGACACATCGTCGAGTGCCTTGATGCCAGGAAAACCCTTGCTGATGCCGTGGACAGCCAGACGGCTTGTTTGGCTCGTCATATATGTGCTCCCAAAGTGCGCGCAGCTGCGTTCAAAAACGACCACCGGCACCCGACACAAGGGGCAGCCAGTAAGGCTACCCCATTCGCTCTCGAACTATTGGGCGAGAAGCGTTTCGCGCAACTGGTCTGTATCTTCGACTGAATACTGCTCGACATTGTCCGCCGTAATCAGTGCCTGGGGCGTTGCAACCACACGCGGCAGGTCTTGTCCTCCGATCAGACGAAGCGCGACCTCCATGGCAACTTCGCCCGTCAGCACCGGAAAGCTGTCGACAGTCCCGGTGAGCCCGCCATTGCGGATTGAGTCATAGGCATCAGAAATGCCATCCGTGCCAAACACTGCGACCTGGCTCTCAAGCCCTGCAGCTCGAACCGCTTCGACCACACCGAGCGCCATTCCATCGTTATTGGCGTAAAACCCAATGAGATCGGGGTGCTGCTGCAATATCGTCGTGGCAGCGTTGTAGGCCTCTTCGCGGCTCCAATTGGCCGGAACGCTGGCGACAACATCAAAGCCCTCGGCCGCATTGACGGTGCTGGTGAACCCATCCGTCCGCTGCCCCGCCGCGAAAACGCCGGGCTGGCCCTCGATCACCGCAAGCTTTCCGCCCTCGGTATTGTCGATGAACCACTGGGCCACGCGCACACCATTGTCACGCTGCACATTGCCCACATAATGGGCTACCGAGGGAATGACGGCGTCATTGACGTTGACCACGGGAATATCTTGAGCGGTTGCGCTCTCAAGTGCGGGTTGAAGATTATTGTCGGTTTGGGGCGAGAACAAGAGAGCGTCAAAACCCTGAAGGATCATGTTTTCCGCGATCGAAAGCTGGGCCAGTTGATCCCCTTCGCTCGGTGCAGCCTGATAGGCAATGGTTATGCCGAACTGATCTGCGACATTTTCATAGCCTTCGCCCAGCGAGCGCCAGTATTCGTTCGTCAGCGTCTTGGACACCCCACCGATCGAGGTATCTTCGGCTGGCGCCGGAATATCCCCGAACTCTGCGGCAAGGGCACTCCAATCGATGCGGTCGCTCTCTTCATCGGAATTGAGCGGGGGCAGATCCTGCGCCATGGCCACGCCGGCCACGCCCACAAAAAGGCTCGCTAGAACCATGCTTCTCAGTTTCATCGTCATTGAGGTCTCCTCCGGTTTACGATGTTGGTTGCATTTGTGAAGTTCATCACTCGCCCGCGAGAATTTTTTGAATAGCGCGTTGCGCCAGGGGCGAGTTCTGCTCTGCGATCGCGGTTTGCAGCGCATTATCGGTTTCGGTACGCTCAGCCATGGCCATAAATCGGCGCACCGTCTCGATGTTGGTCGTGCACTCCTCGATGGGGTCGATGCCGGAGGCGTCGGGAAACGTGTCAAAATATATGACCCCGTCATAACCATCGCGCCGGATCTGAGAGAGAAGTTCCAGTGTGGCCTGGGGATGGACCGAGCCCACCATCAGTCCATCGTCGCGCTTGGCATAGCCGTCGTTGAGATGGACACCGAGCAGTTTGGAGCGACGGGCGATCAGGGCCGCGGCAAAGGCAGGCATCTCGTCTGCATAAAGCACATGGGCAAAATCAAGGGTCACACCAAGATTGGAACAACCGGCCTCACCGATGGCCAGCAACGTGGTCGCCACGTCCGGCAGGAGCGCAAAAGAGCGGGGTTCGTTGGGCTTATACTCTATGGAGATCGCGCATTCGGGCGCGTGTTCAGCCACTTCGCGAATGGCGGAAATCTCGTCGTCCCACATCCGGGCGTAGTTAGCTTGGAAGGGATAGTCGAACCCGTCCTGCCCCATCCACAATGTCATCAATGGAGCCTGCATCGCCAATGCTGCATCAATGCCAGCCTTGGTCAGATCGATCGCCTCGCGCCGGACCGCACGGTCGGGATGGGTGAAGGCTCCAAGCTTAAAGGCCGGGTTTGTATAATAGCGCATGGCCAACCCGTTGATCTCGAGGCCAAGCTCATTGATTTGGCGCTTGAGGAGAACCGGCGCATCGGTGACGTGATCGGGATAATTTAGATCGACATGGGTCAGACCCGGCACCTTTGCAGCGCGCTGGAGGACCATCAAGGGTGTGGGCTTGCCATCAAAATCGGGCCATTCGGCGTGGGCTCTTGCGGCAAAGGAATTAAGGCGAGTGGCAAAGCGTATCATTGGCGTCTCCATACTTCACAGCTATCCTAATATTTGTGAAGTTGTCAACACTCGGCGTTAAAATCCCACTTAAAGAGGCGCCCGCACCAATTCATGACACCGACCGCGCACTCGCGCAGCCGCGGTAAAGGATATCGTCGTCTCCTGGATTTGAAGCCGCGCCCCCGCATTCGCCAATTGATATTTGTAAACGTTTGGGCGGGAAACGCGCGGGTTTAATGTCGCGAGCAAAAAGGCTCGGGTCAAGCGATGTCTGGAACGCTCACACCCGATGCCCCTTCGAGTAAGTCCTGTTTCCATTGGTGGATCATCGTAGGGTAGATTCCGAATCGGCTCGCCAATTCCGATACCGTCTCTTCGCCCTTCAATGCCTCCAGGGCGACCTTCACCTTGAACTCGGGCGAAGGCTGCTTGCGTTTCGACATCTCTGGTCGAAGACCAGCAAACAACAATTTGTAGCGTACGTCAGTGCCCCATTCTCGGGGAGTAGCACACCCAAGCGAAGTCCGCTTTAGGGAAATCGAAGAGGCAGCCGGAATGGCTGATATGGTGAAGGTTTTCGGGTGCCGTCAGGCGTACGAAAGCCCCTCATGCGGGAACCCGCGGTCGGCATGCTTTGGGCTATGGGGTTTTATGTTTTGGGGCTGCCAGGGATTGAGCAGCTTGAGGAGCGTTTATTGGCCTGATCGGGTCGATGACGCTGCTTGCGGGCTGGACCGCAGAGCTTTTTGAGGCGTTCTGGTGTGCGCAAGCCATCCCGTTGGCCGTCGCTGGTTTGAAGAGGCCATATGGCTGAGCGAGCCATGCCGGGTCATGGCGCATTCCCCCGGTTGGTTGCCACCATATTTGGCGGTCCGCGGGGCTGACGCCAGACTTTGAACACCTCGATGACAATCATGCGTCCGCCGCAGCACGGGCATGGCGGGCGAACGTCCGACGGGTCTTCGGCTGTGGCATGATCAGGCGGTGGGACGGCGTTCAGGAGCTCGCGGGCATAGGTATGGTGGCGCGCACTCGCTCAGCCGTCGGGCGACTTGCCTTCTATCAGCGCCATCAGTCGATCAAGAGGGCCGGCGACCGCGTGGATCGTTCGAGTGGACACCTTGGGGTAGAGCGCGGTCGTCTCAAGCTTGCTGTGCCCGAGTAAAACTTGGATGACGCGGATATCGGTGCCATCTTCGAGAAGATGGGTGGCGAAGCTGTGCCGCAATGTGTGCGGACTGACGCGCTTATGGATTCCCGCCACCTCGGCTGCTTCCTGCACCGCGCGATGCAGCTGTCGTGACGAGATCGGATCCGTGCGGCTACGCCCTGGAAACAGCCAGCCATGGGGAAGCATCACGCCGCGTCGCTTTCCTTCGCGCCACCACAGACGCAAAAGCTCCAGCAGTTGCGGCGAGAGCATCGCATTGCGGTCTTTGCGTCCCTTCCACTGTTCCACGCGGATCAACATGCGGGTCGAGCCGATATCGTCGACCTTGAGATGTGCGACTTCAGAGACTCGCAGACCCGCGCGATAGGCGACACCAAGGGCCGCCTTGTATTTGGTGCCTGGCGCCGCTTCGAGCAGACGTGCGGCTTCCTCCACGCTCAGAACGTCGGGCAGCTTGCGCGGATTACGGGTGATCACCAGAGTGCGCGATAGATCTCGCCGGTTCAGGGTCACCGTGAACAGAAAGCGCAGCGCGGAAACCGTGCTGTTGATCGTCGCCGGCCCCACACCAGTCTCATGCTGATGCAGTTGGTAATGCCGTATGTCTTCGGCGGTAGCGCTGTCGGGAGGACGTCCGAGGAAGGCAGCAAAGTTCCGGACGTCCCGAACATAATCCTGCTGCGTATGGGCGCCCAGGCCCCGCATCACCATATCTTGCTGCATGCGCTGACGTAGCGGTGTGATCGGGGCATTGGCCTGATAGGTCGTCATAGCGAGTTCCTCCTGTTGAAAGGAACTCCATGTTCGGACCCCAGCCTCTAGCTGCCCAGAGCCTCAGACGAATCCATCAAATCTCACCACGCGCGTCCCTCCCGCGCAGCGGGTCGTCTAATCGCCCCACCGTCAAGGATATTGTGCAAGGCGGTCGTCCTCTGTGTCGATGCTCGTTCGTATGCCGGAAACAGGGTCGTCTACGCGGTCGATGCAAAGCTGATCGCCGCATGATGAGTTACGCAGGTGAGATCTTCCTATGTTCGTGACGCAATCTGCTAAACGAGGCAGTTGCTTCCCGCTTCGCGGAATGATCTCAGCCACGTCCCGGCAGGGACGGCTCTGTGCGTTCTGCAAGAACGCTATCGGGTGAATGTCAGTAAAATCCTCGAAGGTAGTCTGCAGAATCCGGTTCAGGCAGCCGCGGGCAACCCTCCATGTGGATCGAAGAACCCGCCCGTCCGTCCGGAGCATGGCATGCATGATCACTGCCAATTTGCGGGCCAAGGCGACGGCCGCTCGTTTGAAGCCGATACGTTCTTTCAACTCTAACGCCCAGGTTCGCAAGGTGCAGACATCTCTCGACCGGTTCAGGAGGACCGCGGCTGCCTCGTATAGCAGTCCGCGTAAATGACTATCGCCACGACGCGAGATATGGCCGTCGTGATCGACCTCACCGGACTGATAGCGCCTCGGGGTCAATCCCACCCATGCGCCCACTGCTCGAGAGTTTCTGAAGTTTTCCGGATCCTCCACTGCAGCAACGAAGGCGGAGGCTGTGACGGTGCCTACACCGGGCACTGACTGTTGATTGCCGCTGAGAAGTGACCCGGGATTGGGAGATATTTTCGCTGAGAACTGACCCATGTTTGAACGCTATCCTGCTCGTTTTGGGCGGGAGATTGAGGAGTGTTGGACATGGCGTTTTTGAGCGTTATCCGGCGCTGGCATTTCCGGGATGGTTTTTCGATCCGGGAGATTGCACGGCGCACCGGTCTGTCCCGGAATACCATTCGCAAGTATCTTCGGTCCGATACGGTTGAGCCGAAGTTCAAGGTGCCCGAGCGACCGAGCAAGATCGATCCTTTTGCCGAGAAGCTGTCAGGCTGGCTGAAGGCTGAGAGCCGCAAACCGCGCAAGCAGCGGCGTACGGTCAAGCAGATCCATGCCGATCTGGTCAGCCTTGGCTTTGAAGGCTCCTATGGTCGGGTGGCGGTTTTTGCCCGGCGCTGGAAAGAGGATCTCCAGCGCCAGCAGAACACCACCGGCCGCGGCGTGTTCGTTCCCCTGGCCTTTGAGCCTGGAGAAGCTTTCCAGTTCGATTGGAGTGAGGACTGGGCGCTGATCGGGGGCGAGCGGATCAAGCTGCAAGCGGCCCATACCAAGCTCTGCTACAGCCGGGCCTTTGTGGTAAGGGCCTATCTGCTCCAGACCCACGAGATGCTGTTCGACGCCCACAATCACGCCTTCCGCGTGCTGGGCGGCGT
>DFMV01000003.1:28701-29203 GCA_002375765.1 Rhizobiales bacterium UBA3584 | reverse complement strand
CGAACTCGCTTGAGGAGTTGAACATCTGGCTCGAGCAGCGGTGCAAGAGCTTGTGGGAGGAGGCCTCTCATGGCGTCGAACCGGGCACCATTGCTGATGCGTGGCGGGTCGAGACCCAGTTCCTGATGGCTGTGCCAAGGCCCTTTGACGGGTTCGTCGAACATACCAAGCGTGTTTCCCCAACGTGCCTGATCCACCTGGAACGCAATCGCTACAGCGTGCCGGCCTCTTTCGCCAACAGACCGGTCAGCGTCAGAGTCTATCCGGCGCGCATCGTCGTTGTCGCCGAAGGACAGACGATCTGTGAGCACTTACGGATCATCGACCGCCATCATGGAACCGGGCATACCGTTTATGACTGGCGCCATTACCTGGCCGTGGTCCAGCGAAAGCCCGGTGCCCTACGCAATGGTGCACCCTTTGCCGACATGCCCGATGGATTCCGGCAGTTGCAGCGCCATCTTCTGAGCAAACCCGGTGGCGATCGCGAGATGGTCGACAT
>DFMV01000003.1:0-28459 GCA_002375765.1 Rhizobiales bacterium UBA3584 | reverse complement strand
CACCACAAGCCCTTGTCCTGGGCCAGGAACCGCAGGCCAATGTGGAACGCTACGATACACTGCGCGGGGACAAGGAGGTGCGCCATGCGTCATGATCCGGCAAGCGCAGCTTTGGTCATCATGCTCAAGAGCCTCAAGATGACGGGCATGGCCCAGGCCATCAGCGAACTCACTGAACAGGGGTCTCCGGCCTTCCAGGCAGCCGTTCCGGTTCTCTCCCAATTGCTCAAGGCCGAGATGGCCGAACGCGAGACACGATCGATCGCCTATCAGCTCAAGGTTGCACGCTTTCCAACCTATAAGGACCTGGCCGGCTTTGATTTTGCCAGCAGCGAGATCAATGAGGCCCTGGTGCGCCAGCTTCATTCAGGGGCTTTCATCGACAAGAGCGACAACGTGGTGTTGGTGGGCGGGCCGGGAACCGGCAAAACCCATATCGCCACAGCGCTGGGCATCCAGGCTATCGAGCATCACCGCAAGAGAGTGCGCTTCTTCTCGACGGTGGAACTGGTCAATGCGTTGGAACAGGAAAAGGCCCAGGGCAAGGCCGGACAGATTGCCAACCGGCTTATCCATTCCGATCTGGTCATCCTCGACGAACTTGGATACCTGCCCTTCAGCGCATCGGGAGGGGCATTGCTCTTCCATCTGCTGAGCAAACTCTACGAGCGCACCAGCGTCATCATCACAACCAATCTCAGCTTTGCGGAATGGGCGAGCGTATTCGGTGACGCAAAAATGACGACTGCGCTGCTCGATCGGCTCACTCACCACTGCCACATTCTCGAAACCGGAAACGACAGCTTCCGCTTCAGGAACAGCTCGGCCCAAGCGACCAAAATCAGAAAGGAAAAACCATCGACTTGACCATCTGACCAAACCCAAATCATATCCACGAGGCGGGTCAATTCTCGGTGAAAATCCCGGGTCACTTCTCAGCGACAATCAACAGCGCGACAGCCATACCGGGAGACCATCCATGACCCGGCATGACCTGCTTGTTCACACGGCCGCGCTACGCCACCGGCCGATGGGATGGTTCGCGCCCAGCACCGCAGTGATCCCCGTAATGCCCGGAGATCTCGTCAATATCGCCGCTGCCGACGCTCAAATACAGCCCGGACAACGTCCACTTGGCGGGCACGCTATGCCATATGTCTCAACTCTGGGCACCCGCACGACCACACCAAATCGGAAAACCCCATAGCCCAGCGCATACGGACCGCGGGTTCGTGCATGGGTGGCTTTGCGACGCCAAGCGGCATCTCAAACCCTTCACCATTTCAGACAATGGCGTAGTCGTTCCGATTTCCTGAAAGCGGTCGTCCAGTCCGGTCTCGCCAATTCCAAAAAAAAGGTCCTGGTCAGTCGATGCTCGCACAGAAAGTGAGAGGAGGCACGATGCCTCCCCCCGATCGCACTAATTTGGCTTGGCAGTGCGCCACAACGAGTATCCGATACCGCTTGCGAGGATCACGAAGGTGATGCCCAGCGACCATTCCGCAGGGAATTTCTCCCATCCCAACAGGTCGGCGACAAAAATCTTAGAGCCGATGAAGACCAGCAAAAAGGCCAGTGCCTGCTTGAGATAGGCAAAACGGTGCAGGATCGCGGCCAGGGCAAAATAGAGCGCCCGCAACCCCAGGATGGCAAAGATGTTGGACGTATAGACGATGTAGGGGTCCGTGGTGATGGCAAAGATCGCCGGCACCGAATCCACAGCGAAGATGACGTCTGCGATCTCGATCATGACGAGCGCCAGGAACAGCGGCGTCATGTAGCGAACCAGGCGCCCTGTCTTGGGATCAGCTTGCCGCACGAAAAACTTGTCGCCGTGCAATTGTTCGGTGACGCGGAAGCGCCGCTTCATGAAGACGAGAACCGGGTTCTTGCTCAGATCGGTCTCGCCGTGTCCAGGCATCAGCATCCGGATACCGGTGAAGATCAGGAAGGCGGCGAAGATGTAGAGAATCCAGCCATATTCGGACACCAAAGTGGCACCCAAACCGATCATGATCGCTCGCAGCACGATGACGCCCAATATGCCCCAGAACAGCACGCGATGCTGCAAATGGCGGGGAATGGCGAGATAGCCGAAGATCATCGCAATGACGAAGACATTGTCCATGGCCAGGCTTTTCTCGACCACGAAACCGGTGAGGTATTCGACACCTGACTGGGCGCCCAGTTGCCACCAGACCAAGCCGCCAAAGGCAAGGCCGAGCGCTATATAGAAGCCCGAGAGCAACAGGCTCTCGCGCACCTCGATCTCGTGCCCATCCCGATGCAATACGCCAAGGTCAAAGGCCAGAAGGGCAATCACAAGCCCAAGGAAGCCCAGCCACATCCAAAGCGGCTGGCCCAGGAAAAGTCCGGTCAGAAGGTCCATCAGCGCGCCTCCCAGACGAGAGGGCCAAGCTTGCAGCGGCTCATAGTGAGCCTCCCGCGAGGCCTAGGGCCCGCTCGACACGGTGCAGCGCGCCCAGTTCGACGGGATGTACCATGCCATCTGCTGTGATCACCTGGTGGCAGATCCGCAGGAGAGACTGGCGTTCTTCGCCACTGAGTTTACTTGCCGACAGGCTGGCCAGAGCTCGCTGGTCCGCGGATTGGGGATCGTAACCATACGCGCGGCTATGCTCGGCCAGTTCCTGTGCGAGTTCGGCGACGGAGAAACCCGCCATGGCCGGGCTGGTGGTAAAAGCTTCCACCAGCGTGCGCCGCTCTGCCAGTTCGAGCCGGCCATCGGCGTGGGCGATTACGGCGACAGCGGCGACGAGAGCCTGAAAGAACTCCTCAGTCGTCGCCCGGCCCGCATCATGATGCATCTCCCGTGCATTTGCATCCTGACGCGCCCGGAGCCGGGCGCCGCGCAGGAAAGGATCCTTGTCGGTATTTTTGTCTTTGCTCATGCAAAACTCCTCTCAAAGTGCCGCTCGGCGGAGCTGAGGGAGTGCGCATGGAGACCTTGGACGACGATCGGGCACCACACGCAGGTGCCCGCGGGCCCTGCCGAGGTGATCCGACATCGCGGGGCGGTCGATGCCGCCGACGCCAGAGGGGCCCGGTCACGACAATTGAGATTGGTGCGGCCCGCTGAAGTAGCAAGAGGGCGACACAGATTTTTTGTCAGGCAGGCCAGTGCGACGCGGCAGCGATCAGTTCCTCGGCCACCGGGCTCTGGAACTGCCGCTGGAACGTAAGGGCATAGAAGGTCTCTTCGATACCGGGCAGGCGGACCACTTCGTGCAGGCTGCCCGCATCGAGTTCGTCGCGCACGACAATTGCGGGCAGTGGAGCAAGGCCGATGGCCTCCCGAGCCATCAGTCGCAACATGGCCATGTCGTCCACTTCGGCCACCACTGAGGGTACGATATCGAGGCGGGCACAAAGCGCATCGAACTCGGTCCGGATGACGCTGGCGCCGGTCGGCAGGATTACCCCGTGGGTCCTGAGCGCCTCGGCAGGGGTTGTCGCTGCGCAGGCAAGCGCGGGGGAACCGAAGAGACTGATCGGCTGGCGCGCAAGGCGATGGGCCACCAGGCCATCCGCATAGCCCGTACCGGGCGCAGCATTACAGAGGACAACGTCGAGGTCGAGCCGGCACAGCATACCTGTCAATTCCACCACACTGCCTGATGTCAGCACGACCTCGAGGTCAGGACGACCGAGACAGGGTCGCAGGAAATCGATCTGGAAATTGCGCGACAATGTCGCAAGGGCACCCACCCTTAGCACCTGACGGCGCCCGGACCCGACCCGGAGCGTCGTAAGCAGGTCCTCGCCCATGTCGAATATCGCCTGGGCATGGTCGCGTGCGATCTGCCCCGCTTCGGTCAGCACCAGGCGCCGCCCCACCCGCTCGAACAGCGGATGACCCAGCCGCGCCTCAAGCGCCTGAATTTGCGTAGACAGCGCGGACTGCGACACGGCCAGGTTGCGCGCTGCCCGAGTCAGGTTGCCTTCGTTGGCCACGGCCAGGAAATAACGCAGATGATGGAAGTTCAGCGAGGACATCATTCGATTTTAGAGAATGCTACCATTCAATCAATGAATTTTATCGAACGAATTCTCTTCGATAGAGCGACTTCAATCGAAATCTCCCGCGAAGTTCCCCCATGCAAAGTTTGTTGTCCCCCGCCATCCTGTTCTTCGCTCTCGGGCTGCTCGCGGCTCTGGCCCGCAGTAATCTGCAAATCCCTGAAGCGATTGGCAAAGCGCTGGCGATATACCTCATGGCCGCCATCGGCCTCAAAGGCGGGGTACAAGTGTCACAGAATGGCCTTACGCCGGAGCTCTTCCTGGCCGGTTTCGCGGGTCTCGCACTGAGCCTCCTGCTTCCCTTTCCGGCATATTGGTCCGTCCGGCGGCTGGGCGGTCTTGACAGGATGAATGCCGGGGCTGTCGCAGCGCATTACGGGTCAGTGTCGGTGGTCACCTTCGTCACCGGCGTTGCGGCGCTGGAGGCGGCAGGAATTGAGGTTGCCGGCTTTATGGTTGCCGTGCTGGCTCTCATGGAGGCGCCGGCAATCCTCGTCGGCCTGTGGCTTGCCCGGCGCGCCTCCAGCACAAAGGCGCATGGACTGGGCCACCATCTCTCCCACACGCTGCGGGATGGTTCGATCCTGCTGCTGGTAGGCGGGTTCATCATTGGCCTGGTTGCGGGGCGGACGGGTTTCGAGCCGGTTCGGCCAGTCTTCGAGGGAGCGTTTGGTGGTATTCTCTGCCTGTTCCTGCTCGACATGGGCCTTGTGGCGGGGCGGCATCTGACCGGCAACGGCAGCGTCTCGCCAAGGCTCGTCGCCCTGGCAATTGCGCTCGCCATCACCAATGGCATGGTCGGCCTTCTGATCGGCATGAGCATCGGGCTCGATGCCGGCTCTGCCGCTGCGCTGGCCACCCTTGCCGGCAGCGCGAGTTACATAGCCGCGCCTGCTGCCATCAGGATGGCGCTGCCCGAGGTCGATCCCGGCATGCCGCTCACCATGTCCCTTGCAGTCACCTTCCCCTTTAATGTTGTCGTCGCCATTCCTGTGCTGACCGCGGTCGCTGGACTTCTGTCATAAACGGAGCATCGAACGGATTTCTGAGTGTCCGCTTCAGGGAGCGCTTTTTGCGGCGCTGAATGACTGAATTTGGGGCGCGAAGCTGCCGTCCGAGACGGGGTTGGCCAAGTGCCACGTTCGGTCTGCCATGCGATCAGCAAATGTTAATCGTGGCGCTCTAGGCAGGGCAATCGATCAAACTTCCTTGCGATTCCCGTGGCAAAAAACCAACAAACCTTGCGCACAGCCTTCGGCGCCGAAATTAAGTCGCGACGCAAATCCAGAAGGCTGACGCAGGAAGCGTTGGCCAGGGTCGCCGGCGTCTCCCTACCCTCGATCCGCCAGGTCGAGGCCGGCGGTGGTCAACTCGGCACGGTTTCAAGTGTTATTGCTTCCCTCGGCCTGGTATGGGGGTGGCCCGAAAGCGTTACCCTCCACCCAGGGCAATCTCTGGCCGGGTTGCGCCTCGAACACGGCTTGTCCCAGCGCGGTATTGCGCACCGGATCGGGGTGACTCAACCAACGATTGTCGCGCTCGAAACCCGCTTTGCCGGCACCCTTTCCGTGCTGCTCGCCTATCTTGGCGCCATCGGACACAAATCCGCGCTGCGCGATCCGAAGGTCAAGGGACGCCCCCTGGTGCCCAAACCCAACGACGCTCAAGCAGATATTGTCATGACCAGCCGCTCGCTCGCCCGGCGAACCATTGCTGCCTTTGCTTCAGAAATGAGCGGCATCGTGCTCGAACCGGCGCGCGGCCAGGGTGCCTTTTTCGACCAGCTTCCTGAGCACCTCGAGCGCGATTGGTGCGAGATCGCCATGGGTCGGGACTTTTTCGGCTATACGCGGAAAGTGGATTGGATCATCACCAACCCGCCCTACTCCGATTTCAAAGGCTTCCTATTCCACGCCCTCGATATCGCCGACAACATCGTCTTTTTGTGCCCCATCAACCATTTCGGCACAAAACGCCGGCTGCGCCAGATTGGCGATGAAGGGTTCGGGTTCAAACGCGTGATCTTGACCCCGCAGCCAAAGGACTGGACCGCGGCGGGATTCCAGATTGCCGCCACCCATCTCCAGCGCGGCTGGAGTGGGCCATGCGCAATCGAAACCCTTGGGATGCGGACCCCGCGAGACGCATTGAGCCATAATTCGGCGGTCGGCACGACCGACGCCGACATCAGCAGAACATCACTGTTCCAACCTCATTCGGCGCCCGCGCTTTTGGCAAATGCGGACGAGTAAATATTGAACGCGCCAGCATCGCCTTTTGGCCACAGCCCAATTTCGGCAAACCCATGAACAAGTTTAGTGAATTTGTCTGCAATGCAACCACGGAGTTGTAACGTTGCTCATTCATTGTGACGCTGTTGGACGCCTCGATGTGCCGCGCTTGCGGCTTATTATGCGCCGCTTTTGCGGCTGATAGAAGGTTTGAGAGTGGCTCCTCGAAGAGGAATAGCTCGATGACCAGATCGGGGCGTCCATCATTTTCTCGCCTTTTGCGTCCGGAAACCCTCGGAACTTGCGCCTTCTTTGAGGGGGCATGGCATTGACCTTGGCGATTTCGGAAGCTAATGCCGCTTAACTTCACTTTCCTTGTATTACGCCAGAAGGCGCGTATTAAGGTCAGAAAATCATGTTCCAATAATCGAAAGTTATCGGAAGGTGGTTTCAATCGGATACGATACTCTTGGCCCCCTCCCCTAATCTCGATCGGTTGGTTTGCGCTCCTAATTCGGATGATGTGGTAAAACTGCTTGCGCAAAATTACGCGTATCAGTTGAGACTCGACCGCCACCGAAGTTCGTAAAAAAATCGGTGATTTGGTTGCCATCGTTGTCAGCAGAAAGAAGGAGTGCAAGGGCAATTCTAGCCTTTCTGGTCGAGAGCCATCCGGCACGGATGACGCCACGTCGGGCGAGATCGATTTCGCCGCCGCTATACGCATAAGTTGAGGCGAGGGTGGTTCCCGCTTCGACCCTGCTGCCGACAATGACCGGCATGCGCGTCGTGAGCACTTCGAGCCGATCGGCCATGGCCGGCGGCACATGCCCCCCGCCCATCCCCGCGATCACAAGGCCGCGATAGGCGGCCCGTTCGACGAAGTCGAGTAGTCGCCCTTCTTCGCCCAGCGCCGCCTCGAGCAGCGCCACGGCGGCAGGTTGAGCATCTACAGCCATGTGCAATTGCGGCAGGGACGGGATTTGGGTGTAAAAGACGACGGCGCTATCGGTGACTTCGCCAAGAACGACCGGGCCGGGCGTAAAGGCGGCGGCGCTGGCGGTATGGGCCTTGTGAACGAAACGAGGCGCATGGATCGTGCCGTCCATGACCACCACCACACCCATGCCCCCGCATCGCGCGACAGCTGTCCGGGCGGCGGCGAGAAGATTAGCCGGGCCTTCGCCGCCGGGCTGCGCCGGATTGCGCATCGCACCGGTCACGGCGACCGGAATCGCTCGCCCCAGCAGAAGTTCGAGCGCGAAGGCGGTTTCCTCCATGGTGTCAGTGCCTTGCAAAACGACGATCCCCTCCGCCCCGTCTGCAAACGCCTTGCGTACCCCATCGGCGATCGAGAGGACGGTGCCAAGATCCATGTGAGGGCTCGGAGCCTTGGAAAGCGTGATCGCCGTCAGCTCGCAGATATCGATCAGGCCGGGAACTGTATCGACCAGCATTTCTGCGTCGAGTTCGGGAAGAACTGCCTGACCCTTGAGGCCGGTCATAGCGATGGTCCCGCCAACGCCTAGGATCGCAATCCGAGGACGCCTGCTCATTGCCGCTTGATAATCACGTGGTCCAGTGTGCAGTTGCGCAAGCGCTCCATATTCGGCTTGAAGCCGTGTCCCGGCGCGGAGGGGGCCGTGATCTGCGATCGACCACTGAGCTCGATTTCGGGCTCGCTTATGTCCTCGCTGTAGAGCCTGTCGCTGGGAAAGATGTCGCAGGGATACTGAATGTTCGATAATGTTGAGAGCGCCAGTGCCGGTCCCTGGCCCACCGCGGATTCGAGCATGCCCCCCACCCAGCAAGGGATATTTTTGTCCGCGCAATAATTATGAATGGCAATCGCTTCGGTTAATCCGCCCACACGTGAAGGCTTAAGATTAATCCAGCCGCACGCGCCGATATCGATCGCTTTGCGAGCGCGGTCGACGGAGGTGATGCTTTCGTCCAGGCAAATCGGCGTCTGAAGCTCCTTTTGGAGGCGCGCGTGATCGATCAGATCATCATAAGCCAGCGGTTGCTCGATCATGGCGAGGTTGAAACGGTCCAGCTGTTTGAACATGGCCAGATCGTCAAGGGTGAAGCCGCTGTTGCAGTCCACATGGATGACCGTCTCGGGACAGGCCTCGCGGACCCGGGCCACCATCTCCACGCCCCATCCGCGACGGAACTTCAGCTTGACGCGGCGAAACCCGGCCTTTACCGCGGTTTGGACTGCGCAGACCAACTGGTCGAGATCGTCCATGACCGCGATGTCGGCGCCGACCTCGATCCGGGGTTCCCGACCACCGATAACCTCCCACAAAGGCTTTCCACACAGCTTGGCGTGAAGGTCCCACCAGGCGTTATCGAGCCCCGCTTTGGCGAACTGATTACCCTTGAACTGCCGCAACCGGACCGAAAGAGCCGCACCCGATTCGATGGTTTCGCCCACGAGCGCCGGTGCGAACGCGTCCCGAAGCAGGGCGAAAGCTCCCGGAGCCCATTCCGGCGAGAATTGCGGCAGCCGGTAAGGGGCGGTTTCTCCCCAACCATCCTGTCCTTCGCCCCGCATGCGCACGAAAATGCCGTCGATTGCGGTTTCCTCGCTGAAAGCGGTCCGCCAAGGTTCTTTCATCGGCATGGCAACCCGGAACAATTCAATCTCATCAATACGCAAGACGCGCCCCTTCCAAAGGATATTGCAGCTCAGCTCAGTTTTCGGGATCGATTTCGCCCATCAGATCCATCAGGTCCTCGATGCGCGTCAGCATTTCGCGGCCGCTGTCCCCCGCCTGTGCCATCGCTTCTGTGCACAGGTAATTGAGGAGGCTCATGACCCCGACATAGGAATCGAAAAGCGAAATCCCCCGCACCTGGCAGGCGAAGGTCCAGGTCGCGAGCTTGGGGGTGCTGACGGCGACCCGATCGGTGATATAGGCGATCGGCACGCCCAGATCGCTGACGATCTGCATGGCCCGCCTGAGTTGCGGCGTCCTCCGGCGCAGGCCCACCGCGATCAGCAGGTCGTCCGGCCCGATCGCGGCGAGTTCTTCCATGAGAACCTGGCCGGGCGCTGGCACCAGATTGATGTCGGGTCGCAGCTGCACGAGTTGCCGCCGGATATAGGAGGCGAAATAATAGCTATTGCGGAACCCCATGACCCATACGCGTTTCGCGGAAATGATCCGGCGAACAACCGCGTCGACATCCTCGGGCCGAATGGCATCGAAGGTCTGGCGCAGATTGACGATGTCCCGGTCAAGATGGGTTTGCAGTCCGACTCGATCCTGAGGGGGTTTTACCAGATCGGTATTGAGATAGATCGGCTCGCCCGCATCCTGCGCGCTGCGGACTTCGGCCTGCATTTCGCGGTAGTCGCCATAGCCCAGCCGCTTGACCAGCCGCGTCACCGCTGCCTTGGAAACTCCAGCCTTCTCCGAAAGCGTGGTCGCTGAAAACAGCAGCAGATCACCCGGAAATTCAAGCATGAGGTCAGCAAGCGCACGTTCGCTGGCAGGCAGGTTTTCATATGCAGCCCTGAGACGCCGTTCGAGTTGGCGTGGCTCTCGTGTCGCGCGGTCTTCCATATTTTCCCGATCCGAACTGGACTTTTCTACTGGCATCTAAAACATAAGTATCACGATCTTGACAAGATGAAATTTTTGTATCGTACTTGAATACGTCTGGAGGAGAGCGGTGTGGCCTCGGCGTGCCGCATCGACCCGAAGAAAGGTCAGAGAGGAAGGGGAGAACACATGAATGCGAAACGCACCATAACCGCGATGGCGGCTGGATTGATGCTGCTGTCGACGGGAACGGCTTCGATGGCTGGAGACATCGTATGGGCGCGGGATGGCGACATCGACACGCTCGATCCGCAACGCGCCACATCGACGCTGTCGCGACAGGTCTGGTATCAGCTCTACGACTCGCTTCTCGAATTCAACGAACAGGGAGAGGTCGTTCCCAATCTCGCGAGGGAATGGTCCGTCAGCCCTGACGGTACGGAAGTGACCTTTACGCTCAATGAGGGCATTCTGTGCCACGACGGCACGTCCTTCGACGCCGATGACGTCAAATGGACCGCCGACCGTGCGCTGAGCGACGAAAACCCCAGCCTCACCAAGGCCAGTTGGGGGCCGATTGTCAGCGTCGACAAGATCGACGACCTTACGGTCAGTTTCACGCTGTCCGAGCCGTTCGGCGCCTTCGTCCCGTTCATGGCGGACGAATTCAGCGGCATGCTCTGCGACAGCAATGCCGAGAATGCCGACTTCGGCACGGCCACCGCGATTGGTACCGGTCCATGGAAGCTGGAAAGCTGGACCAAGGGCTCCGAGATCGTCCTTTTGCCGCACGCCGATTACCAGAATTTCGGCCGCGTCGAGGACAATCCGGGAGCGCCTTACGCCGATGGGCTGATCATCCGGACCATGCCCGAAGGTCAGACTCGCCTTGCCGGGCTGAGCACGGGCGAATTGCAGGTGATCGTGCCGCCCATTCAGGACGTGGCCAATCTTCAGGCCAATCCTGAGGTCGAGGTCCATATCGCCCAATCCACCGGGCAGAACATGTTTTTGGAGTTCACCGTCCATCGGCCGCCTTTCGACGACGTTCGCGCCCGGCAGGCGGTCGCCCATGCCCTGGACATGGATACCGCGCTCCAGATCGTCTTCGGCGGCCTCGTCGAGCGGGAAGTCTGCCCCATCGCGAGCGGGGTCTTCGGTCACGATGAGGAACTTTGCCGCAGCCACGGGCAAGCTTATGATCCGGACAGGGCAAAAGAATTGCTCGCCGACCTTGGTTATGGGCCGGAAAATCCTATGCCCATGGTCATGGCGACCTGGCCGGGAGACAGCCGCGAAAGGGTACTTCAGGTTTTCCAGAACCAACTCAAGCAGGTGGGTGTGGACGCCAGCATCGAGGTCATGGACATTGGAACCCTGAATGCCCGCGTCGCCCAGGAGAACGGCCGTGCCGAAGGGCCCGGCTTCATGGATCTCATGGGGTGGACATGGTTCGATCCGGACCTGCTTTACCTTCTCTGGCATTCGCCTGGCGCGTATGGCGGCTACACCACTCCCGAACTCGACGCGCTTCTCGAGGAAACACGGACCATTGTCGACGCCGAGGGACGGCGCGAAAAAGTCCATCAGGTGTTCGAGTTGCTGCTGTCCGAGGCGGTGCACGTCCCGGTCTATACGCCCGGCTGGCTGTGGATATACGCGGTCTCGAACGAAGCGCACGGCTTCAAGGTTGGCCCGTTCGACCGGCCTTTGTTCAACGACGTCGAATTCTAGCGGCGAGGCCGAGGGCCGCCCGGTCATTCCGGGCGCCCCCCCCAATGACCATCAGAGAACAGAGGCACAGGAAATCCGCGGATGACCAAATACCTCATAAGGCGAATACTGGCTGCGATCCTCACCATCTGGGTCACGACGATCGCGGTCTCCATGCTTATTCATATCGTGCCGGGCGATCCGGTTCAGATCATGTATGCGCAATCGCAGGGCACGACCCCCGAGCAGCTCGACCAGATCAGAGCCACGCTCGGCCTCGATAAGCCGATCATCACGCAGTATTTCATGTATATGGGACGGCTGTTCCAGGGCGACCTGGGATACACCATAAGGGGCGAGCAGCCGGTGCTCGACCTCCTGATGCTCCACCTGCCCTATACCCTCGTCCTGGCGGGGACCGCACTCGTGATCGCAGTGGCCATCGGGCTCACGCTCGGTTTCATCGCCGCCTACAAGCGCGGGAGCTGGCTCGATACCACCCTGATGACCGCAGCGATCCTGGGCGTTTCGATGCCCAGTTTCTGGCTCGGGCTGATCTTGCTTTTCACCTTCGCCGTGCAACTCGAATGGCTACCCGTCGCGGGCAGTAACATTCAGAACCTGATCCTGCCGGCGATTACGCTCGGCGTCGCCAATGCGGCCATCATTGCCCGGCTCACGCGGTCCTCGATGATCGACATTTTCGATCAGGATTTCATCCGCACGGCCCGGGCCAAGGGGCTGCCGCGAGCCGCGGTTCTTTATCGGCACGCGCTGCGCGCCGGGCTGGTGCCCATCGTCACCATGATCGGCCTGCAATTTACCTACATGATGGGTGGCGCAATCGTCGTCGAGAACGTGTTTGGATGGAACGGGGTGGGGCGCATGGCGATCCAGGCCATCTTCCAGCGCGACTATCCCCTGATCCAGGGCTTCATCCTCATGTTCGCGATCATCGTGGTGATCGTGTCCCTGCTGATGGACCTGCTCTATGTGCGGCTCGATCCACGCATCCGGTATCGCTAAGGAGGGCCGACATGGACAATATAGACACGACCCTCCCCACCGCCCCCGGTCCGGCAAGCGCCGGCGCACCGGTCCGACGTAGTCCGGCAAAACGCTTCGCACGCGCGGTATTCGCCAACCGCGGGGCGGCGATCGGCTTCGTGCTCGTCGTGCTTTTGGTGCTCATCGCGATCTTCGCGCCGCTTCTTGCTCCGTTCCCACCCGATCAGATGGGCGCCGGCATGATGTTGTCGCCTCCCTCACCCAGCCACCCGTTCGGCACCGACGAATTCGGGCGCGACATGCTCAGCCGCATTATTTATGGCACGCGCCTTACTATACAGGTGGGCGTTATCGCAGTCGGCATCTCCCTTACGGCCGGGTTGTTGATCGGACTGGTGAGCGGATATGCGGGCGGCTGGACCGAACGTATCTTCATGCGCGGGGTCGACGTTCTGTTCTCCTTCACCGAGACGCTCATCGCCCTCGCGGCCGTGGCCGTGTTGGGGCCGAGCCTTACCAACGCCATGATCGCGGTGGGGATCGCGGCCATACCCTTTTACGCGCGCGTCGCTTACAGCGTCACCTTGGTCGAATGCAACAGGCCCTATATCGAGGCGGCCACGGCGCAGGGGGCCGGGCATGTGCGGCTGTTGTTCCGGCATCTCCTGCCCAACGTGATCCCCCCTTTGATCGTCGTCGCGACGCTCGGCGTCTCGACTGCCGTGCTCGCCGCCGCCGCATTGAGCTTCCTGGGGCTGGGCGCACAGCCACCCTCGCCCGAATGGGGCGCGGTCCTCTCAGCCGGCCGCGACTATTTCAGCACCGCGCCCTGGATCATGCTCTACCCGGGCCTCGCGATCATGGTCACGGTTCTCGCATTCAACCTTTTGGGCGACGGCATTCGCGAAGCGCTCGATCCGCGCCAGCGCAAGGACTGATTGGAAATGAACATCATCACTCAAAGCGCCGATGCAGCGAATGCCCCGGTGCTCAGCGTTCAGGGCCTGAGCACGGAATTTGCCTTCCGGTCAGGAGCAATACGGGCAGTGAACGAGCTGTCCTACGACGTTTATCCGGGCGAGACCCTGGCGATCGTGGGCGAATCGGGATCGGGGAAAAGCATATCCTCCCTTTCGATCATGGGACTGGTGCCCTCACCGGGTCGCGTGGCGGCGGGCCGCGTCGTTTTCGAGGGCAAGGATCTGTTGCGCCTTAGCGAAAAGGACATGCAGAAGGTGCGTGGCAACAAAATCTCGATGATCTTTCAGGAACCGATGACCTCACTCAACCCCGTACTTTCGATCGGCAGGCAGATGACTGAGGCCCTTGTCGAGCACCGCAAGATTACGGTGCAGGAGGCGCGGACGCGTGCGCTCGACATGCTCAGGCGGGTTCACATTCCAGCGCCGGAGCAACGGCTCAACGAGTATCCGCATCAGCTTTCGGGTGGAATGTTGCAACGGGTGATGATCGCCATGGCGCTTTCGTGCGATCCCGTGCTGCTCATCGCGGACGAGCCCACCACTGCACTCGACGTGACGATCCAGGCCCAGATCCTTGATATCCTGCGCGGCCTGCAGGACCAGTTCAACATGACCATCGTGCTCATCACCCACGATATGGGCGTCGTGGCCGAAATGGCTGACCGGGTGGTTATCCTCTATGCGGGCCGAAAGGCCGAAGAGGGCGACGTTGAAGAGATTTTTGCCCGCCCGCGCCATCCCTATACCAAGGGGCTGCTAGGGGCGCTGCCCAAGCTGGGCGAGGCCGCCACGGTGGGAAGCCAGGACCTCAACGAGATTCCCGGCGTCGTGCCACCCCTGTGGTCACTGCCGCCCGGCTGCCCTTTCGCGCCGCGATGCGGCTACGCCACGCCCCGATGCCACACCGAACCGCCTCCATTGGAGGAGAAGGCCTCGAGGCATTGGGCGGCCTGCTGGGAATCCGATCGGGTGGCGGAGGAGGCAAGCCATGAATGATCTGTCCCAACCCCTGCTTCGGGTGCGAAATCTTACCAAGCGTTTCCCGCTGCATGGGGGCATGCTGCAACGCGTGACCGGACACGTAAACGCGGTCGACGGCGTTTCCTTCGACATCGATCGCGGCGAGACCCTGGCGCTCGTTGGGGAAAGCGGTTGCGGGAAATCGACCGTCGGCAGGACGATTCTCAAGCTGCACGAGCCGACGGATGGCACGATCGAATTGCTCGGCCAGAACATCACCGGGCTGTCGCGCCGAAAGATGCGACCTTTCCGCAAGCAGTTGCAGATCGTCTTCCAGGATCCTTTCTCCTCGCTCAATCCTCGGATGAAGGCGGGGGATATTGTGGGCGAACCGCTCTCGATCCACAAAATTGCCTCGGGCCGCGAACAGCAGCGTTTCGTGGCAGAAGTGTTTGAGCGCGTTGGATTACGTCCCGATCAGATGGATCGGTTTCCGCACGAATTTTCCGGCGGACAGCGCCAGCGGCTTTCCATCGCCACCGCGCTGATCGTCAAGCCACAGGTGATCGTGGCTGACGAGCCTGTCTCGGCGCTCGACGTTTCGATACAGGCCTCTATCATCAACCTGCTCATCCGACTGCAGAAGGAAATGGGCCTCTCGTTCCTGTTCATTTCCCACGACATGAGCGTGGTCGAGCACGTCAGCCACCGCGTGGCGGTGATGTATCTGGGGCGCATCGTGGAACTCACAGACCGGCCGAAGCTCTTTTCGGCTCCGCAACATCCCTATACGGAAGCGCTTCTTTCGGCGGTGCCAGTGCCCAAGCCAGCTGCCGCGCGCAAGAAGCGTACGATCCTGCATGGCGAAATCCCCAGCCCGATCAATCCGCCCAAAGGATGCCATTTCCATACGCGCTGCCCCATTGCCGTCGAGCGGTGCCGTGTCGAATCCCCGGCCCTGCGCGAAGTTCGGCCCGCGCACTGGGCGGCCTGTCACCTGCGTTGAAATGGGGAACGACATGACGATCGGTATTTTGGCGGTTGGACCGAACGCGGGCCTGGCAGTCGTCGAGGCGCTTGCGGCAGTCGAAAAGATAGCGACCGGCTCGATCGGCGGCTATGCCGTCTTTGCGGTACTCGACAGCACGGGCGGCGTCCTCCGCGCCCAAACCCAGCGTGGCGGGACCAGGACGCTCTTCGTCGACGGGGAGACCACCGGAGTCGTGCCGCCGGACGATTTCGCCGGGGCCCGATTCGCGGCGATCATGTCGAGCGGGCCGGACCGCCCCGATCCGCTGAGTCAGTATGTGGCGGCCGCCGAGGGCGTGGGCCTTGTGACAGGGCATCGGTTCTCCAACGCGATCGGAGCTGCTGGCCTGCCGCTCAATCTCGAAATTCTCGAAGCCATGCGCGCGGGGCTGTCGGCGCAGCAGGCGGTCGAAAAGGTCATTGCGGCCAACCCGCAGGCCGATGCCGGGATCATCGCGGCCGATTTCAGGGGCATAGTCCACGCCTCCAACACGCCCCGCGTCGCAGCGCGCCCGGATATCGGCCACGCGCGCCGGGAGGACGCCGGGACCGGAGCCGTCGTCGAGGTTCTGCACAACGCTATCGTTCCTTCGGCATCCATCGCCGCTCTTGCGGCGGAGATCGCCATGGCCACCATGGTGCCGCGCATTCGAGGTGCGGGAAAAATTCTCGTCCGGGCCGGAACGCCCCTCGTCGAAGGCCCGATCAATCGGGTGCTGGTGGACGATGACTGGACCGCCAGCCTCTTGGAAGTGACCGATCCCCTGATCCTCTCGGGTCGGCATAACTGCGCGCCCGTCTACCTCGACACACAGATCGTGCGGGATGGCCGGATCGTAGCCTATACGATCATCGAACCCAATGGCGTGGTGGATGAGGGCAGGATCGTCAGCCTGAACGGGCAGGACGCTTGCTGGATACCCTATCGGGCCGCAGAGAACTGATGCACCCGTCGACTAAAGACTGGAGACACAATTGCAGGTCAATATCGATCGAATTCGAACCCATATCGAAGCGATCGCCCGCTTCACCGCGACGCCGGGCGAGGGCTCGACCCGGACGAGCTATTCGCCCCAGTTCAAGGAGGCTTATGACTATATGCGCGACAAGGGGCAGGCTCTCGGGCTTTCGGTCAGGATCGATGCCGTCGGCAACCTCAGAATGCGGCTGCCGGGGTTCGATGAAACCGCATCGGCGGTCGTAATCGGTTCCCATCTCGACACGGTGGTCAATGGCGGGGACTTCGATGGCGTCCTCGGTGTAGTCTGTGGCCTCGAAGTCCTCTCCGTACTGGTCGAATCCGGCTTCACGCCCGCCCGCCCGATCGAACTGATCAGCTTTGTCGAGGAGGAGGGAATATCGTTCCGCTGTCCTCTGCTGGGCAGCAAGGCGGCGACAGGGCAATTGACCGCGGAAGAGCTCGCCGCGCTCAGGACCGATGACGGCAAGAGCTTCATCGACGCGGCAAGGACTTTCGGACTCGATCCTGTCTGGATCGCACGAGACCGGATCAAGCCCACAGACGTTCAGGCCATGCTGGAGCTTCATATCGAACAGGGCGCGGTGCTCGAAACCGAGCAATTAGCGGTCGGGGTCGTTGATCGGATTGCGGGTAGCGAAAACTACCGCGTCACGCTGACCGGACGGGCCAATCACGCCGGAACCACGCCCATGGGATTGAGGCGAGACGCGCTCTGTGCCGCCGCCGAAATGATCTCTGGAGTCGAAGCGGCGGCACAAGCGGCACAGTCTCCGCATACAGTGGCGACCGTGGGCCGTATCGAGTGCGCGCCGAACGCCGCCAACGTCATTCCGGGTCAGGTCGAATTCAGCATCGATATCCGCGACGCTCACGAAACCAATATCGTTGCCGCTGCGACTGCCATTCGCGAGCGGATCCAAGCCATAGCCGCCCGCCGGGGCGTCGGGTGCGGAATCGAACTTACTGCCAAATCCGCGCCCCAGGCGCTGGCGGGAAATATCGCCGACCGTATCGCCGCCATAGCCCGCGCGCTGGATATCCCCCATCGCAGGATGCATAGCGGGGCTTTGCACGACACCGCCATGATGGGCCGCATCGCGGACGCGGGCATGATCTTCGTGCCCAGCCGATCGGGAATCAGTCATTCGCCCGACGAGTGGACCGACTATGACGATATCAAAAAGGGCGCCAACGTGCTGCTGGGGGTGGTCGCGGAACTGGCCCATGACACGCCCATCGAGGAGAGCAGGCCGTGAATATTTCTCCCACACAGGTCGAAGACCGCGCGTGGCGCGTGGAAACCGACCTGCTCGGCGACCGCCGCGTTCCGGCCGAAGCGTACTATGGGATTCAGACATTGCGGGCGAAAGAGAATTTCGCGTTGACGCCCCTGCGGCTCGAACATTTTCCGTCCCTGATCCGCGCGATGGCCATGGTCAAGAAGGCGGCTGCCCGCGCCAACGCGACCCTAGGCCAACTCGAGCCCCCAGTGGCTGTCGCCATCGAAGAAGCCTGTGACGATATCGTCGCCGGCAGGCTCCACGACCAGTTCATCGTCGACATGATCCAGGGCGGCGCGGGCACATCAACGAACATGAACGCCAACGAGGTAATTGCGAACCGGGCCCTTGAAATCCTCGGCATGCCTCGCGGTCATTACGAGGTCGTTCACCCCAACAATCACGTCAATCTCTCGCAATCGACCAACGATGCCTATCCCACCGCCATCCGGCTGGCCATACTGATCGACCGTCGGAAACTCATCGCCGAAATGACGCTATTGAGTGATGAGTTCGGACGGAAATCGATTGAATTTCAGGACGTCCTCAAGGTTGGGCGGACCCAGCTTCAGGACGCCGTGCCCATGACCATGGGGCAGGAATTTGCCGCCTTCCAGGGCGCCATCCTCAAGGACATTGCCAGCATGGAGGACGCCTCGCGCGCACTTTGCGAGGTCAATCTGGGCGGCACGGCGATCGGCACGGGCATCAACAGCGATCCCAGGTTCGGGCCCGAAGCGGCTCGCGAGCTCACCGCGATCAGCGGCGTCGAGTTCCGCTTGGCAGCCGATCGCATAGAAGCGACCACCGACATGGGTGATTTCGTATCATTCTCCGCTGCCCTCAAGCGTTACGCGGTCAAGCTCTCGAAAATATGCAACGATCTGCGGCTATTGAGCAGCGGCCCCACCGCCGGCCTGGGCGAGATTAATCTCCCTCCAGTACAGCCCGGTTCATCGATCATGCCAGGCAAAGTCAATCCGGTTATCCCCGAAGCGGTCAATCAGGTCGCGTATCAGGTGATCGGAAACGATCTGGCTGTGACGCTTGCGGCAGAAGCCGGACAATTGCAACTCAACGCGATGGAGCCGGTGATCGTGCTCAACACCCTGCAATCAATCGACATGCTCGGCAAGGCGACGAATATGCTCGGCTCGCGCTGCGTTGCCCAGATTTCCGTAAACCGGGAGCATTGCAGATCCATTCTCGATCGCAGCCTCTGCACCTTGGCAGCACTCAATCCCCACCTCGGTTACGACCGCGCCTCCTACGTCGCGCGGAAGACACGCGAGAGCGGCCAGAGCGCAGCAGAGATTGTGCTGGCAAACAAGTGGATGAGCTCCGAGAAAATTTCGAAAATTCTGGATCCAACGAACGTTGCAAATGCCATCAAGCGCGGTCGTGTGCCGCTCTAGCTAGATGGGCATGAAGGAGGATCGCTCTTTTTCCGTAGCCGCCATTAATCTGATGGATATGAGCGATTGCGGCCTCAACACAGCAAAGAAGGGATAGCAGGGAGCATCAGTGGCATGGCTACCACTTGGCGGCTGCGTCGTGAAGCAGATCGGTCGCTAACCGATGTGTACTATCAAGCTAACTTCGCTTTGGAGGGTAGCTTCCGGCCTGATGGGCTTGTGGCCGGCTAGGAAGTGGTCGTTCAAGTGCCGCCGCACTTCGGCGGCAAGGCGCCCCCATAACGGTCGTTTGCCAACTTCGTCCGGCACGGCGATTTCCAGCGGTTTGAAGCGCAGATCAATGCGTCGATGCAGTCCTTGTCCGACGACGTCAGAACCGTAATCGGCACCACATCTGACGTCCGCGACACGGTTTTGCGCTTGGAAGCCCGGACCTCAAAAGACGCGCCGAAGCTGCCTCCAGCACGGCGGAAATCCACTTCCAGATCAAGCGCAGGAGCGGATTGATGCGCAAGAACATCATTTCTCTCAAACCCGCAATGTCACCTGGGTATGCCCGCACGTGGCCAGATGCGGTCTACATGCGTCCGACCGATGTGCAGGTCGCCAAGCTCTGCGCCAGCCACGGCTTCTCTGCAGCATGTAGTTTTTCTAACCACAAATAGTGTATTGATTTTGCTGTATTTTTTCTTTGATCCGTAATCAAGAGCGCTTCCGGGTGGCTTTCGGCCATCAAGCCCCAGGCCAAATTCGTTCACTGTAAGTTCACCCTTTACCAATTGCGTGCTACCGAGAAAAACGTCGTTTTTCTTTTGATTCTGCGTTACCGTCGACCGGCTGAACGACAGGATGGAGCACCGCAACAATGGCAACAAAAACACGATCGCGGAAAGTAACGCAGGCTGCCCCCTTAGCTGCCGAGCCATCATCAAATGGTCGATCTAGCTGGATCACTGCAGGCAGCAAAATCGCGGGGGTGATGCTGGGCGACTCTGCATCGATGCTCAAGCAATTGCCCGACGAAACCTTCAACATCGCGGTGACGTCACCACCGTATTATTGGGTCCGCGACTACGGATACGATGGTCAAGTTGGGCACGAAGAGAGTGTGGACGCCTATGTCGAGGCGCTCATGAAGGTCTTCGACGAGGTGAAGCGGACGCTACATCCTGAGGGCGTGTTCTTCCTTAATATCGGCGACACCTACTATTCCGGCAACGGCCAGCCCCACGGCAGTGATCCACGCAGTTCATCCCGGAATTTCGCACGGACCAAGATGCGGCCAGTAGATAAGAGTGGCTGGGATATTCCTAAAAAATCAATGATCGGCGTTCCCTGGAAAGTGGCGTTCGCCATGCAGCAGCGGGGATGGACGCTGCGCAGCGACATCATCTGGAACCGGCTGAACGCTTTCGTCGAACCGACTGCTCGAGATCGGCCATATCGCCAGTATGAGCACATTTTTATGTTCTCGAAGAGCCGGTTCTACTCGTTCGACCGCTCGAAGCTGGTTGAAGAAGATGTCTGGAACATCCCCATCGAGCGTAGCATGCGGACCAAATCGGCTGGCCATAACGCAGCCTTTCCATCAGAGCTGGCGCGACGGTGCATCGAAGTCGGCAGCCCTGTTGGCGGTCACGTTCTGGATCCATTTGTGGGGTCGGGGACCACGATTTTCACTGCGCTGGCGCACGATCGCAACGTGGTCGGCGTCGACATGAGCGAAGACTATGTCGACTATATCGAAACGACGCTGCAGTCGGACGGACACAAACCGACGACGTGGGAAGCAGTAAAAGAACGGCTTTCACGACCGTCGCCGCTGTGGGACACATGGGCCGGTAATAAAAGTAATTTCCGGAAGCCTGGCAGGGCCAAAACCAGCACGGAGTGACGCGTGCAATATTTCACTATCGACACTATCAAGCGCGCAATCGAACACCTGCAGAACTACAAGGCAAACTGGCTCCTGCCTGCCTTTGTGTTCGCCGCCAATGATGTTGGCACGGACGGACTGGTAGACATCTCCCAACGCTTGGGAACCGACCATTTCCTGGATCGATATTTCAATGGGTCGCGGCTCGGTATCAAACCATTCCCCGGCACCGGAAACAACCTCCTCAGGCCGCGCCTGAAGGGGATTCCCGCATGGACCAAGCCGCCCTTCGAAGGCGACTACATGGTGCGACAGGACACCAAGATGTGGGGCAACCTGTTCTCCTCGCGGGGATATCGGGAGATGCGGCTGGAAGGTCTCATAGAGGGGGAGAAGGCGATCAACCGTCTGACCCAAGACTTCCAGCCCCGGTTCGAGCAGGAGGTATCTGAAGATTTTCGCTTCGAAGATTTCTTGGTCTGGCTCTATGCCTTTGAAGGATTCCCTGACGACATCGAGGGATGGGAAGATCTGCGCAACCACTTGCTCGAGCAGCTCGAACTCGATGAATTCAAGGATCCATATCTCGGTCGGTTCAGCCTGACTGAACCGCCGCTCGATTGGCCAGAGACGATAGATGCCCCTCTAAGCAACGAGGAGTACCTCGAGGAGCTGGCACCTAAGCTTGTGGCCTTTCTTGCCAGCGGCGGTGAAGAGGAGGACCAGGAAGCGGAAGCGGTAGAGGGGGGTGTCGCAGGCGGTCTGTCCGAGCCACTCCTGTCTGAAGATGATCCAATCTACGCGGCGATCATTCAGGGAATGCAGGCAAAGGAAAGTCTGGCATTCCTCCTGGCAGGTCCTCCAGGCACCGGTAAGACGAGGTATGCGCGCCAGATCGCCAATGCCATGACACAAGGCGACACCGACCGTGTGCTCTTCCTGCAGTTTCATCCTGCCATCGGTTACGATGATTTCATGGAAGGGTTTCGTCCCGTCCCGGTAGCAGGCGGCTCCGGCGTCAAATACGATCTGGACGCACGCCTGTTTCTCAGTTTTGCGCAAGAAGCTGCCAAAGCTGAGAACAAGGACAAGAAATACGTTGCAGTCATTGACGAGCTCAACCGTGGTGATGTGGCCAGGATTTTCGGCGAGGCCCTTACGTATCTCGAAATAGACTACCGCAATGTAGAGTTCACTTTGCCTTTCTCGGGCAACAAGGCGATCCTCCCCGACAACCTGGTCGTCATCGCCACTGCCAATCCATTCGACCGATCCGTCACCGATATGGACGATGCCCTGTTGCGCCGCTTCTGGGTGGTCCAGCTCGATCCCGACGCCGCTGTGCTACAGAGCCACCTCGAGAAGGAAGGCGTCGAGGATGACGTAATCAGCCGAACCATGCAGGTGTTTCGGATTTTGAACGAGGCCTTTCCGAACAGGTTCGGGCACACGAATTTCCTGCGAGTCAAATCGGTCGACGATCTCGCCGCGGTTTGGCTTCGTCGTGTTCGGCTAGGGTTGCACCGCGCATCGGTCCACAATCGCGAAAAATTCGAGGCTGTATCAGACGAAGTCGAAGCTATCCTGCAAACGAGCGATGACCTTGAGGAGGCGCCTGAAGCGCCCGGACCTGGGGCCTAAATTATGGCCGGAGCCACGGTCCGTATTCTCGAACAGAGAGAGCGTGATCCTCGCACCTTTCAGCGGGATGATCTCTTCGACAGGGACGGCCGTTCACTCATTCTCCCTGAGACACGCGACCTGAAAAAGGTTGAGCTACGCGATTTGCACGAAGGGATTGAACTTCGGGTCAAAGGGCTGATTGGCTATTTGCCGTTGACCCCTCAGATCGTGCTCAATCTCGTCCCGAAATTTCCCATCGCAAACCTGTGGCGAATGCTCGAGGTGGCCGACACTGAGTATGATCGCATCTATCCCATTTTGCGATCCTATCAAGCTGCGAACACTAAGCCCCCACACGAAATGCTGGCTCGGGGTTTCTGTCATTATCTACGCTCGATCCTGACCACCGGGGTGGCGCGGGGGTATTTCCTCGAGCAACATCATGGGCACTATCGGCCCAAGGTTCAGTTCGGTAGGACCGTATCCAGCTACCTGTCGCGTGGTGACCAACTCAATGTCGCCTCGGATTCATTTACCTTCTCGGCGGACATCTATCCCAACGCCCTTTTGAAGTCAGCTTGTTCGGCATTTCTGCACGTGATGCCCCGCGGCCCGGAATGGGATGACGATAGAAATCTGATCGGCGAAGCGCTTAGTGCCCTGGCATTTGTGCGGCCGGAGCCGATGCAATATGGCGACCAGTCAGCATCAGCGATGGTGCCGGCGTGGCTCCGCGACAGCTACCACGGCGCTCTTACGGTCTATTCGATGCTGCTCGGCTTCAGCCGGATTGGGTTTGCCTATGACGCCCAAGGCTATCAAATGCCAAGCTTTCTATTCTCACTGGATGACATCTTCGAAAGCTACGTCAGAAACACCTTCCGTGAAGCCTTGGCAGAGCGAAAGATCGCCGTCCTCGACGGCAACAAATTGGAGCATCACGGCCGTCTGTTCCTGGACAACCGTCGCTTTCCGACGAAACCCGACCTGATCTTCAGGCACAAGAAAGTGGTCATCGGTCTAGGGGAGGTCAAATACAAACCCAAGATTGAAGAAAATGACCGCTACCAGGTTCTGAGCCAAGTTTTGGCGGCAAAGTGCAATGTGGGGGTGTGGATATCACCTGCTGCGCCAGGAAAAGCCGGGGGCCTGGAATACGTTGGCGCCGTCTCGACCGGCGCCAAGTTCTACCACTACCAGCTCGATATTGGCGGAGATCTCGACGTTGCCGGCGCAACAATGGTCGAGAAGGTCACCGGACTCCTGCCCACCTAGTCCCGTCCGCTTCATCTTCCTTCGCCCGCATGCTCATCACATAACGTCCTGATCCAGCCGCCCTCACGCATCTTTCCAGGCGCGCCGCATTCCTCACAAATGTGCTCCGATAAGTGCTCGGCGGCATCGATGATGCGATCGAGATGCTCGAGGGATTCCGGCGTCAACCCGGGCCCAGCAGAATACGCAATCCGCAGGCCGCCGTATTTTTCTTTGATGTCTGTTGTCCACCAATCGCTGACACCTGTTTGAGCAGCCATCCTGAACACGGCATTCAGCAGATCATACCAGCCGACCCCACAATCGAGAGGACTGCAGCAGGCATCGTAATGATCTCGCAAGTCGTAGAGTTCGTCCCGCGTCAGTGTGAATGGCTCACCGTCATTGGCATCAAACCGCGTCCACCTGGACCACAAGGTTTCCGCGATCAAATCGATTACATCCTCGCGATGGAATGAGGGGCTCGGGTGGTATTCCGTTTTCGCTAGCTTCGCCGGCAGTTCACCGTGCTCGACTGCATACCTTAGCGTCCCATCGTCGCCGGTGACCTGTAGCGTTACCAACCCTTCGTCACCCGCCAGGGCTGCTTGGGCGATGGCAAGGAATTCTCCCCGTGGATCATTCATCGCTCTCTCCCATCGCCACTGACCAGTGCACTGCCTTTACCTCGGATTCGTGAGCCGTCCCGACTGATGCCAGCAACAGTTCAGCCTGCGCCTCGGCGCTGTCACCCTTCTTCTCTAGCCAGACGCGCATCGCTGCATCGCGCAGGCGCTGGGTTTCACCTTCGCGCATCAACCGTCGCGCCAGATCGCGGAGGGGAGTCATGCGTTCGTCGTATGTCATTGCTCACACCCTCCCCATCTGCATCTGATCACGACCCTGCAGCAGGACCTCGACCGCCCTGCGCAACTTGCGCATCGAACCGCCACCCCAGGCTTTGCGAACGACGTCCATTTCGTCTTCGGCAAGCGGTGGATACCAACGCCTATCGAGACCCTGCTCTTCAGCGATGTCATCGACGATGTGCTTCACCAGATCACCGACATGGTGGAAATCAGGATCAGGAATCTGGATCACGCGACACCGATCACGCAGCGGAAGCGGGATTCCTGCAACGGAATTGGCTGTCAGGATGTAGCTGACCCACGACAGATCGACTTCGACCTCGAGGGCTGGGTCGCGATACGCACGTGCATTCCCGCGGTCGAGGAAAGCCAGCAGAGTATCGACAAGGTTGCCGTTATGGCGTCCGATCCCGGCTTTATCGATCTCGTCGAGCACGACGAGTGGATTTGCGGTCTTCGAGTTGTTCACGCACTGGAGCGGAATAGAGCAGCCTGCAGATGACCAGTTCGCACTGACGCCTCCGAACATGCCGTCAGAGACGCCTGCAGCATTGAAAAACGTGGTGGCTAGCCCAAGCTGCTTCCCAATGCCGCGAGCCAGCGACGATTTTCCCGTGCCGGGCCCGCCCACAAGGATTGTCGGTCGGATCCAGATCGGCTCCTGAACGGATAGATCGAGCAAAATCTGTTCGATTTCGTCGTCCAGGTGCGGCCAACGATTGGCCAACGCAGCATAATGCGAGCCGACACCGCCACGTGTGATGAGGGGCAGCGGCACACCAGACGTGGCTTTGAATTGATCGCGAATATTTTTGCGATCACGCCCGGAGGCCTCAGCCAGGTGCGGGATAACCACGACTTCATGCCGCTTTTCCGCTGTCGGTGAGCCAGCATTGGGAATCTCAGATCGGTCTTCTTCGACGAGTCGCAGCGCATCTGCATGCTCGTCCATGATTTCCTCAATCCGGCGCTGCTTTTCGCTCTCTGCTTTTTCGGCAGCATCGAGTGCACCTTCGTATAGAACCAGAGCATCGCGCTGCCGGCGAAAAATATCCAGCGCAACTTCGACGATGTCGTCCATGGCTCCAGCGCGCCAATTTTCACGCAGGAAGCCGTGGGACGTTTGAAAGCGCAGACCGGTGATGAAAGCGGACTGAAAAAGCGCGTGCATCGGATGAAAACGGCTCACGTCTTCATTGCAGACTTCGGCGACGGCTTCATCATCGCCGAGCAGCGCGGCGTGCCAGCACAGCTTATAATGCAGCTCTTCGCCGGGAAGGAATTTGTCCAGCAGAGCTTTGATAGTCGCCAGCGACGGCGCGAGATCAATGTCTTCGAGAAGCGAGCCCAGATTCTCCTGCTTTTTGAGCTTCGGCTGCTCGATCTTGACGATGGCGCGGACGCTGGTCAGCACATCATCACGGAGCGGCGGCAGCCCCTCACGCATGTCTTCCCGCGTGGGGACACGGTCGCCAGCAAGGATTTTCTGTTTGCGGGATTCGCGCTCAGCGAGAAACGCGGACGCACCACCCTTATCGAGCGGATTCTTCATCGGACAGCCTTTGTCGTGGCGCCGGTCGAGATGCAGAGCTCTCAAGCGGCTAGATATCGGAAGCAGACGTTTACATGAATAGCACTTAAAATCCAGTGCTCGGCTGGATTACAGTTTTAATCATCTGATCGTTTCGCCGGTTATGCTCCGGTAGAGTTCGTTTATCCAGGCGGCGATGACCTCATCATGCACGCCTCTGGCGCGCTGGCGCTCGACCCATTCGGTCAAGGATTTGAATTCGAAACGTTGATCGAGCAGTGTCTGCTGTTGTTTCAGAAAATCATAGACCTCGAGCGGCGTTTCGAGATCGCCGCTAATCCATTTTTGAACCGTGCGGGATTGGACATCGAAGACACGACTCAACCGTGCCGTATGGGCGTTTGGAAAAACGGCTTTCGCGTCGTCACCGATCGGGTGATCGACTGACGGTGCTTTCGAGACGTCTTTGAAACCCATTGCTGCAGCCCCTGATCCCTGATTCATTCGCACACTAGCGGGAAGCCCTGCAGTGGCAAAAGCGCCTTATGTGGAGTTTATGTTCAGATTCGGCTTCTTATGTGCCGTTTGTAATCAAAAACGCCCGCCTTATGTGGAGTTTATGTTCAACTCCCCATCCGGATTCATCAAAATGCGCAATCTCCCCAGCTGAGCGCGGGAAGTCGTGCACACTTGTGAATCAGCCAGCAGATTCTAAGTCCGGCGTCCTAAACGCGTCCTAATCGGTGGCGCGTCCTAATCAGGATTTTCAGGAAACCCCCGAAAACTGGGGAGAAAAATGGTGCCCAGGGGCGGAATCGAACCACCGACACGCGGATTTTCAATCCGCTGCTCTACCAACTGAGCTACCTGGGCATCTGTTTGGGCCTCTTGCGGGGCCCGTGTTGGTGGCCGGGTTATAGGCAGTCAGGTTCGGGCTGTCCAGCGTCCCGAGAAGAAATTTGTGGGCAGTCCGTACTTTTTCGCAAAGCTTGTTCCAGACCTCCCCAAAACCATGGATATACCACCGCCAGATTGCTCGCTTGACGGCACGGACAGCCTCAATCCTCATCGTCCGACGGACTCGAATCTGCGTCGTCCTCGTCGGCCGATGATGCTGCGCCCGGGATCACATAGGTGCCCTTGAGCCAGCGATTGAGATCGACATCGGCGCAGCGGGCCGAGCAGAAGGGGTGGAACTGCTGCACTGAGGGCTTGTTGCAGATCGGGCACGGTTTTGGCGTGCGCAGACGCGTTATGTTGTCGGGCATGGCTAGACCCCTGGCAGTGTCGTCGCGTTGAGCCAGTTGAACTGGACGGGATAGCCCTCCCCGGTCAAGAGGCCGACGGTTTCAAACAGCGGCAAGCCTACGACAGCGGAATAAGACCCGCTCAGTTTGACCGCAAAGGCTCCCGCGATGCCCTGAATGGCGTATCCTCCGGCCTTGCCATTCCACTCGCCGCTGGCCAGATAGGCTTCGATTTCCTTATTGGAAAGGCGCTTGAAGCGGATGCGGGTATCGACCAGGCGCTCGCGGGCATGTCCGGATGCCGACAGAACACACACACCGGTAAACACCCGATGTGCGCGGCCCGACAGGAGCCGAAGGCAGCTTGCCGCCTCGTCCATGGTTTCCGCCTTGGGCAAAATCCGACGGCCGACGGCAACGACCGTATCGGCGGCAAGGATCACCGATTCAGCCGCCAATCCGGCCTGGCGCGCCTTGTTGCGCACCTCGACCGCCTTGGCATGGGCGAGGCGCTGGGCCAGACGGCGCGGCAGCTCACCCTTTTCCGGTGTTTCATCCACATGCCCGGGAATCAGGTGGTCGGGTTCGATGCCGATCTGGTTGAGAAGCGCGAGCCGACGCGGCGAGGCCGAAGCGAGAATGAGTTCGGGGCGTCTGCTGGACACTATGGGCTCACGAGGCAGGGTTTACTTGAAGCGGTAGGTGATGCGACCCTTGGTCAGATCGTAGGGTGTCATTTCCACGAGCACCTTATCGCCGGCCAGAACGCGAATACGGTTCTTGCGCATGCGCCCGGCCGTGTGAGCGATGATCTCGTGTTCGTTCTCGAGCTTAACGCGGAATGTCGCGTTGGGAAGCAATTC
>DFMV01000028.1 GCA_002375765.1 Rhizobiales bacterium UBA3584 | reverse complement strand
TGAGGTCACGTGCCTAAACAACCCCGCTCTGCCACTTCAGGTCAAGCGCGCAGCTGAAGACATGGTCGTCAAAGACTCGGCCTGGCGCATGGAGGAAGGTGAATTTGGACATCGCAGCATTGGCTGTCCTTGGCAAAAAAGAACGACGTCAAATCGGTGCCCCTCAAATCTGCAAATTCGGGCTGATCGGGAGACTGGAGTCATGTTGCGGATGGCATTTATCCTTATTGGTTGGCTGAAACCGGACAGATCGAAAACGGCCCAAATTGCTGATAAAGAAACGCGTGCTTTTGCTTGTTTAAATGGCAATGAAATTTGTTCACAGTGATACGGTATGGGGGTGGGGAACTGACCGGCAGGTTTTCTGAGGCTACGCCGCCAAAGCTGCCTTTCACCCCGGCAACGAGCCTCTGTCAGGAGGCGTCTGAAGTCGGTCGTCAATGCCGCGTGACCGGAATTCCAAATGCGGAACCGAGGGCAGAACGACCAACAAGTATTGCCAATATCAGGGCTTGTAGCCATTTCTGTTACCGTAGATGCTCCATACGATCTGACGGAACACTTTTGGGTTGGAGCGGACTGTTGTGATGGGGGGAACGGAGAACGCATTGCGAGTCAGCGATTTTCTGCTGGAACTTTACCATGACGCCTCGAAGTGCACGCCCGACGAACTCCGTCTCCGCGTGCTGAAAAACCTGCAGCGCTTCATTCCCTTCGATTTCGGGGTGTGGGGCGGTGGCTTGGCCGATGGCCGACTGGTCACGGACCTGACCGTTCTCAACCAAAGCGAGGCGATATTGGGCGAGTGGGATTCTGTCGCACAGGAGGACGCCTTCTGCGAGCTGACGCTCAACCGTCTTGGAACGACCGCCCGCTTCGATGACGTTCCAGACTATCGCGCAAGTCTGGCCTACAACGAGCATTGGCGGGGCTTCGATGCCTCGCACATGATGGCGACAATCGTCGGAGAGCCAACCGACGGCTATGTTAGCTTCGTGGGGCTTTGCGCGGATGACAGACCGGTGGCCTTCTCCGATACCGAGCGTAGACTCAAGCAGATGCTTATGCCGCATCTGTCGCAAGCCTTGCGCATGAACCGGGAACTCTGGACCGGCCGCGCGGCAATGGAGCATGAAGCGATCGCGCTCGTGGACGGGCATGGCTGTGTGCTGTGCGCGCAGGGACCGTTTGACGATTTTGCCAGGCAAGAGTGGTCTGGGCGTTTCGCCCAGCTCCCGGCTGACATGATGAGTGTGCTCAAGCAGGGCAAACCATGGCGTGGGGAACTGCTCGACGTGCGCATGTCCCCGTTTGGCAGCAATTACTTCGTTCACCTATCGATCCATCCGACCCTTTCGGGCTTGTCTCGTCGCGAACGCGAGGTTGCTGGATTGTTCGCATCCGGCATGACCAACAAGCAGGTGGCACGTGCCCTGGGCACGTCACCTTCCACTGTGCGCAATCAGCTCGTGCGCATCTACGAAAAGCTCGGCATCTCCAGCAAGGCAGAACTCGCGGGGCTTGCTGGCGGGAAGTGACTGCCGTTCAGCGCTGTCAATAGAGCAAATGCGCTATTCTCAAGCGTGGCTCGACACGGGATACCTTCGGAAGCTCGCCAGACGAGAGCGGGCGTAACCGGAGGATGCATGTGGGATTTTAGTGTTGGCAGGGCGATGGGTCTGATGGTGCAGACCCTGCCTTTCGTCATGCTTCGGATGGCGGTCTATTTCGGGATCACGCTGGCCTATATCCTCGTGACAGGCGATGCCCGACAGCGCGGGAACCTATGAGGTGCGGTTCCTCGATATCGATGCACACTCTGTTCTAGGCCGCGTCATTGTGGAGGTTGAATGATGTTGCACAAGCTCAAGCGATGCCGGATGAGCATTGTCGCTTTCAGTTTTCTCTGGCTGCCCCTTGCCGCAAATGCCCAGATCGATGGCCATGGTCCCGATGCATGGAGGGTGACCGCCGTTTCGGCCAATGACGTGCTCAATGTCCGAATGGGACCGGGCACCAACTATCCCGTGATCGAAACCTTTGCCCATGACGAGCGAGGCCTGCAGCAGATCACCTGCGTTCCGTTTTACACGATGGCTCATTTTTCGGCGATGACTGACTCGGAGATCGATGCCCTTCCGCCGAGTTGGTGCCTGATGCGCTCAGCCGATATGAGCAGGGCGGGGTGGGTGGCACAACGCTATCTGATTGCCGATTTCGACGATGAAGTCCTTTTCGGTGATGCCAGCCACTATGACGAACCAGAGGAAGTGGTGGACGTCGAAAAACTTCTTCCGGCCCCCACGACCGGCTCGCAGGCTTGGTCAGGCGACGACCTGATCGAACACGCACGTGGACTCGTTGCGGCGCTCTATGCCTATGATGATCCTGCCCGGGGCGTGAGCCATCGCGATCCGGCCGCGCCCGACGTGTTTTTCTCCACCGACTTCAGGGACGCGCTTCGATCCCGTCCGCCCGGCTCGGACCTGCTCATTGGCGCGCAGGACTTCCAGGGCACGATTTCAGCGCCGGTGCCCGATCCCGATCGGCCCATGTTCCGGGGTATGATTACGATCAATGTCGAGGTCGAGAATTTTGGCCGGACGCATACGGTCGTTTTCCGCCTGCGCGGCGATACCACCCGGCCCGGCGCGCCGCTGCGCATTTTCCGCATCGAACACGACGGCTGGTCGTACCCATAAGCGCATAAAAAGACTTACTCGATGAACCTAAACCAAGCGCCTCTCATGGCAGCATTCGGCCTCGCCCTGTGCCTAGCGCAACCTGCACTGGCCCAAATCGCAAAAACGCCCGTGGGTACAGTCGATGCGACCATCGACGGCACGCCCTATTTGGGTGAAACGCTCGATGTGCCATCGGAGGGAACATCGACGGCCGAGGCGCGGTCCTTTGGCCCGGTGACCTCCATTTCCATCCAGGCGCACGACCTTGAGGCCGAGAGCATCATGCGCAACGTCCTGACGATCGAGGTTTCGCTGATGGGAAGCGATGCTTCAGCATCCATCATGGAAGCATCCGTTTCCTGGTGGCCGGAAGGAATGAGCCCACCCTACTATCTCAGCGAAGACAGCGAGACAGATTCCGTGATCATCCTCGATTTGCTTTCTCTGGAAGACGGGGCTGCCGCCGCTCGAGGCAGCTTCTCGGCTGTCGTCTGCCGAAGGGATAGCATGTTTGCGGAGGCTGACACGAGCGACTGCCGGCAGGTTGAGGGCACGTTCGATACCGCCTTGCGCAAAGCCGATTGAGCCAGAACAAACCGGTCGCCTGCTACTGTTGGCTGATGGGGGGACCGCGGCTGCCCTGATGGCTGGCAACCACGTTGTGTAACGTGTGTGATAAGAGTGCGGAGGAAGAGATAGCAAAACATCGGGTGGACATGACGCGGTCGCCAAAGACTACCGCACATGCATGGTCCGGTTTCGAGCGAGGACTATCAATGCGAAAGACCGGGATGGGGCGGACGCCGAACATCGGCTCTCCAAATTCCTCGCCGGAACCAGATGAGGTGGATGGCTCCCGCTCCCGGCATCTGAGTGCCAAAATGGGTTCGCTATCAGGCAACCCGAGCAAAGGAGCCATCCGCCATGCAGATTATCACTTTGGGCCTCGATTTGGCCAAACGCATTTTCCAGGTTCATGCTGTCGACGCCTCTGGCGAGGTTGTCATTCGCAAGGCCCTGCGCCGATCGCAGGTTCTGGCATTTTCACTAGGCTGTGTTGACAAAAGGGATTCCCAAATCGCTGCCTGACTGATTCAAGGCTTCCTTTCAGAGGAGGCAGTTTTGGCTCGGGGCGATCTGACTGATGACGAGTGGGCGCTGGTAGGGGCATTGTTGCCGGCCGAGCGTGGTCGGTGGTCTCGGCCAGCCCTGGACAACCGGCGCTTTCTGAACGGAATGCTCTATGTTTTGGGGGTCGGTTGCCCCTGGCGCGACATGCATGAGCGCTATGGCAAGTGGAACTCGGTCTATGTCCGATTCCGCCGCTGGGCCGAGCAAGGGGTCTGGGACGCTTTGCTGGAAACGCTGGTCGAGCTTGGGCTCACCGACGACTGGCAACACATGATCGACAGCACCACGGTGCGCGGCCACTCTCAGACAGCGGGCGCAAAAGGGGGACTCATAAGGAGGGTTTTGGTCGAAGCCGCGGCGGCTTTACGAGCAAAATCCACGCCCGCGCAGACGGTCAGCCAACGGCGTCAAAGGATGTCCGACGACTTGTAGATGCGCCATTTCTCGATGGCTACCTAGAGCCTTTCAGTTTTTAACAG
>DFMV01000027.1 GCA_002375765.1 Rhizobiales bacterium UBA3584 | reverse complement strand
TCCACTTTGTCAACACGACCTAGATTAGGCATTTCGATTCTCGAGACACGATTGTTCGATCTCAAATTAAAGGATTTGCATTGGCCAGTTCGGATCGAGATCGTTTGGTTTCCTTGTTTGAGGCAGCGGTCAAAGCAGCGGACCCAAGGGCGGCGATCGCCGCGCATTTGCCCGAACGGCCGAGGGGAAAGACTATTGTCGTGGGCGCAGGAAAGGCTGCGAGCCAGATGGCGGCCGCATTCGAAGATCTTTGGGAAGGCCCGGCGGAAGGCGTTGTCGTCGACAGGCATGGTCCGGTTGCTCGTACGCAGGCGATCAAGGTGATGCAGGCCGCCCATCCGGTGCCCGACCGTGCGGGCGTTGCGGCGAGCGCGGCCTTGTTCGATGCTGTCAAAGGGCTCACCGAAGACGATCTGGTTGTCGCCCTCATCTCGGGCGGGGGCTCCTCGCTTCTGCCCTGTCCGGCGGGCGATCTCTCCTTTGAGGACGAGGTTGTCGTAAACCGGGCCCTGCTGACGTCGGGCGCGCCGATCGCGGCGATGAATGTGGTGCGCAAGCATGTCTCTGGCATAAAGGGAGGCAGGCTGGCAGCGGCGGCGCATCCGGCACGGGTGGTTAGCCTGATTGTTTCCGATGTGGCAGGCGACGATCCGGCCATGGTCGCCTCGGGTCCGACGGTGCCCAGCACAGGCAGCGCGGCCGATGCGCTGGCCATCGTGCGCGATTATGGCATGGTGTTGCCCGACGCGGTCATTGCGCATCTGACGGCGGGCGCGGAAACACCCGATCCGGCCGATCAGATATTTGCGCGCAATAGCGTTCATGTCATCGCCTCGGCGGGCGTATCGCTTGAGGCAGCGGCGCAGGCTGCCAGGGCGCACGGCATCGACGCGGCGATCCTTTCGGATGCCATCGAGGGCGAGGCGCGCGAAGTGGGCAAGGTTCACGCCGCAATCGCGCGCGAGATCGCCAGGTGCAATCGGCCGTTCACCAAGCCGGTGATCATCTTGTCGGGCGGCGAAACAACGGTCACCATTGGCAATGGACCGGCGGGCAAGGGCGGGCGCAACAGTGAGTTTCTGTTGTCCCTGGCGTGCGCGCTCGAAGGCGTTTCCGGGATCACCGCGCTGGCAGCGGATACGGACGGTATCGACGGGTCCGAGGACAATGCCGGCGCGTTTGCTGACGGGCAAAGCCTTGGCCGGATGCGCCAGGCGGGTGTCGACCCCAAATCCCTGTTGGCTCGACATGATGCGTGGTCAGCTTTTGACGCCTGCGGAGACTTGTTTGTGCCAGGGCCCACCGGAACCAATATCAATGACTTTAGGGCAATCCTTATTCGCTAGATAAGAGCCAGCGACGAGTCCGACGGGTCTCTTGCGCAAGCAGCATCCAAACTGGCTCCCGTTTCGCGCTCGGAGCCGGAAATTCGAACAAGGGCGGCGGTTGTTCAACAAAAGACCGGACGTCCCGTCCAATTCGAAATGAGCCGCGATGTGCGTGCCAGCCTATTGGCGTGGCTCGAGAGACGCGGCAGCACCATCTATGACCACTCCTTCCCAAGTCGGGTCGACCACTCGCACCACATGAGCATATGGCAGTATGCCCATCTGGTAAATGAATGGGTCACGGCGATCGGGCTTCGATCATCGGACTTTGGCGCGCACTCGTTGCGAAGAACGAAAGCGGCCATGATCTACAAGGCAACCGGCAACCTACGCGCCATTCAGATATTGCTCGAACACACCAAGATCGAGAACACGGTGCGGTATCTCGGTGTGGATATAGAGGACGCGCTGCTTCTGACCGAACGAACCGAGATGTGAACAGTGAGCGGTCATTCGCTCACTACGGATGACCGCTTCGGGATTGATACTAGAAAAAGTCGCCGTTGGCGGAGTTCCGTGAAATTTCCCGACAATGATAGAGTTTCTAGAATCGACGCCGACCCTTGGCCAAGCCTTCACACGGCCCTGCTTTCTTGAAGCGTCAACTTGAGCAGTTCGAAGGCAGTCCACCTTCGAACGGGTAATAGAGGTGGTAGCCGGCGAACGGCTCGCACCATGGCTACAGCAGGCGGGTGAGACGGCCATCGGCAATCGGCGCCGCCACCAGATCCTCCAGGATATGGAGGATGCCGAAACCCTCAACAGCGGCGGCAACCAGCCGGGCGATCCGAAGCTGCTCGCAGGGGTCGTCATCGCGAGTTCCTCTTGTTGAAAGGAACTTCATTTTCGGACCCCGGCCTCTGCCTGCCCAAAGCCTCAGACGAATCCATCAGGTCTCACCACGCGCGTCCCTACCGCGTAGCGGGTTCGTGCATGAGGGCGCAGTGCTGACTTTGCCGCGTCTGTTGCTCCCGGCGTTATCGCACATCCTCAAGCAAACCCGGGCTCTCAAGGGCCCAAATCCGACACGGGATCGGCCTAAAAATCGCGACACAACGAAAGGCCCTGGAGCAGTTGAAGTGGTTCGATGACCGGATGGGCGACGCAAGTCTTTCCCTCAAAGCCGCTCGAACGCGGCGTCCCGGCACAAGCGAGTGTCAAACCCCTCAACCACCTGCCAGTGATAGGGTTCGTTGAAAATGACCACCAAATCGTAAGGGGCGGTGACCAAGGGAGGGGCTACCCAGTTTTCGATCTTGCGCTGAAGGGCAGGGATCGCAGGGGGCTCGCCCTTGGGCGCAATGCCACGGACACAGATATACCAGCGCATGGGCGAAAAGGCGGTCTCGCCGGCCATGGTTGCCGGGTGCGATACCAGCAGGCCGGAACCGTCGATGGTCTTGCGTCCACTCACCGCCTGTTTCGCCACGTCACGATAATTATCCGGGGCGGGCTCGGCTTCGGCATTGAACTGTATCGATCCGACGCTGTGATTGACGGTAGAGCAGGCGGGCAGTGCCAAGATGGGGATCAGTGCAACCGTAAGCTTTGTCATCGAACCCCTATGATGTTGCGTCCGGCCAAGAGGCGGTCGTGGCTGCATGGCGCCGATCCGAGGCGGGATCAAATCGGCTTATTCCCCGGACCTGCGGAGCAAATCCTAGTCACTGTTTCGTTGCGCGTCCAAACCGCAAAGAACCCTGCCATCCCGATCGGGTCGAGGACATGGTTTTGCTCGATGCGCTCTAGCGGCGATAAAGATCATATGTGCGGCAGATGACCAAGAATGCACACCCCTCAAGTTCGATATGATCATCGGTGGCCTGGGTGATGGTGCCGCGGGCGGTATGGCCGAAAAGGTGCAGGGTCCCCCGCCATTGGCCTTTTCCAGTGGCGGGGGCATGATCGATGATCATGGAATCAAGATAGGGGCGGTTGTCGTCATTGTTGGCGCCGCCGCCCAGCCAGATGAGGGTGCCGCAAAGGCTGGTGCCCTCCTTGCCACACAATTGGACGGCGTAACGGGAGTCGCGACTGGCGATCTCCCATTCTCCGGTCGGGTCGGCGAGTTCCTGGGCCATCGTGGCTTCCGACAGTGCCAAGGGAGCCAGCGCGCACAGTTTCATGATCCAGTTTGGCATTGTCGATTTATCCCCGGTGAACTCGGCTTTACGCCGAGCGGTTGCCGACATTGCGCGAAATCAGAAAGCCAATCATGCCCACCATCATGCCGCCGATTGCGGCTGCGATGAGGAGAACGATCGCGCGCTGATTGATCAGGGAGGCGGATTGGCCAATTTGATTGCGGGTTGGCAGGAAGCGGAACAGCTCCTTGTCGTGGGAAATGCGCTCAAGATTGGCGTGAGCGAGGATTTGTTCGACGTCATTCCAGGCGCCGTTCAGCTCATTGGCCACCCGCGTGCTTTCGGCGTTGAAGATCTCGGCGAGCGCACTCTGATTGTCGATTTCAAGATCACCGGAAAGCAGAGCCAGGCGCTGCTCATACATGGCGCGCTGCGAGGACAGCTCGAGTGCCTGACGCTCGAATTCGAGCTTGGAGTTGATCAGCGTCTCGCGGAAATCGACGCTGGCGTTCTCGATCGACATGGTCACGAGCCGTTCGACGAGTTCGGGGCCAAATTGCTGCACCACCGAGTTTTGCGGGGCGATGTCGGGAATGCCGAGCGCTCGATTGTCCACAGCGGCGGTGGTGACCGAACCGGACGCCGAACCACGGGTGTTGAGCGCGGCATCGATCACTGCCGCGTTCTCCTCGGCCAGCTCGATCTGGCGCGACAGCTCATCGACCTGATAGCGATAGGCAGCGGTGGTGACGTCGGGCGATTTGTTCAGCCCCAGTTCGGTCAAGGGCGCCAGGACGTGTTCGAGGGAATATCGCTCGATCTGGGAAACATCGCGCCGCACGTCAAACAGGGTGCGTCCGGTGGCGTCGGCCCGAAGGTTCTGGGCGCCGCCGAGCAGCATGGCGGTATCAATCCGCTGCAACAGGGTGTCGAGGGCGCGCTCAAGCGCGTCATGAGCCATGGGGTAGTCAAGACTGGCCAGAAAATCTGCGTTGATCAGTTCCGCCGATGAGCCTGGAATGGGCAGATCGAGGACGCCGAGTTGATTGATGTAGATTTCGGCCCACACATTGGGAATGGCGTTCACGACCGAACGGCCGACCGCGTCGGGTATGGTGGTGCCCACCGGGAGAGTGAACTCGATACGAGCGCCGGCGGCAAGCGAGGCCGCGAGGGCCTCGCTGAACTCGGCTTCGATCTGCTGGCGTTCGGTGTAGGTCAATTCGGTGTTGGCGAGCCGGCCGCGATAGCGACTGATGACGCCGTCATAGGTCTCCGATGTCGGCGTGATGCTCACGCCTGCCGCGAAGTCATTGACGGTCAGGCCGAACGCTTCGAGACCGATCTGATCGTGGACGCGCTGCAAGACGATGGGAGAGCGCAGATCATTGGTGGAAAAAGGGACACCGTTGGGATAGCTGGCATCATCGATCCTTAGCGCGATGTCCTGGCGGAAGCTGGAAATGCTCGGTGTCGAAAGGATTTGAAATGCAAGGGCGCCGCCGGCCAGCGTCAGGCCGGCGATACCTCCAATAGCGGCCCAGCCTCGCGATTGCCACACACCACGAATGAGATCGCCCAAACTGATCTCATCGGCATCATGGCGTGCTGGATAGTGGTCCGGATTTTGTGCATCCATCAGTGTTCTCCCAAACCTGAACAGGTCGGGGATGCGTTTGACCCTATCGTTTGTCAACCGCGAAAGGGAAAAGCCGACACAAATCGAATTTGATTGTGTCCTTTACGCCATCGACCCAAGAACCCCCGCAGTTGCTAGAGCTGAAGCGGGGGGATGCGGCGCCAATCGGCGCACGATTTGCCGAGCGATCGCAACATTGGCCGAAGAAATTGCGCTTCCCGCGACTGAAGGTTCCTCCCGCTTTGACGAGCGCTCTGGGGCAAGTGTCCGTTAAAGAACAGCATGCCGGGCCATCCAAAGTCTTAAATCCGACCCGGGCATCGCTTCGGGACCGCGCCCAATCGGGGATCCTTATCGCCGAGCGGCGCTGCCGGCCGCAACTGCATAAAATGCGAACCAATCTTAACCCTTTTTGTTAAGATATTGATTTTGCTGATAAAATACTTGACATCGCGGTTGGGATGACTATATTGATCACCATCGCATGCATGGTGTGTGCGACGTGACGCCCCGAAACAGGGGCGGTCCCCGCCGGTGTTGCGAGCACCGAACGAGGACCTGACCGTCACCTTCGCTAGAAAGGCCAACGGCTATGTCTCTCTATATATGTCCCCCCCGCATCGGGGAATCCCTTCCGGTTCGTTTTGCCCATTCTCTTGTGTCCGCACACGAGACGGCTCTCTTGTGCCCTCCTCCGACCGCGCCTGCGGTCAGCTTCTAGAGCCTCGGCAGACCCCACCAATTTCATCTGACATGTCGTGCTGACGCACGGGGCCCATTGTGCCCCGGCGATTGGCCGGCCATCGGGCTGCCGTTCTGGCGCACCAAGTCTGCGTCCGACAGCAGAGCGATGCCGCATGTCCTTTGTTCCGGAAGGACTTTTCCATGACTGACCATTTCATCCCGGCGCTGCCGGAGGCTTTCGCCGACTTTGCCGACACGTTCCAGGCAATGTCGGAAGCGGCCGTTGCGCGGTTCAGCTATTGCAGCTCGCGGCGCGATATCACCTTCGGCCCGCTTGCCGAGCTCGCGGCGCTCGTGCGGTCTGCGACAACGCTCGAGGGTGGCCTCATTGAGCAGGGTTTGCGCGCGCTGTTGCAGTCCGATCCGCGTTTGCTCGTGATCGAACCGGTGCTGCGTCTGCCCATCCTCGAAGAGGCGATGGCTGCGGTCAAAGCCAACGACTTCAAGTCGCTGAGCAAGGTGCGTTTTGATCCAAAAGCCTATGCTGAGCGACACTATACACCCGATCTGATCGTTATAGATCGCACGACCCAGATCGCCCACCTGCTCGAACTCAAACGCTCGAGTGAAAGCTTTGGCACCGGCTACCTCACGGCGCTCGAAAAAAAGATGCAGGCGGCAACCCTGGTCCTGCCGCACATGCTGTTTTATCGCAACTACCCGGTCGTCAGTGACGTCAACATGCTGATCGTTGATTGCGATGATGGCGACAAGCGCGATGAAGTGGTCAGCCCTCGCGACCTCGATCATGCCTTCAATTGCCCTGGCCTTGCCGATGCGCTTGGCTATTTGCGCCATGTGTTCGCCCGCGCGGTCCAAAAGCGCATGGGTGCATGCATGGCTCAACCGGGTGGCGATGGGTTCGAGCCGGGGTTGGCCGCGTTTGGTGTCGACGCTGAAGGGGGAGGTGACGTTGCCGTCCCTGGGGGCCGGCATGATCGCGCGTCTACCGATACAGGCCAAGCGAACCCTCCGGCGCTGGGCGCGGTCAATGTGACCGTGGGCCGCAAGCGTGGCCGCCCGAAAAAGACCGCGTTCGCGTCCGATGCCGACACAGATGCCACGCCGGGCGCCACGCATAAGTCACCGAGCGCACCCGGCCCGGAGCCGGTCCAATTGGCAAGAAAGGGCAAGTCCGGTCCGTCGTTCCCGGGCTCGATCTCGATGGGTTCGATTGATCCCAACACGCCAGGCGAGGATCCTGCGGCGATCGTGGGTTTGGCAGTGCGTATGGGCCTGATGGGGCAAGTGGATCGCACCGGCCTGCCGGCACCACTGCGCGAAGCGCTTCGCGACCTGGCCGACGAGGGCGAGCCTGCAGCGGTTATGGTGCTTGAATGGCTCGATCGCGTGCTGCTCTCGAAAATCTCGAGCGAAGCCGGCAACGCCTGACACGACATCTGGCCGGCACGTCCGGTCAGTTCACCTTTCCCCTATTCCGTCCCTCAATCCGCAGCGCCTGGTTTCAGGCGCGCGACAAGGAGCCCAGCAATGTCTTCCCGCCTCTCTGCTCTTCTCGCCTCGGCCGATCGTCCGTCGGCCGGAAGTATCTTGCCCAAGTTTATTGTCGGTGACGCCATTCCATTGGCGGTCCAGCGCAAGATCGCCGACATCGAAACGCCAGCCATCGGCTTGATCATCATCGTGCCCTCGGGCGCGTGGCTTCCGACCATTGTCCAGGGTCTTGGCGAGTGCGTGCCCAATGCCCTGGTCGAGGAAATCAAGTCGGGCAAGCTTGCGCGCGCCCGGGACAAGAATGCAAACCTGCTTGATGGATTGGGCGACGGCCGTTCGGTTGTGGCGGTTACCGCTGAACCGGAACTGATCAGCCGTGATCTGCGTGTTGCCATCGACCTTACCGTTAAGATCGAGCATCTCAAGGTCGGGCCGGTCCGTAAGGCGATCAAGGCGGTGACGAACCAGCGCGTGCTCGGCCTCGTGCAGTCAGACATTGAAGGGCTTGATCCGCTTCTGGTGATGGCAGCGATCAGGGACTGCAAGAAAGCGCGTGACGCCGTCGAGCGCATCCGTGCCCTGCGTGCGCGTCTGGTCGCACCGGAAGTATCAAGCAGGGTGCCCTCTCTCGATCAGCTTCCCCTGGTTGGAGACGTCCGTGCCTTTGCCGAGGGAGTGTGTCTCGATCTCAGGGCCGTAGCCGCGGGCAATTTGCCCATGTCTGCGGTGCGTTATGGCGTGCTTGAAGGCCCGCCGGGCACTGGCAAGACTCTGCTTGCCGAGGCGCTGGCCAAATCGGCCGGGTGGAGGTTTTGTCCATCAAGCGTTGGCGGGTGGTTCAATGCGGGCGATGGCCATCTCGGCGATGTTACACGCGCCGCGACTGAATTTGTCGACACTCTGCTGGCTGGCGAAAATACAGTCGGGCTTCTCGATGAACTTCAATCGATCCCGGACCGCGCGGCGCTCGACAAGCGCGGACGCGACTGGTGGATGCCCGTCGTCGATAATTTGCTGATCCAGATCGACCGTGTCCGCAAATCGGGGAGAAATGTCCTGCTGCTGGGCGCATGCAACCATTTCGATTTTCTCGACACCGCACTGATACGGGGCGGTCGGCTCGAAACCCGCGTATCGGTTCGCCCGCCCGATTGCCCCGAAGAGGCACGTGAGGTTCTGGCGTTTTATTGCGGCTCACATCTCTCCGGTGACGCGCTTGATACTCTCGCCAATCTGGTTGTGGGGCTGGCGCCGGCAGATGTCGAAGCCGGGGTGCGCCGGGCCGAAGGTCGTGCCCGCCGCGCGGGGCGGAATCTCGAGATCGAGGACGTGATGGCTGGTTTTGGTCTGGATGACGCCATCGATCCCGGCCTGTTGTGGGCCGTGGCGGTGCACGAGGCGGCGCACGCGGTGATTTCGATCAAGCTGGGGGCCAGGGTCGTCTCCGCTTCACTCGTGCCAGGCGCGAATTCACGTGGGTCCGTAAACGTTGACTGGGGCGACGATCCGACGACCCGCGAAGCTCTTGAAGCGCAGGTGATGGTGGGGCTGGCGGGCCGTGCTGCAGATGAGATGATCGGCAAGGGCGCGAGCGGGGAGGCCAGATCCGATCTCGCCAAAGCAAGCGCGCTTTTGCTGGGAGCGCGCCACGAAATGGGGCTCTACGACCGGCTCGGGGTCTCGGGGGGATCAGGGAGCGATCATCAATGGCTCGAAGATCAGCTGGCACGGCTCATGGGCGAGACGCGTCAGCTCGTGATTAAAAACCGTGCGGAAATCGAGCGGCTTGCCGAAGCCCTGATCGCAAAAAAAATGCTGCGTGGCTCTGACATTGCGGCAATGGCAGCAGGGGTTAAGCCATGAACTGGCACGTGCTGCTCAGAAGGCTCGAGGGGGCATATTCGGATCACACGATCCGCGCCTATCGCTCCGATTTCGCCCACTTTGCGAACTGGTGCCGGCGCAAGCGGCTAAAGGCCCTGCCTGCCGAGCCGTCAACCGTCGCGCGTTTTGTCGATGGGCATTGCGAGACGCTCAAGTTCAGCTCGATCAAGCGCAAACTGGTGGCAGTCAAAAAGCTGCACAGACTTGCCGGATTTGAAGCCATCGCCGATGACGAGGAGGTCTTGCTTGCGGTGAGGCGCGCAAAGCGCAGCCAGCCCGGCCGTCCCCGCCAGGCGCTCGGCATCACGTTTGAGCGGCGAGAAAGATTGATGGCGCAATGCAGCGAAGATTTGTCTGGATTGCGCGATCGGGTCCTGATCGCGGTCGGGTTTGACACGCTCTGTCGGCGCAGTGAACTCGTGGCATTAAGGGTGGAAGATTTCCACCTCAATCCGGGCGGGACAATGTCGGTGCTCGTGCGTCGGGCAAAAAATGACCAGGAAGGTCTGGGGCGAATGGCGCATCTCTCTGCCGAAACCACAGCGCTGGTTCAAGAGTGGATTGCTGCAGCCGAACTGATGCACGGACCGCTTCTGCGACCGGTCTATAAAGACAAGATAGCCTGTCGTTATCTGTCACCAACCATTGTGGCCAGCGTGCTCAAGCGCCTGTCCAGATTGGCGTATGACGTCGAAACAGCGAAAGAGGTAACCGGTCACTCCCTCCGGGTCGGTGCCGCGCAGACTTTAACGGCCCGTGGGGTCGGGCTGCTGCCCATCATGTCGGCAGGGGGCTGGAGATCAATAAATACCGTCGCAAAGTATGTCGAGAACGTCGACATCAACCTCTGGCAGTAGGTGGAGAAGACTATTAGACGTCTCCTCGTCGATCTCGAGTGGGCAAAATTTCCTTTCCGTGGCGACGCTTCCTTCGCAGCTGAGTGTCGGTCGTCCGTCGTGGCATCGCACGAAAGGGGATTTTTCTTTGCGCCTGATAGACAGGGCCAAGTCGTGATGCGAAGGCAGCTGCGATGCGCTTGATGCGACGACGCATCAATCTCATCCCGCAAGGTGTGACGTATAAACCGATCTGACGAGAGAGAATCGGCATGGGCGGAATGCGCAACAGAAGGCGGTCGATTCTTTTGCGCGAGCTGACCCCGCCAGATCCGCCGGGGGTGAGCTTCCAAGGCAAACTGGTCTCTCTCACGCTCTTGTTGATCGCCCCAAACCAGGCATGGGTGAGCAACGGATAACGTCTTTCGAAAACCTGCCTGCCGTCCAGTTCAAGCCTTCGGGCCAGCGTGTGGTCGTGGCCACGTGTTATGGCGCGAGCGAGGATAGCAGCAACCGCTGCCATCTCCTGTCGTGAGAGCATTTTTGCAAGTGCAGGCAAGTGGGCAAGCCATCGAATGTCGCCCTGTGAAAGCCTGCGATCGAAATGTTGAATAAGTTTTTTGTTCCAGTTCGGCAGATAGGAGCCGGGCGCTATGCGCCCGGCACCGTAAAACCCATGGGGTCAATCGCTTCCGCAAAGGAGGCCACCAGGTCGCCAGCAGCGCTGGCAACGCCACCGGCCTCAAAGCGCTTGTAGCCCGTTGCCGCTCCAATGATTGCCAGAGCCTCGCGGCTGCCAGGATCGGCAATTTCCGTCAGACGCCGGTCGATGCGCTCAAGGCCAGCCGCGGCAGACGGGCTGATGAGAGGCAGGGGGATAACGCCATGGCTAGCGGCCTCGATGACCTTCCAAAAGGGGTGGTTGTCAGCAAGTCCGGCCAATTCCCCCTCGCTGCAAATCGGAACAGGAACAACAAAGTGGTCGGGCATGACCAGCTTGAGTTCCGCGATCATCGACAGTGCCCCCTCCGCGATATCGTGGGTGGTGCGCAAGGGTACGAGCAGGAGGCCGCGGCAACTGGCGTCGACCAGCATCGAATTGAAGCGACCGATCTTAAAGAGCATGCCGATCATTGTCGATCCGGGGCCCGAGCAATCGAGCACGATCAGTTTGTTGGGGTTCTCGCCCAAATCTTCAAAATCCTCTCCGAACGGCTCGTGACTTTTCAAATCCGCCGCGGCGTCGCCACCAAACACGTCGCTGGCCGTTGCAAGCAAAATGCGCTGGGACTTCCCATATGCTTTAAACCGGCCATGCGCGTCCTGCTGCCAAAGACTGAGGTCGCGGCCAAGATCGGTAAAATGGTTGATGACGATAGTTGACACGGTGGTCTTGGCGGATTTTTTCGGATTGCATACGCCGACGAAACCGATGTGAACGTCAGTGGGCAGGTTGAGGTGCGGGAGGTCCCGCATAGGGAGCTTTTTCATTCTAGACTTCCAGGTGTCCGAGCTGTTTTGAGACTGCGTGGTTCTTCATGATGCGCGAGCGCGCGTCCGAAGCAGCGGGCGGGTCTGCGCCGCCGTTGGTGTCGGATGCACGAATTTCCACCGCTGGAGGTGAACCGTATGTTTCAGAGCTCGTGTCCGGACGGGAAGTTATTTGTGGTGTTTCGGTTGGGCGCGTTTTCGACTTGATGCGCGAATAGGCCCCAACAAGGTATTTCACCTGCCTTTTTGTTAGCGCGGGCAGGTCGGGATCCGGGAAGCGATCCGGCGCGGTGTGGACGGCGAGAATGCGAGCACCCAACCAGCTCCAGGAGACACGACGGGCAAGCAGCGGTGCGATCACGGGCTGGCACAAGCTAAGAAAGGCCGGGACGGACACGGGCCCGCCGGCGCTTTCGTAAATACGCATCAGCGCTTCACACAACTCTCGATGATGACGTTCGAGCACTGTCACAGTTCCGATAACGAAATTTCGTTACGATTAGGGTGGCGTTGATGGGGGTGCTTGTCAACCGGAAAGTTTTGGGGCAGCACTTGACGATGACAAAGTATCGCAGATGGGCCGTCCTGGGTCGGCTCGCCGCCATCGTCCTCTCACGTCCGGACCCGCAACCGGCGCTCGTTCGCGAGAGCACACTGGCAGACCGATTTGGGCTGTCACGGGCGACCTTCCGGCACTATCGCGATGCCGTTCAAATTGTGCGCGCCACGTTTCATCCCAGCGATCGTCACCTTGTTTTCACCCAGAGCGCTGTGGCGGCAAACGCCTTGGCCAGATGGTGGCAACATGACCCTGATGGGATGTGGTTGTTCCTGCATGAGCGAAGGGGGAGTAGCGATCGCGAAATACTGGCCGCCGCGCGGCAGGCCAAGGCTCGGTCGCAAGGCACCAGGAGCAATTCCGGGCTTGAGGAGCTCATCGTTCGAGCCCTCAATACCGGCCCGTCAAAGCCGCAATTTGCTGTTGACGCCGGAAGTGGTCTCATCGATGAACTGGGCGTAAGAATGGTCTCGGGAGAGACGCAGAGGTTCCTTGGGGTGAGCCTGGAACTGTGTGGCCAATCGGCAGTGGCCCATGAGCAAACGGGCGCAATCGGGCTGATCGAGGTGCCTCGCCTGGTTACGCTCGAACGCTACCGTCAAGAGGCCAGATCCCTTTGGACTCGCGCGGTGGCGGCCAGCCTCGTTTATCCGATGTTGGTTCTTGTCTTTCCCGGCCCTGCAGCGCGGCGAAGATTTCTGAGTGCAGTGCCCGCCGAAGCCAGGGGCGCACAACTGGCTTATAAGTCGAACATCGGGGACGGTGGACGCAAGGAGAGATGCGCGTCTAGGCCACTCGTCTTCCGGCCGACACCGCAGACGGGCATGATAATGGTGTCAACTCGTTTGGGGCTGGCAGTAGATATCTTCGGACGAGAGCATCGCGGTAATTCTTTCTGGCGGAATCCATAGCCCAAAATCCTAAGCTGTTGGTTGACAAAGGCACCTGTGGTGGGCCGTCAGTGCGCGGTTTGCGGCCCTATGCGCTGGGTTCAAAAAGAGCATTTGGCGTCAGGAAGAGGTATTGTGCTGAGATGGAGCGGCAGCATGCCGTTACCATGACGGCATAGTGCGGTTTCGTCGGGCATTGAGCTGACCATCAGGGGCAAGATACGGTATTCGAAGGTATTTAGCGGCTAGACCGGGGATAAAGTGGTGCAAGCTGCCGGTGAAAATCCCAACATCCCATACGAAAAATTCGTGGAGTAATGCAAAATGCTCGCTATAATTCGTGGAGTAATGCGAAAAGGAAAAGATGATGCCTCGTTTTGTGCCGCCCACCTCCGGCCCAGCGTCAGCGGAAACAATCGCAGGTCACCAAAAGGTTGGCCTGCGCTGGATCGAGCAAGCGCTTGCCGCATATCCCGAGCTTTCGGTGCAGGATGCTCTGGCCCAGGTGCAGCGCCAGGGTGGTCCTCTTGATGCGTCGTCTGTCGGCCGCTATCGGGCTGATCTGCGCTATGGCTTGCTCGAGCATTTCCGACGTGCGGGAGCGGAAGTGGATTTTGATGCCGTATTCGAAGTGGTGGATAAGGCGCTTAGCGATCGCAAGGCCAAGATACCCCCCAAGGGCAAAAGAACCTCTGCAAAGAAGATTAAAGACGCGACCGACGAGGAAGCACGGAAGCTTTTCTACGAGCTCAAACGGCATGGACTGGCATACGGCAACCTCAACTCCATTCTCGCTGGATTATTCGTGCTGATCGCCGGACATGCTGGCTTCCGACCGGTCGAGCTACGCGGGGCGGCGCTGGAGGGGTCGGTGCTGAGTTTGCCAAATGCAAAGAAGCGGCCTGGTCATGCCCCCAAGAGGTTCTTGGACATCTCGGCACTTCATGAGGACGTCAAAAAGGGCATCGCACTGATGCTCGACCTCATCGATCACGACCTGACCAAGCCCGAATTTGCCGCTTGGCAAAAAGTTATTGCCAGCCAGATGCGGCGCGCCTGCAAGCGTATTGGTATCCGTCGGTTGAGTTTGTATTCGTTCCGTCACGTGGCGATTGCTTCCTGGGCTGCTGCAGGCCTGTCTCCAGAAGAAATCATGAAGTTGTGTGGACATCTATCGATCCGCACCGCGCACACCTATTACGCCCGTGCCGAGAAGGGTCATAAGCGTGAGGCGGTGGCCCGACCGGTCGCGGATCCCCACATGATAACGGACAATCATGTCTTGGAGGAGCATCGAGTGCGTCGGCATAATGAGCCGCGAACCGCGCCCGCGTTCTTTGAAGAGGATCTGCCCCAGCTGCGACTGAAGAAAGATGAGGGCCCAAAGCCGTTGACGGGAGATGAGGTTGCGAAATGGCGAGACGAAGTGCTTGACCGGACCGATAGGTCAAATCCGTCCAGGACTAAGACGCCTCCCAAACCCGCCTCATCGGAACTCGATACGAATGCAGCTCCGGGATTGCGCAGCCCCCGCGGAAAATAAGAGTCGACTTCGAAACGGTTTGCCTTTCCGGGGAGGAGCCCAGGCGACTATTGGGCCTCCCCGCTCACTGGTCCCACCCCAAGCAGGTTGCTGCGCCGCTTCCCGACGCTAGCAAAGTCTCGGCGCCCTCCGTCAAGCCCGTTGGCGTTCTCTTTATTGCCGGCAACGTGCACCAATGTCTCCATGCGCACGTTCTCGGGTTCTCTCACGCTGATGAACCCGTTGGGAGTGCATAGCCAGCGTGTAGCCGCCTTTTACGCTGTACAGTCGGAAAGCCAGCGACTTTCAAAAGACGGTCGCAAAAATTACGACTAGTTATATCAACACCCGCTTTCGATATCTCGCGCCCGAAAGAGGCTTGTGCGATCGTACGCCTCGGATCGCATTTGGTCCGGTCTGGGCGGGTTGTATGCTAGGTCGAGGCGGCCTATGTCGAGCGCTGAAACCCAAAGTGAGCCCGAACGAACATGAACACCACGGCCAAGCGTCTGACCCATCTGCAGCGTCTCGAGGCTGAGAGCATTGAGATTTT
>DFMV01000011.1 GCA_002375765.1 Rhizobiales bacterium UBA3584 | reverse complement strand
GAGACGCGTTTTCAAAAACTCAATGCCGTTCCGTTCGTTCTTGTGGGTGCTTTGCTGATTGCGTTTGCCTTTACCGCCGGTTATCGAAGAACAGGGCATTATGGGTGGACCATCGTCTATGGAATCGTCCTGGGCCTGGTCGTGTTTGTAATCACGGAGATGGCTGACCGGGCCGGCTCGGCAGGCGTTCTCGACCCGATTGCGGCGGCGTGGGGCCCTGCCCTTGTCGCCATCGTGATCGGTTTGACCGTGATCCTGCGTAGAGAAGACGGGCGCGTTTGATGAACAAACCACCCCTGGGGGCAACATTGGTGCGGCGTGGCGCACTTTTCGCCAGCGTGATGGCCATAGCGCTCGCGTTTGCACCCGTGGCAAGCGCCCAGCAGCTCGTCCCCACGGATTTCTTCTCCCGCATCCCCTCGGGCAGCGGCGGCGATATGGCGGTTTCCGCCGATACGATGGTTTTCAATTCACGCGACGATACGGTCGTGGCGCAGGGCCGCGTGGGGATCAGCTTTCAGGGCTTTCGCGCATCTGCGGACCGGGCGATCTATTACCAGCGTTCGGGCCGGGTCGAACTGGTGGGCAATGTGGCAGTGATCGATCCCGAGGGCATCGAATATGTTGCCGAGCGGGTCGAACTCGAAGACGGGTTCCGCGAAGGGTTCTTGCGCGCGCTGACCGTGGCGTTTCCCGATGGCAGTCGTTTTACGGCAGCCGAGACCAATTTCGACGAAGGGGTCGAGCGGGTTTACGTCGATGGCAGCTACGCGCCGTGTGGCACCTGTATCGATGCGAACGGCAACCGGATCGGGTGGTCGATCAAGGCGGCACGCATCGTCACCGATGAAGCCGAGCAGGTGATCTATTTCGAGCAACCCTCGCTGCAATTGCTGGGGGTTTCGGTGATCTCGCTGCCTTGGCTGACGCTGCCGCAGGACGAAGGGGTCGAGTTCCCTGTCCTGAGCTACAACGACAAATACGGCGTCGCGTTGTCCCTGCCCTTTTTCCGCTATCGGGTGGCCAATGGCACGCTGGCTGTTACGCCCACGGCCTATTTCAACCAGGGGCCGGGCGTGGCGGTGGACTGGCGCCAGACTGTGGGCGATCTGAGCTACACCATCAGTGCCTCGGGCGTTTATCAGTTCAATCCTGGAGCCTTCAGCGGGCTGGCCAACCGCAATCTGCGCGGCGCGGTTCAGACCACCGGCACGTTTACGCCGACCGACGAATGGACGCTGGGATGGTCCTATACCGCGTTCACCGACCCGGGCTATCTGCCCGACTACGACATCGACAACGGCACGACGCGCAACGAAGTCTATGCGCAATATCTCGATTCCGACACCTATGCCGATATCCGTGTGCAGCAATTTGTGCCGCTCGGAAACCGGTCGAGCCAGGCTGTGTTCAATGCTCGCCAGAACCAGCAGGCACTGACCCATCCCAATGCGGTGATCGATCATGTCGCCGATCTGGAAAACGGAGCTGGCCGCGTTGAATTGAGCGGGCGGCTTTTGGGGCTCACGCGGGCGCTGGACGATACCGGATCCGGCTTTGTGCACGGCTATGAGGGACAATCAGTTCACGCCATGATGCAGGCGAGCTGGTCCAACCATTACGTCGTTCCGGGTGGTTTGCTGGTTTCACCCTATCTCGGGCTGCGCGGTGACGCGGCGTCCTACGACGGGGCCAGCGCCGATGCGAGCGCACCAGCGGGGCAAAGCCTGTTTTCGGCAACGCCGATCGCGGCACTCGATATCCGCTATCCCTTGCTGGCCCGGACGGCTGGCGCTGCGCATGTGATCGAGCCCATCGCGCAACTTGTCTATCGCGACGGCGAAGCGGTTCCGGGCATCACAAACAATGATTCCCAGGGGTTCGTTTTCGACGACACCAATCTTTTCAGCTTCAACCGTTTCTCTGGCGCCGACCGTCAGGAGACGGGATTGCGGGCCAATGTGGGCGGGCAGTTCCAGACCAGTTTCGACAATGGCGGATGGCTGAGCGCGCTGATGGGGCAGTCCTTCCATCTGGCAGGGACCAATGGCTTCAACGCCAATGATGGCAGCACCGCGGGTGTCGCGTCGGGAATGAACGCTGATGCGTCCTATCTCGTTGCCGGCCTTCAGGGCGGTTATGGCGGTCTGGCTGGTGGGGCCAAGGTGCAACTGGACCCGGCAACCGGGGACATTCCGCGTTTGCAGCTCTCGGCCTCGGGCGAAGTTGATGGATACAGGGTGACCGGCGATTACGTCTTCATCGCGGGCCAGGCGGCGCTGAGCCAGCCACAGGACCGGCACGAAGTTGCGGTGGGCGCAGAGGTGCCGGTGGCAGATTACTGGACAGCCAATGCGGGTGTGGCCTGGGATCTGACGGCCAACCAATGGCTGCAGGCGACGGCGGGGCTGACCTATGATGACAAGTTTCTGGCCTATGGCGTCCAGACACGGTGGACGGGGCCAACGCACCGAACGGCGAACGACTTCCGGGTCGGCGTCACTTTCAGCCTGAGCGGGCCGGAGAATTCGGAGGTCGTCGACCTCAGCGGCGGGTTCTGACTTCGGCTCGCAAAAGCCATTTCCCTTCCGAGCGGTAAGGCTTTAAACAAATCCCAATCGCAACTGCCGAATTTGGCCGCATTTGTGCTAGAGGACGGCTTTGGCTAAAAGACGCTTTTAGGGAGCGGAACACATGAAACAATGGCTCGCATTGAGAACCGCTGGCATCTGTCTGGCTCTGGGACTGGCCCTGATGGCGGCTGCGGTACAGGCGCAGGGCGCACGGGTGACGGTGAATGGCCAGCCCATAACCGACCAGCAGATCAACGATCGCGCAAATCTGTTGCGCCTCGAAGGACAAGGGTCGAGCAATTCCGCACGGGTGCAACTGGCCACCGACTCCCTGATCGACGACACGATCAAGCTGGCCGAAGCGTCCCGCCTCGGCATTTCCGTCTCGGACGGGCAGGTCGATTCCGCGTTTGCCAATATCGCGACCAACATGCGTTCGAGCGTTTCCAACCTTACCAACATCCTGACCCAGAACGGGGTAAACCCTCAAAGCCTGCGCGACCGGCTTGAGGCCGCAATCGCATGGCAGCAGGTGGTGTCTCAGGTGCTGCGTTCACGGGTACAGCTTTCCGAGCTCGATCTGGAAATGCAGGCCGCTGAACAGGTAACGCCGGCGCTTGGTTTTGACTATATCCTCAAGGAAGTGCTGTTTGTCATTCCGCAGGGTTCGGGCATTTCCGCCTCACGGCGCACGGCAGAAGCCAACCAGTTCCGCAGCCGCTACAATGGCTGCGATACTGCCGTCGATCTGGCGATCCAGTTCACCGATGCCGCTGTCCGCGATCTGGGCCGGCGCCACGCGACCCAACTGCCCGAAGCCATTGCCAACGAGCTGGCCGGTTTGACCGTGGGGCAGATTTCCAGCCCGCGCGTCGTTGAAAACGGCGTTTCCATGCTGGCGATCTGCGAAAAGGCCGAAGCCGAGGATTTGACGTTCCTGACCGAAGAACTTCGCCAGGAAGCAGGCACGGACGCATTGCAGGCCGAAGCCGAAGCCTATCTGGCACGGCTGCGCTCCAGCGCCACGATAATTCGCCGCTAGGAGGCGAGGGACCGTGGCTCCGCTTGCGCTCACCATGGGCGAACCGGCCGGCATCGGTCCTGACCTGATCCTGCAACTTTTTGCTGACCGGCAGTCCTTGGGACTGCCGGTTTTCGCCGTTTACGGGCACGCCGGCTTTCTGGCTGCACGGGCGGAAAGGCTGGGGCTCAATATCGACATAGAAGCGGTCGCGCCCGAGGAAACGGCGGAAACGTTCAAGCGCGCGCTGCCGGTGATCGATATTGTCGGAGATGTCGACGACACGCCTGGCGATCCCGATCCCAACACAGCGCCTGTGGTGGTTGGAGCCATTGCCCAGGCGGTCGAGGCGGTGCAAACCGGGCTGTTCCGTGGAGTGGTTACTGCGCCAATCCACAAGGCGGCGCTCTATGGGGCGGGGTTCGAATATCCCGGGCATACCGAGTTTCTGGCAGCGCTTTGTGCAGACGACGATGCGATCCCCCTGCCCGTCATGATGCTGGTCCATGATGATCTGCGTACCGTGCCGCTGACCATCCATATTCCGCTGGCCGAGGTTCCGGGCCAGATCACGCATGAATTGATCCTCGCAACGATCCGGGTGATCGCGCGCGATCTTTCCGCCCGGTTCGGCATCGCCAAGCCCAGGATCGGGGTGGCGGGGCTCAACCCGCATGCGGGAGAAGACGGGATGATCGGGACAGAGGAGGTCGACACGATCGTTCCGGCGCTGGCGGCGTTGCGCATGGAGGGGGTAGACGTGTTCGGGCCTCTGTCCGCCGATACGCTTTTTTATCCGCCGCACTGGCGCAATTATGATTGCGTGGTGGCGATGTATCACGATCAGGCGCTGATCCCGATCAAGACCGTGGCGTTCGATGCCGGGGTCAACGTCACGCTCGGCCTGCCGATCGTGCGCACCTCTCCCGACCACGGCACCGCATTCTCGCTGGCTGGAACGGGCAAGGCTTCCCTTAACTCCATGCTGGCGGCGATCCGTCTGGCGGACGCGATTTCATGAGTCCGATCGATAGTTTACCGCCGCTTCGTGAAGTGATCGCGGAGCACGGACTGCGTGCGAAAAAGGAGCTGGGGCAGAATTTCCTGCTCGATCTGAACCTGACGGCGCGCATTGCGCGCAGTGCAGGCGATCTGACCGATGTCACGGTGATCGAGGTGGGTCCGGGTCCGGGCGGGCTGACGCGGGCCCTGCTGGCTGCGGGCGCGAAAAAGGTCATCGCCATCGAGCGCGATGAGCGTACTCTCCCTGCCCTCGCCCAGATTTCCGAAGCCTATCCGGGACGGCTGGATGTCGTTTCGGCAGATGCGCTGGAGGTCGATTACAGGGTGCTGGCCGAGGGGCGGACCAAGATCGTGGCCAATTTGCCCTACAATATCGCGACGCCCCTTCTGACCGGCTGGTTGTCGCAGGAGCCATGGCCCGCATGGTTCGAGAGCATGACACTGATGTTTCAGCGAGAGGTGGCCGAACGGATCGTGGCGACGCCAGAGGACAAGGCGTATGGACGGCTGGGGGTTCTGTCGGGCTGGCGCGCTGACGCGCGCATCGCCATGAATGTGGACCGCAACGCCTTTACGCCGCCGCCGAAAGTCACCTCGTCAGTTGTACACATTGTACCCAAGCCCGTTGAAACCGATGTTCCGGTGCGGGCACTGGAAGAGGTGACGCGGCATGCATTCGGGCAGCGCCGCAAGATGATCCGGCAGAGCCTGAAGGGGCTGGGCGTTCCGCTCGATGCGCTGTTTGGCGCTGTCGGCCTCAAGGGTGACGAGCGGGCCGAAACGCTGCCGGTTTCGACCTATATCGCGATGGCGCGGGAAGTGGCGCGGCTGCGGGGTTAGACCGTTTCACCGTTCCACGGAAACGGCGCAACGATCTAAGTCTTTGTTTTGTCGCGCTTCCGAACCGGATAAGCATGTCCCCGATCGGGGTCGAGGACATGCCTATCCTGGAAGCGCTCTAGGCCCAGGGCGAGATGAGATCGAGGCCGGTGGTTTCAAAATCGCGGATATTGCGCGTGGCGAGGCGGCCACCATTGACGAGGGCGATGGCGGCGATCATGCCGTCAAACGCGGTCAGGCTCCGGCCGCGGCGCGCCAGTTGTCCCACGATGGTGCCATAGGCCATCGCGGCTTCTTCGGTGAAGTTGAAAATGCGGCTGCTATAGCGCTGCCGGATGCGAAACAGCCCTTCCTCAAGCCGTTTCGCTCGCTCATCCGGCCGTATCCGCTCGATGCCAAAAGCAAGTTCGGCGATGACGACACTCGAAATCACGACTTCAGAATCATGGGTATCGAGCCAGTGCATAACGGCGCGATCAGGCACTTTCTTCAGCGGCTCGGATATGACGTTGGTATCGACGAAGATCAAAGGTCGATACCAACGTAGGGTTTGCGAATTTCTGCCAGCACTTTGTCGAGATCTACATCAGTGCTGCATTCCGCGTTCAAGCGTCGGAAAAAATCCGCTGCCGGTTCCTGCCCGGTCTCCCTGACTTCATACGCCTCAAGCGCGCGCTCGACCACTTCGGCGATCGTGCGGTTTTCGCGTTGGGCCAGGCGATGCGCGAGGTCGCGGGCCTTGCTGGAACGAACGGAAAGTTGGGGTTGAGCCATTGGCGCCTCCATCTCTAGATGGCTTGCAATATAGGCCCCGATCACCCTGCCATCAAGATGGCAGGTTAACCCAGCGCGTCGATCTGGGCCTTCAGTTCATCGACAAAACTTTCGAGCTTTGTCTGGCGGCCGCGCTGGAGGCGGGCGCTGGCGAGGATGGAGCGGACCATCTGGACCGATTGTTCAAGGTCTTCATTGACCAGCACGTAATCGTATTCCGAATAGTGCTCCATCTCGGTGCGGGCGTTGCGCAAGCGCTTTTCGATGGTGCCGACACTGTCCTGGGCGCGGCGTTCGAGGCGGGCGCGCAACTCGGCAATCGAGGGGGGCAGGATGAAGACGGTGACCATGTCCTCTCGGCAGTTTTCGTAGAGCTGCAGCGTGCCCTGGTAGTCGATATCGAACAGAATGTCCTTACCGGTCGACAGGCGCTCCTCGACTTTTTCGCGGGGGGTGGCGTAGTAATTGCCATGGACTTCGGCCCATTCGAGCAGTTCGCCGCGATCGCGCATTTTCTCGAATGTGGGGACGTCGATGAAATGATAATGGGTGCCGTCGATCTCGTCGGTGCGACGGGTGCGGGTGGTGATCGAGACGGACAGACGGATGTTTGGATCCTGAGCGAACAATTGCCGCGAGATCGAGGATTTTCCAGCCCCCGACGGCGAAGCGATCACCAGCATGACGCCGCGGCGTGCAAAATCCATCATTATCGTTTTCCCTGCCCTGCCCCGTCCGGCATCTTCCGGATTACTCCAGATTCTGGACCTGCTCCCGTAACTGATCGATAGCCGCCTTGAGGTCAAGCCCGATGGCGGTCAGGCTCACATCATTACTTTTCGAGCAGAGCGTATTGGCCTCGCGGTTGAATTCCTGGCTGAGGAAATCGAGCTTGCGGCCGACAGGGCCACCCTTGCCCAGCAGATCACGGGCGGCGGTGATGTGGGCGCTGAAGCGATCGAGTTCTTCCGCGATGTCGGCTTTGGTGGCAAGAATTGCTGCCTCCTGGTGCAGGCGGTCCTCGGACAGGCCCTTTTCGGCGTCGAGCAGAGTGGCAACCTGATCGCGCAGGCGCGTGAGAATAGCCTCGCGTGAGCGCGAAGGATGGGCGTGTGCGGTATCGGCGAGGAAAGCGATTTCCTCGATGCGCTGGGCGATGATGGCGCCGATGCGTTCACCCTCGCCGCGACGGGATTCGACAAGGGTCGTGAGGGCCACGTCAAGGCAATCGAGGACCGAAGCGTGGAGCCGTTCTTCCACATCGGGCGTCAGTTGCGGCTCTTCGGCCTCCATGACGCCCTTGAGGGCAAGGATGGCTTCGATCGAAGGCTTGCGGGCGTCGATGCGCTTTTCGAGGCTCTCGATCAAAGTAAGGACGCGATCAAGGGCGCGTTCATTGACGACGAGTTCGGTATCGGCGGCCTGGCGCTGGAGGTTGACGAAAATCGAGACCGAACCGCGCGCCAGCTTCTCGCCCACCATCTTGCGAATTTCGCCATCGAGAACGTCTAGGCCAGGCGAAAGGCGCGAGCGGACATCGAGCCCTCGGCCGTTGACCGACTTGATTTCAACGAGAATGGAATAGCCATCGGTCTGGGCGCTGGCGCGCCCAAAGCCGGTCATGGAAGAGAGTGGTTGTCCCATTTCTAGAGGCTTTCGGCGGCGGGTGCTTCCGTGGCTGCCGCATCGCCTGCCTCGGCGGCCTCCTCGGCCTCTATGGCATCCATTTCGGCCTGCGCCTCGGCACCGGCGGCATCCTCGGCCGCCTGGCGTTCGATCTCGCGATAGGCAGCGACGTTCTGTTGATGCTCGGCATAGGTTTCGGCAAAGACGTGACCGTCGGAAGGCACGGCGCCCTTGGCGACGAAATAGAGGTAGTCATGCTCATCGGGATGGGCGACGGCGCGCAGGGAATCGATGCCCGGATTGGCAATGGGCCCGGCGGGCAGACCGTCGATCTGGTAGGTGTTGTAGGGCGTCACCTGATCGATCTCCGAGCGGCGCAGACCGCGGCCGAGCGAACCCTGCCCCAGCGTGATGCCGTAGATGATAGTGGGATCAGACTGAAGGCGCATGCCGACACGCAGCCGGTTGACGAACACAGCGGCAACCTGGGGCCGTTCGCTCGCCAGCCCGGTTTCGCGCTCCACGATGGAGGCAAGAATGACCAGATCGGCGGGGCTGTCGATGGGTAGATCCTCGTCGCGGCCTTCCCAGATTTCAGCCAGCGCCTCGTCCATGGCGGCGGTCATCGCGTCGATCACGGATTGGCGGGTGTCGCCCCGCCGATAGGAATAGGCGCCCGGCAAGAGGCTGCCTTCGGGCGGCAGGACCTCGATATTACCGGTGAGATCGGGATCGGCATTGACGCGCTCGACCACCTGCCAGGAGGTGAAGCCTTCAGGGACCACGACCTGATGCTGGATCGGGGTGCCTTCGGTCAATTCCTGGATGATGTCCAGCATCGAGGAATGGGCGGCAATGTTGAATTCGCCGGCGCGAAGATCGTCGCCGCGACGCAACAGGCGCGAGCCGTAATTGAAGATATCGGCGTTGGAAATGAACCCCTGTTCCTCAAGGCGCGAGGCGACGGTGCCAAGAACGTTGCCGGATTCGACCACAAAGCTGCGATCCTCTTCGAACGGACCTTCGGCGTTAAAGACCGTGACGCCGTAGATGAACACGCCGGCAACACCCAGAAGGGCGAGCAGAATGAGGGTCAGCAGCCCGTTGAGGGCTTCGAAAAAGCCATTGGACGAGCGGCGGCGGTTCTTCTTCTTGCGGTCGGCCATGCGGTCGAGTTCCGTCCCTTCGGTCTGGCGCGGGCCCGGCGCCCGTCATATCAAGGATAGTCTATGCGTGCGAATCCGCATGGGCCGCACGGTCATATGGGCCAAAAAATCGGGCGAAAACAAGAGTCAAATGGGGGATTGGAGCCGAGCGGCGGCGGTTTGCAAGCGCAGTACCGTTGGGGGTACTGGACCCGGGATCAAGTCCGGGGTGACCGGGAAAGTGTAAGGATCCGCAAGGGTGCCAGGGTCCCGTACCCTATTCATTGGGTACCGATCCTAGCTGACCTTGGAGAAAATCAAGGACGCGTTGGTGCCGCCAAAGCCGAAGGAATTGGACAGCGCCACGTTGATTTCCTTTTTGACGGGGGTGTGCGGGGCCAGGTTGATGACGGTCTCCACAGAGGGATTGTCGAGATTGATGGTCGGCGGTGCGATATTGTCGCGCATGGCAAGCAGCGAGAAGATCGCTTCGACAGCACCGGCGGCGCCGAGCAGGTGGCCGATAGCGGACTTGGTGGAACTCATCACGACATTGGGTGCCGAATCTCCCAGAAGGCGGGTGACGGCGCCCAGTTCGATCTCGTCACCGAGCGGGGTCGAGGTGCCGTGGGCGTTGATATAGTCGATATCGGCGGCGGAAATTCCGGCGCGCTTGAGGGCGGCGGACATGGATCGGTAGCCGCCATTGCCATCTTCAGCGGGCGCGGTGATGTGGTGGGCATCACCCGAAAGGCCATAGCCGATCACTTCGCCATAGATATGGGCGCCGCGGGCCTTGGCGTGTTCGTATTCTTCGAGAACGACAATCCCTGCTCCTTCGCCCATGACGAACCCGTCGCGGTCCTTGTCATAGGGGCGCGACCCTTTTTCGGGCGCGTCGTTAAAGCCGATGGAAAGCGCGCGACAGGCGGCAAAGCCGGCCAGCGACAGGCGGTTTATCGGAGACTCGGCACCGCCGGCCACCATGACATCTGCGTCATCGAGCGCGATCAGCCGGGCCGCATCGCCAATGGCGTGGGCGCCGGTCGAACAGGCGGTGACGACCGAATGATTGGGGCCCTTGAGGCCATGCTCTATGGAAACGTAGCCCGACGCCAGATTGATGAGGCGGCCGGGAATAAAGAACGGGCTGATGCGGCGCGGGCCTCTTTCAGCCAGGGTGATCGAGGCATCATAGATGCCGCCTACCCCGCCGATACCCGAACCGATAAGAACACCGCTGCGCTCCTGTTGCTCGAGGGTCCTTGCCTCATAGCCGGAGTCACGAAGGGCCTGGGTGGACGCTGCCATGGCAAAGACGATGAACGGATCGACTTTGCGCTGCTCCTTGGCCTCCATCCAATCGTCTGGATTGAACTTGCCTTCGGAGGTATCGCCCATGGGAATGCGGCAGGCGATCTGGCATGCCAGATCGCCGACCTCAAAGTCGGTAACACGCTGCGCGCCAGATTTGGACGCAAGAATATTGGACCAGACGGTCTCGTGACCAACACCCAGAGGGCTGACGATACCGAGACCGGTGACGACGACGCGGCGCATTTTCATGGGCGTAAAGCTAACCGGCGTCGCCGATTATGCAGTTGCCTTGGTGAGGAAGGCGACGGCGTCACCGAAAGTCTGGATGGACTCAGCAGCGTCATCGGGGATTTCCACGCCGAATTCTTCTTCAAAGGCCATCACGAGTTCGACCTGATCGAGCGAATCCGCTCCCAGATCATCCATGAAGCTGGCCTTTTCAGTGACCTTGTCGGCCTCGACGTTGAGATGCTCCACGACGATCTTACGGACGCGATCTTCGATGTCGCTCATAGTGTCTTCCTTTTTTGCAGACTAAGAGTTCGTTGTTTAACGCTCTGCCTCTGGGCAGGGAGAGCTCCCTTATTGCGCAGCGGCGGATTTTATGGGCTTTTCGCCTTGATTTTTGATCTGCCGGCTACGGTGTGCCGGCGCAACTATCACACTTTGTTGTGCATGACCATATCGTCAAAGCAAGACGACGCAAGCCCCTTTGCAGATTAGATCATCACCATTCCACCATTGACGTTGAGCGTATGGCCCGTGATGTAGGCCGCGCCCTCGCTGGAAAGGAACACGGCGGCAGCGGCCACCTCCTCGGCGGTGCCGAGCCGGCCGGCCGGCACCTTTTGAAGAATTGTTTCCTGCTGCTTTTCGTTCAATTCGTCGGTCATGGCCGAGGCAATAAAGCCTGGCGCAATGGTGTTGACGGTGATGCCGCGGCTGGCCACTTCATAGGCCAGAGACTTGCTCATCCCGGCGAGACCGGCCTTCGAAGCCGCGTAATTGCCCTGGCCGGGATTGCCCACGACGCCGACGACCGAGGTGATCGAGACGATGCGGCCGAACCGGCGCTTCATCATGCCCTTGATGGCGGAACGAGTCAGGTGAAACGGGGCCGTCAGGTTGATCTTGAGGACGTCGTCCCACTCTTCATCCTTCATGCGCATGAACAGATTGTCGCGGGTCATGCCGGCGTTGTTGATGAGAATATCGACGCCGCCCATGGCCTCTTCGGCCTGCGGGACCAGACGTTCGACCGAATCGAGATCGGAGAGATTGCACGGCAGAATGTGTTTTTTGCCCGAAATACCCTTCGCGACCTCTTCGAGTGCTCCGACGCGGGTGCCCGAGAGGGCTACTTCGGCGCCCTGAGCAGCGAGAGCCTTGGCAATGGCCGAACCGATGCCACCGCTTGCGCCGGTGACGAGTGCGCGTTTTCCGGACAGATCGAACATGATGGCGTTCCTCTTTTTAGATTACTGGTTGCGCGCGGCGATGAAGGCTTCGATATCGGCCTGGGTGCCGATGGCCTGAGCGGCGACATCCTTGTTGATGCGCTTGGCAAGGCCGGTGAGAACCTTGCCGGTTCCCAATTCGTAAAGCTCGGTCACGCCGCCCGCCCCTGTGAGCCAGGACACCGATTCGGTCCAGCGCACCATGCCAGTCACCTGTTCGACAAGGCGGCGGCGGATCTCGGCAGGATCGGTGATGGGGGCGGCCAGAACATTGGCGACGAGCGGGACGGACGGGGCTTTCATATCGACCATGGCAAGGGCTGCCTCCATGGCTTCGGCAGCAGGCTCCATGAGAGCGCAATGGAACGGCGCGCTGACCGGAAGCGGCAGGGCGCGTTTGGCGCCGCGCGCCTTGGCCAGCTCCATGGCGCGCTCGATGGCGCTCGCATCGCCGGAAATCACCACCTGGCCGGGCGAATTGTCGTTGGCGACATCGCAGACCGAGCCTTCGGCGGCCGAAGTGGCGATTTCGCGGACCGCATCCATTTCCAGACCAAGGATCGCCGCCATGGCGCCCTGCCCGACCGGCACCGCCTGCTGCATGGCGCGGCCACGGGTCTGCAGAAGACGGGCCGTATCGGAAAGCGAGAAAGCGCCTGCCGCGCAAAGGGCCGAATATTCGCCAAGCGAGTGCCCCGCGACGTAGCTGGCAGCATCGGCGACGGTCACGCCGTTCGCTTCGAGCACACGGATGACGGCGATGGACGCCGCCATCAGCGCCGGCTGGGCGTTTTCGGTGAGGCGCAGGGTATCCTCGGGGCCTTCGAACATGATTTTCGAGAGCGCGACGCCGAGCGCATCATCGACTTCCTCGAAGACAGCGCGGGCCGCGGGATAGGCCTGGGCAAGATCGTGCCCCATGCCGACAGCCTGGCTGCCCTGTCCGGGAAAGGTGAAGGCCGGTTTGGTCATGAGGTCCTCTCGCGCATTTTTTGTTCTGGCGGCAATTTAGGGGGCGTCGGTGTTCAATGACAAGCGCCCTGCCCGCAAGCTGGCGGGCGAAGTGCCCGCAAAACCGGGCCAAGTCAAGGCAAAGCGGGAGGACTGACGCGCTATTTCTGTGCGAAGTCGACGCCTGCCGCCTTCATGGCCGCTTCGATTGGCGGGAGCGATGCGGGGCCGACGCCGTGCAGGGCGAGGAATTCCGTTCGGGAGAGCCTGGCGAGGTCTTCGACCGACTTGATGCCGGCGTTGTCGAGCGCGCGCGTGGCGGGGCGGCTGAGTTTGGGGAGTTCGGTCATCGTCATTGTTCTCCAAACACTAAATCTGATTGCATGCGCCGGCAGCGTAAGAGTCCAAGGAAAGCCTTGCAATCGGCACCCATCCGCTATAGATGACGCCAGCATTCGTTTGGCCGGGGGCTGAACGGAGGGTTGTTCGTTGTGTCACAAACGCAAGGAACAATGGACCGATAGTTTGCTGGTCCGGCCTCCCGTGTTCCCGCTCTTTAGTAGAACCTTTGTCGCCTTTCCATGGCTACAAGGAGGCTCCGCGCCGGCGATGTGAGTTGAACCAAGTTCTCAGGAAAGGCTGTTTATGCCCCTTTACGAACACATCTTTCTGTCGCGGCAGGACGTCTCCGCACAGCAGGTCGAAGACCTGACCAAGACCTATACCGACCTGCTGGCCGAAAACGGCGGCAAGGTTGCAAAGTCGGAATACTGGGGGGTCAAGTCGCTCTCCTACCGCATCAACAAGAACCGCAAGGCGCATTACACGCTGCTCAACATCGAAGCCCCGGCGACCGCCGTTGCCGAGATGGAGCGCCAGATGCGCATCAACGAAGACGTGCTGCGCTTCATGACCATCCGCGTGGATGAGCACGAAGAAGGCCCTTCGGTGATGATGCAGAAGCGTGACCGTGACGACCGCCCCGGTGGCGACCGTCCCCGCGGCCCGCGCAGGTTTTAAGGAGTAGATGAGCTATGGCTATTCGTGATCTTACCCAGTCGCAGACCCGTCGCCCCTTCCAGCGCCGCCGCAAGACCTGCCCGTTCTCGGGCGCCAATGCACCGACCATCGACTACAAGGATGTTCGTCTGCTGCAGCGCTATGTTTCCGAGCGCGGCAAGATTGTTCCCTCGCGCATCACGGCCGTTTCCGCCAAGAAGCAGCGCGAGCTGGCCCGTGCCATCAAGCGTTCGCGCTTTCTGGGCCTTCTGCCCTACGCAGTGAAATAAGCAGCTCTTGCTGCATTCGTTGGGGGCTGGAAATCGGTCCGGCCCTCTAACCGCCTCCTGCAGGCGGGACAGCATTGGAGAAAACAAATGAAAGTTATCCTTCTCGAACGCGTGGGCCGCATGGGCACCATCGGCGACGAAGTGACCGTCAAAGACGGCTTTGCCCGCAATTTCCTTTTGCCGCAGGGCAAGGCGCTTCGCGCTTCTGAAGCCAACCGCGCCAAGTTCGAGGCCGAACGCCAGACCATCGAAGCGCGCAATGCCGAACGTCGCTCGGAAGCTGAAAAGAACGCCGCGTCGCTCGACGGCAAGACCATTGTCATGGTGCGTCAGGCCGGCGAAACCGGCCAGCTCTACGGTTCGGTTTCGGCCCGCGATATCGCCGACGCCCTTCTGGCCGACGGCGAAAAGGTCGAACGCAACCAGGTCGACCTCGAAGGCCCGATCAAGACCGTCGGTCTGCACGAGGTTGCTCTGAACCTGCACGCCGAAGTTGCGGTCAAGATCACCGTTAACGTCGCCCGCTCGTCGGACGAGGCCGAGCGTCAGGCCGCTGGTGAAAACCTGGCCCGCAAGGACTATAATGACGAAGAAGAGGAGTTCGTCTCCCTCGCCGATATGGAAGACGAAGATTACGATGCTACGCAGAACGAAGCCGCCACAGCGGCCGAGGAAATCGAGCGTCAGCAGGACGCATAAGCGTTTCTTGGAGTATTTCCGCGTTTCTTCGAATCGCGGCTCCAAGTTCTTGTTTGGTCGCGCTTCCGAACCGGATAAATGGTTCCCACTTATCCTGGAAGCACTCCAGCCATCGAATCGAAAGGCCGGGCCCTGCGCTCGGCCTTTTTGTTTGTCGAGGCAGGGCGAAAGTTATCCCCGTCCTTAACAGGGAAGCGAATCAGGTAGACTGACATTGGCATCTTCTCCTTGCCTGCCGACGCGGCGCGGTTAAGAGAGTGTGAACACCAATTCCAAGAGACCGTAATGGAAGCTGTGAGACGGCTCGCGCCCGTCACGACCGAATCCGAGCCAAAATACAAGACTGCCCCGCATAACATAGAGGCGGAGCAGGCCTTGCTGGGCGCGATTCTGGTCAACAACGAAGCGTTCTATCGCGTCTCGGACTTTCTCGAGCCCGATCATTTCTATGAGCAGATTCACCGGGCGATCTTCGAGGTGTGCGGCAAGATCATCCGGGCGGGCAAGACAGCGACCCCGGTGACGGCAAAGACCTATTTGCCCGACGATCTGCTCGAAGGCGTCACCATGGCGCAGTATCTGGCGCGGCTGGCTGCCGAAGCGACCACGGTTCTCAATGCTGCCGACTATGGGCAGGCGATCTACGATCTGGCGATCCGGCGCAATCTGATCCTGATCGGCGAGGAGGTGATGGACACCGCCTATAACGCCGATGTGGAAAGCTCGGCCCAGATCCAGATCGAGGAGGCCGAAAAGCGACTGTTCGATCTGGCCGAAAAGGGCCGTTACGATGGTGGTTTCCAGGGCTTCAACCAAGCGCTGATCGAAGCGATCAACATGGCGGGCGAAGCCTATTCGCGCGACGGATCGCTTTCGGGAACTGCGACGGGGCTGACAGATCTCGACAGGCTGATGGGCGGGCTGCAGCGCTCGGATCTGATTATCCTTGCGGCGCGTCCTGCCATGGGCAAGACCTCGCTGGCCACCAATATCGCGTTTTCGGTGGCCAAGGCCTACAAGGCAGAGCCAACGCCTGACGGGCACATGAAAACCGTCAATGGCGGGGTCGTAGGGTTCTTTTCGCTCGAAATGAGCGCTGAACAGCTCGCGACGCGCGTCCTGGCCGAGCAGTCGGAGATTTCATCGTCCGATATCCGGCGCGGCAATATTCACGAGAGCCAGTACACAAAGCTGGTGGACACCTCGAACCTGATGGCCCAGGTGCCGCTCTATATCGACGATACGGGCGGCATCTCGATCGCGCAGCTTTCAGCGCGCGCGCGGCGATTGAAGCGGCAGAAGGGGCTAGACCTGCTGATCGTCGACTATCTGCAGCTTCTGTCGGGCTCGAAAAAGGCCGGTGAGAACCGCGTGCAGGAGCTGACGGAAATCACCACGGGCCTCAAGGCGCTGGCCAAGGAACTCGAGGTTCCCATCATCGCCCTCTCCCAGCTGTCGCGCCAGGTGGAAAACCGCGAGGACAAGCATCCTCAGCTCGCCGATCTTCGCGAATCGGGATCGATCGAGCAGGATGCCGACGTGGTGCTGTTCGTCTATCGCGAGGAGTATTATCTGGGCAACAAGGAGCCCAAGGAAGGCACACAGGAACATCTCGAATGGCAGGCCGAGATGGAAAAGGTGCATGGGCGGGCCGAAGTGATCATCGCCAAGCAGCGTCACGGCCCCACGGGCACCGTGCAGTTGCACTTCCAGGCCAACCTCACACGGTTCTCGAACCTGGCGCGCGAGGATTATCTGCCGACGCGCGGCGAGTAAGTCCTTGCCCGGCTTGCCGCGCCCGTCGGTTTCGCGCTACGCCAGGCCGGAAGGGATTCGGCGGACGTCATGACCAGTTCAAAGAGCATTCTCGGTGGCGGCATCACCATCGACCTAGACGCTATCGTGCGCAACTGGAAGGCGCTCGATACAGTGTCGGGCAAATCGCTGACTGGGGCCGTGCTCAAGGCCGACGGTTATGGCACGGGCGCGAAAGCGGTCGGTCGAGCACTCTACAAAGCCGGAGCGCGGTTCTTTTTCGTTGCGACGCCCGATGAAGGCGTGGCGCTGCGTGAGGCAATCCCCGATGCGTTCATTTTCGTCCTCGATGGGCTGATTCCGCGCACCGCGGCAGACTATGCGGCGCATGGACTGATGCCGGTGCTAGCCTCGATGAGTCAGTTGACCGAGTGGCTCGATTTCTGCCTCAACCGGGGCAAGGCGGCGCCGGCGGCGCTGCATTTCGACACCGGGTTCAACCGCGTCGGCTTCCGGATGAAGGAGGCCGAACTGGTGCGGCGCGAGCTTGACCAGTCGGGTTTCGAGCCGCAGATGATCATGAGCCACTTTGCCTGCGCCGATCAGCCAAGCCATGAAATGACGCGCAAGCAGAACGGGCTGTTCCAGGGTTTGCTCAACCATTTCCCCGACATCCCAGCCTCGATCGCCAATTCGGCGGCGGTGATGAGTTCGAAGGACTATCACTATCATCTCGTGCGGCCTGGCATTGCGATGTATGGCGGGAGGGCCATCAACGGGCGGCCTAATCCGATGGCGCCGGTGATTTCGATGGACGTCCCGATCCTGCAGATCAAGGATGCGCGGATCGGGGAAACCGTGGGCTATGGCGCGGCCTATCGCCTGCGTCGTGACACGCGCATCGCCATCATGGCGCTGGGCTACGCGGACGGGTATTTCCGCGGGCTTTCGGGCATTGGCGGGCAGATGGGCGGACGGGTTGCCGTCAACGGCACAATCGTCCCGGTGCTCGGGCGGGTCTCGATGGACATGACAGCCATCGACATCACCGATGTGCCGGGGCTTATCCAGCCGGGAGATCCTGTGGAAATTCTCGGGCCCAACATCTCGATCGACGACGTGGCCGATGCGGCGCGGACCATCGGGTACGAAGTGCTGACGACGCTCAACGGTCGTTTCCCGCGCACTTACGCAAACGTGCCGGACGGCGTTTCGCTCGATTGAGATTTGTTCTCAATTTGTTCTTGATCGAAACCCACCCGGATAATAGGGTCGTTTCGAATTAGATTCGGGACGATCCTTGGCCAAGCTCAAATCCAGTTATGTCTGCCAATCCTGTGGCGCAGTCACCCCGCGCTGGGCGGGGCGGTGCGAGGCGTGCGGAGAGTGGAACTCGATTGTCGAGGAAGTCGCGACGTCGGGGGTCGGTGCCGGGCCCAAGGCAGCGGTCGCTTCGGGACGTCCGGTGGAACTGGTGCCGCTTTCGGGCGACAGCGAAGACGCCATCCGCATCGAGAGCAAGAATGGCGAGCTCGATCGCGTGCTTGGCGGCGGGTTCGTCATGGGATCGGCCATCCTCGTAGGGGGCGACCCGGGAATCGGTAAATCGACGCTGCTTTTGCAGGCGGCGGCTTCGCTGGCGCGGCAGGGCAAGCGGGTCATCTATATTTCAGGGGAAGAGGCGATTGCCCAAGTCCGGCTGCGCGCCGCACGGCTGGGCGTGGCCGACGCGCCAGTGGAACTGGCCAGCGAAACCCATGTCGAGACTATCCTCGCCACCATCGAGAAGGGCAAGGCGCCAGATCTGGTGATCATCGATTCCATCCAGACCTGCTGGACCGAGCGGGTGGAAAGCGCGCCCGGAACGGTAACACAGGTGCGCACCAGTGCGCAGGCGCTGACCCGGTTCGCCAAGAAGTCGGGCTCGGCGGTGGTGCTGGTGGGGCATGTCACCAAGGACGGACAGATCGCCGGACCGCGGGTGGTCGAGCATATGGTCGATGCCGTGCTCTATTTCGAAGGCGACACCTCGCTGACCTACCGTATCCTGCGCGGGGTCAAGAACCGCTATGGCGCGACCGACGAGATCGGGGTGTTCGAGATGGTGGGCTCGGGGTTGCGCGAAGTGCCCAACCCTTCGGCGCTGTTTCTCGATCAACGCGATTCCGGGGCGGCGGGCTCGGCAGTGTTCGCCGGGGTCGAGGGCACGCGGCCCGTGCTGGTGGAAATCCAGGCGCTGGTTGCCCCTTCCCCGCTCGGCACGCCCCGCCGGGCCGTTGTGGGCTGGGATTCCGCGCGTCTCTCGATGGTTCTGGCGGTTCTCGAAACGCGGTGCGGGGTGCGGATCGGGGCCAACGACATCTATCTCAATGTGGCGGGCGGGCTCAAAGTCAACGAACCAGCGGCCGATCTTGCCGTGGCCGCGGCGCTGATTTCATCGCTCACCAATTCCCCCCTGCCCGCCGATGCCGTCTATTTCGGCGAAGTCAGCCTTTCTGGTGGCATCCGGCCCGTTGTGCACGCCAATCTGCGGGTGCGCGAAGCGGCAAAGCTGGGGTTCGGGTCTGTGCATACGGCCAGGCTCAACGCCAAGGAGCGGACTGACGGGGTGGCGCTCAACGAGTTTTCGGCACTGGCCGAGCTGGTTGGCCGGATCGCGGCGGCCGGCGAGCGGAGCGTGGCCGATGCCGACTGATTTTGGGACGCGGTGTCGGCAAGCCTTGGAAATCCCATGCAATCGCTTGGCTTTGCCACATTTAACCGCTAAACGGACAGTCAAACAGGGCTTGCTGGAGAACCGTCCCCCATGCTGACCGCTTTCGACATCGCCGTCGGAATTCTCGTTCTGATTTCCGCACTGCTGGCGACGGCGCGCGGGCTGACCCGTGAAGTGCTATCGCTCGTCACCTGGGCCGGTGCGGCCGCTTTTGCCGCCTACATGTTCTTTTACCAGCCCCAGATCGCTCAGGAATTCGTGGCCGATCCGCTGTGGGCCAATATCGCCACGGTAGTGGTGAGCTTTATCCTGGCGCTGATCATCCTGCACCTTTTGACCATGAAGATCGGGGATTTCATCACCGATTCCAAACTTGGGCCGCTCGATCGCACGCTCGGCTTCGTGTTCGGTGCGTTGCGCGGCATTCTGATTGCGGTGGTCGTTGTGATCTTTGCCGATTGGCTGATCGGTGAAAATCCGCCTAACCTGCCCTGGTATGGCGAGGCGCAATCGTTGCCGACCCTGCGCTCGCTGGGTGACGGGCTTATCTCGCTGCTGCCGGAAAATCTCGAGGAACAGGTCAACGATCTGCTTCAGGGTGGCGGGCCGATCGAAGACCCGATCATCAACGATGAAAGCGCCAATGATCCGCAGCCGGATGCCACACCGGAGCCGCCGGCGGCGATCAACGGAGTGTGATATCGCCGCAGGCGGTATCGAGCCGTGTTGACTTGAATGGGTCGGGAGCGTAAGCCCCCGATTGACGGAGCGATTTTTGCGAAGCGCGCAAGGCTTTCCGAACCGCTCCTTTTATGTCCTCGCATCAATGGTGGATAATTTGAGCACGCTCCACGCGACGACAGGCGATCACCTTAAAGGTCTTGCCCTTGAGATGGACGGCGACACGCTGCGCGAAGAGTGCGGCGTGTTCGGCATTTTGGGGCACGATGACGCGGCGGCGCTGACCGCGCTGGGGCTGCATGCCCTTCAGCATCGCGGACAGGAAGCCGCCGGCATCGTCTCTTTCGACGGCAAGCGCTTCAGTTCCGAGCGTCATCTGGGCCTGGTCGGCGATCACTTCACCGACGCCGCCACTCTCGGACGACTACCCGGCAACATCGCCATGGGCCATGTTCGCTATTCGACGACCGGGGAAACCGTGTTGCGCAATGTGCAGCCGCTGTTTGCAGAACTGGAAGTCGGCGGCATCGCCATTGCGCATAATGGCAATTTGACCAATGGGCTTTCGCTGCGCAAGCGGCTGATCGCGCAGGGCGCCATATGCCAATCAACTTCGGACACCGAAGTCGTGCTGCATCTGATCGCGCGTTCGCAGCGCACCCGCTCGGCCGACCGGTTCATCGATGCGCTGGGCGCTATCGAAGGCGCCTACGCCATGGTCGCCATGACGCGCACCAAGCTGATCGGGGCGCGCGATCCCAACGGCATCCGCCCGCTTGTTCTGGGCGATCTCGACGGCAAGCCGATCTTTGCCTCGGAAAGCTGCGCCCTCGACATCATCGGCGCGAAATTCGTACGCGACGTCGAAAATGGCGAAGTGATCGTGTGCGAAATTCAAAAGGACGGCTCGATTTCCATCGACAGTTTCAAGCCGTTCAAAGCGCGCCCCGAGCGGGTATGCCTTTTCGAATATGTCTATTTCGCACGGCCGGATTCGGTGGTTTCGGGGCGTTCGGTCTATGCGGCACGCAAGTCCATGGGCATCAATCTGGCCAAGGAAAGCCCGATCGAGGCCGATGTCGTGGTTCCGGTTCCCGATGGCGGCACGCCGGCGGCGCTGGGCTATGCGCAGCAATCGGGCATACCGTTCGAATACGGGATCATCCGCAATCATTATGTGGGCCGTACCTTTATCGAGCCGACGCAATCGATCCGGGCGCTTGGCGTCAAGCTCAAGCATTCGGCCAATCGGGCGGTGATCGAGGGCAAGCGTGTGGTGCTGGTCGACGATTCCATCGTGCGCGGCACGACCTCGCTGAAAATCGTGCAGATGATCCGCGATGCGGGCGCCAAGGAAGTCCACATTCGTGTGGCCAGCCCGATGATCTATCATTCCGATTATTACGGCATCGACACACCCGATCCCGACAAGTTGCTGGCAAACCAGTACGCGACGCTCGAGGACATGTGCCGCTATATCGGCGCGGATTCGCTGGAGTTCCTTTCGATTGACGGGCTCTATCTCGCCGTGGGCGGGGAAAAGCGCAATCCAAAGGCGCCCCAATTCACCGACCATTATTTCACCGGCGATTACCCCACGCCGCTCACCGATCTGGAGGGGCGCGACAAGAACGACCCCAAGCAGATTTCGATGCTGAGAGAAGCCGTATAGCATGACCGATAACAAAGACCTTGCCGGCCGCGTGGTGCTGGTGACCGGTGCCTCGCGCGGGCTGGGCTATGCCGCCGCCAAGAACGCGGCCTCGCGCGGAGCCCATGTGATCGCTGTTGCACGAACCGTAGGCGGGCTGGAAGATCTCGATGACGATATCCAGGCTCTCGGTTCTTCAACCACGCTGGTGCCGATGGATCTGACCGATGGGGAAGCCATCGATCGGCTGGGCGCTGCGATATTCGAGCGCTGGGGCCAGCTCGACGGGCTGATCGGCAATGCCGGTGCGCTGGGCGTATTGAGCCCCCTGCCCCATATCGCGCCCAAGGATTTCGCCAACGTCTTTGCGGTCAACGTGGAAGCCAATTACCGGCTGATCCGCTCGCTGGATCTGTTGCTGCGCCAATCCGATGCGGGGCGGGCCGTGTTTATCTCCTCGGGCGCGGCGCTCTCGGCAAAGCCCTATTGGGGGCTTTATGCGGCGTCGAAAGCGGCGCTGGACGCCATGGTCAAATCCTATGCCGGGGAAATGGCCATCACTGAGGTGAAGGCCAATATCTTTTATCCCGGCCAGGTCCGCACCGCGATGCGCGCCAAGGCGATGCCGGGTGAAGACCCCAAGACGCTCCCCTCTCCCGATGAGGTTGCACCCAGGATCGTTGATCTGGTTTCGCCCGCTTACACGAAGACGGGCATGCGGGTGGACATCCTGCAGGGCGAAGAGCCGCTCTAAAGCGCACTGTTCGAAAGAAAAAGGCCGGATGAAAATCCGGCCTTTTTCAATTTCTATTTCCCGTCATCATCGACGTAGGGATTCTTGCCGCCGCGGACCCAGAGGCGGATGGGCGTCCCGGGCAAGTTGAAGTCCTCGCGCAGACCATTGACGATGTAGCGTTGGTACGCTTTCGGCAGCGCGTCGGGGCGTGAAGCAAAGACGATAAAGCTGGGCGGGCGCGTCTTGGCCTGGGTCATGTAGCGCAGTTTCAGCCGCCGGCCTGACACTGCCGGGGGCGGATGGTGTTCGGTCATGGCGGCGAGCCAGCGATTGAGCTTGGCGGTACGGATCTTGACGTTCCAGGTCCGCTCGATCTCGAAAATCGCCTTCATCAGCTTGTCGATATTGCGCCCCTGCAGGCCCGACATGGTGACCAGCGGAATGCCCCGCAGCTGGGGCAGCAGGCGTTCGCATTCGGCGCGCAGTTCGAGGATCTTGGCGTTCTTGTCTTCGATCAGATCCCATTTGTTGACAGCAATGACCATGGCGCGACCTTCGCGCTCGACAAGATCGGCCAGAGCCAGATCCTGCTTTTCAAACGGGATGGTGGCATCGAGCAGCAGGACGACGACTTCGGCGTATTGGATCGAACGCAGACTGTCGGAGACCGACAGTTTTTCGAGCTTTTGCTGTACGCGGGATTTGCGGCGGATGCCTGCGGTATCGACCAGGTTGATGACCCGGCCCTCCCATTCCCACGGGACCATGATCGAATCGCGGGTAATACCCGCTTCGGGGCCGGTCAGAAGGCGCTCTTCACCCACCATCCGATTGATGAGGGTCGACTTGCCGGCGTTTGGGCGCCCCACGATAGCGACGTTGAGATAGCGGTTGGGATTCCAGCGCATGGGCGCTGTGTCGCCCGCCAGATCCTCGCCCTCGTCTTCGTTGACATCCACATCGACGGCGGGCTTTTGCACCATGTCGTAGTCGAATTCAGCCTCGGCGGCAGCGGCCTTGGCTTCGTCGGCCTTGTCGACGGCCTGGGATATGATGGAATAGAGATCGGCCAGGCCCAGCCCGTGCTCGGCGGAAAGCGGTATGGCTTCGCCGAAACCCAGCGCGTAGGCCTCGACCAGTCCGGCCTCTGCCGCGCGGCCCTCGGCCTTATTGCCGATGACGTGGATTTCCTTGTCGGCCTTGCGCAGCAGGCGGGAGAAGTGCTCGTCTGTGGGGGTCAGGCCGGCGCGGGCGTCGATCATGAACAAGATGACGTCGGCCTCGGCAATGGCCATTTCGGTCTGGCGGCGCATGCGCGCTTCGAGGCTGTCGTCATTGGCGTCTTCATAGCCGGCGGTGTCGACCAGCGTGAAGGTCAGATCGCCAATACGGCCCAGACCTTCGCGGCGGTCGCGGGTCACACCCGGCGTGTCGTCGACGATCGCGATTTTCCGGCCCACCAGCCGATTGAACAGGGTGGATTTGCCGACGTTGGGTCTTCCAACAATAGCAACGGTTACATTCGCGCTCATTGCTCAGATTCAGCTTCCAGCGGCTGGCCGAGCGTTTCAAGGCTCGGGGACTCGGCGGGAATGGCGATCTGCTCTGGTGCGGGCTCCGTGGGCCCAGTGGCTCCAAGCAGGTCTTCGCTTACGTCCACGCCGGTCGAGGCAAGCTGTTCAAGATAGATAAAGGCGCGGAGCTGGATGTCCTGGCCTGCGTTGGGGTCGGCGGCCATGGCTTCGAAATTGGCGCGTGCCTCTTCGATATTACCGGCCTTGTAATGAGCCAGCCCCAGCGCTTCCCGGGCGCTATTGCGCATGGCGCTGTCCTCGCCGGTCAGGCCACCGACGCGCTGTTCGACGGCGCCAACATCGAGATGGTCCACGGCGAGGTAGCCACCCAGGACATAGGCCAGTTCGCGCAGCCGGCGCTGATCGAGGCTGGCGGCAAGCGCGTCATAGGCTGCAATCGCCGCGTCGGGCTCGCCCTGTTCGGCCAGAAGCGCTGCTTCCTGGAAGCGCGCCAGAATCGCATAGCCTTCAGGGCCGCTCGCTTCGAGTTCGGCAAAGGCGGTCCGGGCACCGGCAATATCGCCGCTCTCGGCCATCTCCACCGCTGCATAATACTGGTCGGAAGCGTTGGCGGCGGTGCTCGATCGATACCACTTCCAGACTTCGTTGGCCGCCACCAGCAAAACGATCAACACGGCGCCGCCGATGATGAACGGCGCAAAACGGCGCCAGAAGGCTTTCAGCTTGTCGCTGCGCAGTTCTTCTTCGACTTCGCGCAGGAAGGAATCGTCGCTCATCAGGGGGTATCCGGGCTGTCCAAAATTTGGGCGGACAATAGTGGTCCCGTCCTTATAATGCAACGCCGCAAAGGACCGGATTCGCAGGCAGTTTCGCGCATGGACAAGACAGAACGCCTATTTGCCATCATGGATGCCCTGCGACGGCACCGGCTGCCGGTGACGGCCGCGCAACTGGCCGAAGATCAAAGCGTGTCGGTGCGCACGCTCTATCGCGATATCCAGACCCTGATCGGGCTTGGGGCACCCATCGAAGGGGAAGCCGGGATCGGCTATATGCTGCGCCCTGGTTTTTTTCTGCCACCGCTGATGTTTTCGGCCGATGAGCTCGAGGCCCTCGTCCTTGGGGCGCGCTGGGTAGAGGCGCAGCCCGATACCGAGCTTTCGGCCGCCGCGCGCAACGCATTGGGAAAAATCGCCAACGCCAGCCCCGAAGACCTGCGCGACCGGATTTCCGACACCGGTCTGTGGCCGGTTCAGGTCCGGGAGGCCCGCGACCCACTGCCGCTTCTGGCGCTGGTGCGCAAAGCAATGCGCGCCGAACGCGCACTGCGCATCGATTATGAGGATGAAAAGGGCCATGCGTCGGCGCGTGAAATCTGGCCGGTGCAGATCGCTTTTTACGAGAACAAGCAGATCATCGCGGCCTGGTGTACGCTACGCGAGGCCTTTCGGCACTTTCGCACCGAACGGATCGTGGGAGCACAACTGACCGAAGTGCGCTATGGCCGCCGCCGGGTTGCTCTGGCCGATGACTGGCATGCCCAATGGCAGGAGGCGCAGAGGCACGGCGGGTAGCACGGTCGTCAGGCACCAAGCCTCCAAGAGGCCAGATCGTTACTGGCCGAGCCGCCCAGCCGGGCGAGAACGAAATCGCCTGCCTCCCATTCAACAGGTGTCTCCAGGACGCTTTCGGGCGTTTGCGCGGTCTGGCGGATTATCGTCAGATGCGGAGCGCCTTCGCCGCCGGGAACGGTCAATCCGGCTGCGGTCAGACGGCGACGCAGCGCTGTGGCAAGGCGGTCGAGACCGGTGCATACCAAGTCGGAACGCAAGATCAGGCAGTGGCCACCCCTGCCCCGCACCGATGCTGTCTTGTCGAAGCGGACAGTAAAGCGCTCGGCAGCAATTTCAGCGGCGACCTCGATTGCCGCTCTGACCTCGCCCCGTTTGAGCCCATGCAAGCCGATGGGGCACAAGGACAGATGCAGGCGATCGGCAGGATAGACACGGCCGCCGATTTCGTCGCGCTTCTGGAAATTGCGCGCCAGCGTGCGGATTCTGGCGGCCGTTTCAACATCCGGGCGCAGGGCAAAATAGAACGGCGGGCGTGCCGCCAGAGGGAGTTGAGGGAACAAAAGAGGCGCGTCCATGCTTGCCGCCCTGGTTAATTGTTCCTGTTATGTTCTCATTAAGATATGCTGATGTCAAACCGTTTGATTCTGCAAAATTTCGGCTTCGGCCAACAACCAGTCGCGAAAGGCCCGGATCTTGGGTAGCGTTCGGCGGGCGTGGGGATAAACGAGCCAATAGCTCAAGGCGTCGACACCGACAATGTCGAACGGTTGGATGAGGCGCCCGTCCCTCAACTCCTCACGATAAAAGGCAGGGGTCAGCATGGCGATGCCGCCACCCGAAATGGCCGCTGCCGCGTCAAGATACTGGCTGCCAAGACCTAGATTGGGGCCCCTGAGCACCTCAGTCGGGGGTAGTCCGGCGAGCTCGAGCCATTGGGCGTTCCAGGTGTCACCGTCGTTGACAAAAGGCAGCTTGAGCAGGTCGGCAGGTGTTTTGACGCCACCAATGCTCGCCGCAAGCGCCGGACTGAGCATGGGGGTGTATTCGGCACGCAACAACAGATGGGAGACAAGCCCTGGATAATTGCCCATTCCTCCACGTATCCCCACATCGATATTATCATTGTCGAAATCGACAAGCGTGGTCGAGGTGTCCAGACGCACCGCGAATTCAGGATGGAGGACCTGAAATGCTCCCAGGCGGCGCGCCAACCACTGGGCGGACAGGGTGGGCAGGGCCGAAATGAACAGAGTGCTGCCGACGTTCGATTTCGCGGCATCAAATGCGTTGGCAATCGAGCGAAAGGCACCACTCAAAGCCGGGGCCAGCGTACTGCCGACATCGGTCAGATCGATCTTGCGGCCGTGACGCACGAACAGCGTCGCGCCGATCCGTTCTTCGAGCAGTTTGATGTGATAGCTGACCGCCGCCTGTGTCATGCCCAGTTCCTCACCCGCCCGCGTGAAATTGAGATGGCGTGCCGCGGCTTCGAACACGCGCAGGGTCGGCAGTGGAGGCAGGTTCTCGCTCATCATAAGCCCTCTTTATCCATCGTCATGACGTTCGATTGGTCTTTCGAACCATTTCCAGCCATGCTGTCTGCACGATACTGGAAGGATAAATCCCATGACGCGGTTTTCCAATCTCATAAAAGCAGTGTTCGAACGCCGGCACAACCAACCGGAATACCTGGATGTATCTGCGATCAACGAGCGGACGCGAGTCGATCTGGGGCTGTTGCCCATGAGGGATATGGAACGACGGGAGGCTGGACGAAACGCAGTCGCCTTCCCGCGTGAGCGGGTTGGACGTGACTGGCTTTCGATAAGCTCAGCCCGGCGTGGACTGATCTAGGCGTTGGCGTGACCAGCGGCCGCAACGGCCTGCCGGACGAATGCATCCAGTGCCGGCCGGTCGATTTTTTCGGCATGCAGACCCAGTTTGGAGCGGCGCCAGAGGATGTCATCGGCACTGCGCGCCCATTCCCGCTCGATGAGATAACGCACTTCGGCGCCCGAAAGGCCACAACCGAAATCGGGGCCGATCTGGTCCGCGCTCCGCGCATCGCCCAGAATGGTGCGCGCCAGCGTGCCATAGGCCCGCACAAGCCTGCGCGCGTCACCCGGAGACAAAAAGGGGTAGCGCTTGTGCAGACTATCGACCTCGGCCTCGAAACCATCGACTGGAAAATCTCCGCCGGGCAGAGTTGAATGGGCCGTCCATCGAGATTTGCGACGACCAAGGGCAGTTTCGATATGCTCGAGCGCGGATTCGGCGAGGCGGCGGTAGGTGGTCAACTTGCCGCCGAACACGTTGAGAAGGGCTGGCGTGTCCTTGCCGCCGGTATGCTTGAGGACATAATCGCGCGTTGCCTCCTGCGCCTTGGACGCGCCGTCATTATAGAGCGGGCGCACGCCGGAATAGGTCCAGACGATATCGTCCCTGCCGATGGCGTTGCGGAAATAGCCGTTTGCCGCTTCCAGCAAATAATCGATTTCGGCCGGAGAAATCGAAACGGAGGCCGGGTCGGCATCAAAGTCCTGGTCGGTGGTGCCGATCAGGGTGAAGTCCTGCTGATAGGGAATGGAAAAGAAGATGCGGCCGTCGGCGTTCTGAAAGAAAAAGCAGCGCGGATCGTCGTAGAGCTTGCGCACCACGATATGGCTGCCCTTGACCAGCCGCACATCATGGCTCTCATTGCCGCCGATCAGTCCTGAAAGCACCTCGGACACCCATGGTCCGGCCGCGTTGACCAGCATGCGGGCGCGCACGGTTCGGGTGTGGCCCGCTTCGTTTTCGGTAGCAATCTCCCAATGGTCGCCAGCCCGGTGGGCGGATGTCAGCCGCGTGCGTGTATGGATCTCGGCGCCGCGGTCGGCTGCGTCGCGGGCGGTCAGAACGACGAGACGCGCGTCATCGACCCAGCAGTCGGAGTATTCGAACGCCTTGCCGTGACCGGGCTTGAGCGCTTCCCCGAGGGGGTCTTTTCGCAGGTCGCGAACGGCGGTCGCTGGCAGGCGCTTGCGGCCGCCGATGTGATCATAAAGAAACAGGCCAAGCCGCAGGAGCCATGCGGGGCGCAGCCCCTTGTGGTGGGGCAGAACGAAGCGGAGCGGCCAGATGATGTGCGGTGCCATGGCCCAGAGCACTTCGCGCTCCTGGAGGGATTCGCGCACCAGCCGGAATTCGTAGTGCTCGAGATAACGCAGACCACCATGAATGAGTTTGGTAGAGGCAGAAGAAGTCCCCGAGGCCAGATCATTCATCTCGGCAAGGCAGACCGAATAGCCCCGTCCCGCCGCGTCACGCGCTATACCGCAGCCATTGATGCCGCCGCCGACGATGAAAATATCGAATATCTGGTCGCTCACCCGCGCCCCCGAGATTTCAAATCAATACCAAAGGCTCTCATACACCGGTAAATGCGCCGTTGGTTTAACAAAGATATCGAACCCCGATAATGGGCTTCGGGCGACGCTCATTGGACGGCCGCCCTGCAGGGCTCCAGCATGGCGGCGCGATAGAACCAGCCGCCATGCTCGGGTTCGCCGCAAATCAACGGCGTCCGTCGCGCAGCCAGACGATATCGTCCGGCGTCAAGGTGATGTCCAGTGCCTCGAGGCTATCGTCGAGCTCGGCCAGGGTGCGCGGGCCGATGAGAGGGATCAGCGGGAATGGTTGATAGAGGCAATAGGCGAGGGCAACATGGATGGGCTTCTTGCCCAGCTTGTGCGCCAGTTCTACGGCGCGATCGCGCCGGGCGAAATTGGCCTCGGTGTACCAGGTTTCGACCAGCTCGGCATTTTCGGTCTTATCGCGCCCGGCCCGGTCGGTGAAAAAGCCCCTTCCCTGGCTCGACCAGGCAAAGTTCGTGACCTGACGGTCTGAAAGCCATGTGCGCCAGTCATCATCGGACGAAGCGACGCAGCCGGGCCAAAGGGGCTTTTGCATTTCCGCCAGTGAGAAATTGTTCGATAGTGCGCTCGGCACTGTCTTGCCGGTACGATTGGCGTAGGCGACGGCCTCGTCGAAGCGCTCACGGGTCCAGTTGGAACCGCCGAACAGGCCCCGAATGCGGCCCCGCCGAACCTCGGCGTCCATGGCATCGACGAATTCATCGACAGGCACGTCGGTATTGTCGCGGTGCATGAAATAGACGTCAACGTGTTCGGTTTTGAGCTTATTGAGGCTGACGTCGAGTTGCCTGGCGATCACGTCGGGATAGGTCAAAGGCGAGTGGGCGCCCTTGCCGATCACCACCACATCGTCACGCACACCGCGCGATGCTTGCCAGTCGCCGAACAGGGTTTCGGTGATGCCGTTGCCGTAGATGAACGCCGTGTCAAAGGCGTTACCGCCCTTTTCGTAGAAGGCATCGAGCAGGATCGCAACGCTTGAAAATGACCGGAAATCCTCGAATCCAAGGGCAAGTTGGGAGACGGGCTTGTCGAGACCAGGAATGGAGACGCGGCCGATGCGGTCGCTGCGCTTTTCAAGGATTTCTCCCTTTAGCGTTCTGGTGCGCAGTGCCGGTTTTTCGATCTCGAATTCCAACCCTGCGGTCTGGCGCCATTTGTCGAGTGCGCGCAGATTGCCCAGAGTGTCGTCCCAACTCATGCCGGGGGCATCGAACTGGGTCTTTCCGGCGAGGATGGCCAGGCTGGCCGCTTCGGCTTCGAAAGAATAGAGCCAACCGGCCTCGGCGATTTCGACGGGCTCGTGCTTGCCGTCGGGGCGAATGATGTCGATGATCGCGGTTCCGCCTTTATGGCCGGTGGCGAACCAGAAATCGCGTACCTCGATGCGGCCCTCGGTGCCCAGGATGCGCAAGACATTGTCCTGCGCGAGCGAGACCGAACAGGAAACTTCGGCGAGAATGCCACCAGGGAATTTAAGCACCGCGGCGGCCCATTCATCGACGCCGGATTGGCCCAGATGGGCGACACCGGAGACGGTTTCGGGTTCGAGAAACGGCTTTCCGTTTGCCGCGCCGGCGATCAGGCGGGCCATGGAAACCGGATAACAGCCGACATCGAGGATGCCGCCGCCGGCGAGCTTATTGGCGTAGAGGCGATGTTCGGGATCAAAGCGCGGCATGGCAAAGCCGAAGCTCGACTTGATGGCGCGGACCTCGCCGATCTCGCCGGCTGCGATGAGATCAATCAGTTTTTGCGTCATGGGGTGGACGCGGTACATGAAGGCCTCGCCCATGAAGGTCTTTGCCTTGCGCGCCGCGTGGAACATGGCATCGGCTTCGAACGCGGTCAGCCCCATGGGCTTTTCGCACAGCACGTGCTTGCCCGCTTCGGCGGCCTTGATGGCCCATTGGGCGTGCTGGGGATGCGGGGTGGCGATATAGACGGCATCGACATCAGGGTCGGCGAGCAGGGCGTCGTAGCCATTCAATACGCGCGCGCCCGGGAAGTGCTCGGCGTAGCCGGGCTTATCGGGATTGCGCGCGCCGAGGGCCACCAGTTCACCGGACTGAGCGTGGGCGAGGCCAGCGGCAAAGGCACGGGCGATCGACCCCGGTCCGAGGATGCCCCAGCGGACTTTTTGCTGTTGCGACATAGGAAGTGTCTCTTTCTAAGATGAGAGGTATTGGTTGTTAGCGGATGCGATCGCCCCGGCTATCGAAAAGATAGGCCCTGGCGGGAGGGATGGTGACGGTCAACTCGGTGCGGCCCATTTCAGATCGCGATTGTTCGCGCTCGATGATCAGCTGCTCGCCGGTCTGCATATTGGCGTAAACGAAACTGGTTGCGCCCAGATGTTCGGCGACATCGACCTTGACAGTCAATGGGGTGCCCTCCCCGTCGCTACCACCGAAATGCTCGGGGCGGATACCGAGGGTGACGGCATCACCACTCGCGAGCGCCTGATTGACCGGCAAGGTGAGCCTAGGCGAGCCGTGCTTTTCGGTTTCGATGGTTACGCTGCCCGGGGTGGTTTCGACCACTTTGGCGGCCATGAAATTCATGCGCGGGGATCCGACAAATCCCGCTACGAAGCGGTTGGCCGGATCGTCATAGAGATCGAGCGGCGCTCCGACCTGTTCGACACGGCCATCGCGCAGGACAACGATCTTGTCGGCCAGGGTCATGGCCTCTGTCTGGTCGTGGGTGACGTAGATCATCGTCGTGCCCAACTCCTTGTGCAGACGGGCGATCTCCACCCGCATCTGGACGCGCAGTTCGGCGTCGAGATTGGAGAGCGGTTCGTCAAACAAGAAGACATCGGGTTCACGCACAATGGCCCGTCCGATCGCAACGCGCTGGCGCTGGCCGCCCGAGAGTTGCCTGGGGCGCCGGGCAAGGAGCGGTTCGATCTGGAGAATAGAGGCAGCGTTGGAGACGCGGCGGGCGATGTCATCCCTGGGGCGGCCATTCATGCGCAGGCCGAAGGAGAGGTTCTGTTCGACGGTCATGTGAGGATAAAGCGCATAGGACTGGAACACCATGGCGATGCCCCGATCGGCGGGCTCGACATCGTTGACGGTGGTCCCGCCGATGGCAATTTCCCCATCGGATATATCCTCAAGCCCGGCGATCATGCGCAAAAGCGTTGACTTCCCACAGCCCGAAGGACCGACGAAGACGACGAACTCGCCATCGTCGACGGTGAGGTCGACGCCATGGATGACTTCGACGGCGCCGAAGCGCTTCTTGACGGAATTGAGTGTCACACCAGCCATGGCTTTCCCTACTTAATTGCGCCGGCGGCAATGCCGGCGACGAAATGGCGTTGAAGCACGACGAAGACGACGAGCATGGGGATGGTCAAAACGACGGCGCCGGTCATGATGCCGCCCCAGGAGACGCGGGTGAGCCCGATCAGCGATCCCAATGCCACCGGCGCGGTCATCATGTCGGGGCGGTTGTTGATGAGCAGCGGCCAGAGGTAGTTGTTCCAACTCGCAAGGAACAGGATGATGCACAGCGCAGCAATGGTCGGGCGGGCCATCGGCAGGGCCACGCGCAGGAAGATTTGCCACTCCTTGACGCCTTCCACGCGGGCGGCATCGAAAAGCTCGGCCGGCATCATGGAAAACGATTGGCGCATGAAGAGAACGCCAAGCGAATTGAACAGCGGCGGCACGATCAGCGCGAACCAGGTGTTGGCCAGACCGAAATCGCGGGCCACCATGATGAACTGGGGGATGACGACGACGAAATATGGCAGGGTCAACGTGCCGAGAATAATGGCCAGAACCAGCCCCTTGCCGGCAAAATTGTAGCGCGCCAGCGCCCAGCCTGCCATGGAGGTCAACATGACCGACAGGACCGTATAGACCAGCGCCACCACAACCGAGACGAAGACCGTGCGCAGGAAGCCGGTATCGGCTTGAAGGCGGGAGAAGTTCTCGGCGAACTGATCTGACGGCAGCATGACGAGATTGGCCGAAAAGATCGCGTTTTCCGGTTGGGTCGAAAACACAACCATCATCCAGATGGGAAACAGCCAGACGAGAGCCAAGGGAACCAGGACGGCGTGAAGCCCGACGGTTCGCAGCAACGTGGTTTGCGATTTCGATCTCATTTGGGGTCCCTCCCCAGCCAGAAATTGAGCGCCGAGATAACAATGGCGATGGCCGCGATGGTGTAGGCTATTGCCGAGGCGTAGCCGAAATTGAGAACCGTAAAGCCCTGCCGATAGAGGAACAGGCCGAGCGTTTCGGTGGCTCCGCCGGGGCCGCCGCGATTGGTGATGAGGAAGGGTTCGGCGAACAGTTGCATGGTGCCGATGACCGAAAGGACCACGCAAACCAGAATGATGGGGCGCAGCAACGGCAGGGTGATGAAGAAGAACTGTTTTGTCTTTGAGACCTTGTCGAGCGTTGCAGCCTCATAGACGTCCTCAGGGATCGATTGCAGGCCCGAGAGGATGATGATGGCGTTGTAGCCGACCCAGCGCCAGGTGACGGCCATGATGATGAGCGCCATGGCGGCAGTGGGGTTCGAGCTCCACGAGATCGGGGCGATGCCGACAAGGCCGAGCAATTTGTTGATGACGCCGAAATCGGCCTGGAACATCAGGCGGAAGACGGCGGCGTAGGCAACCTCGCCAACCACCACCGGCGCGAAAAAGGCAAACCGCATTATGCCGCGCGCCTTGAGCAGTTGGGAATTGAGCAGCACAGAAAGCAGCGTCGCCAGCGCGATCATCACCGGCACCTGAATGACGAGGATAAGCAGAGTGTTCTTGAGCGCGTTGGCGAAAGCGGGGTCGATGATCAACCGTCCCCAGTTGAAGGTGGGGTTGAAGGTCCAGGGCTGAACGCGTGTGGACATGAAGGAGAGGTAGAACGAATAGATGATCGGCCAGACCCAGAAGGCGGCAAAGATCAACAGATAGGGCGTCAGAAATCCGTACGCCGTTCGCGTCGTTGCGCGCATGGCCTTGCTCCTCCTCCTTGATTGGCGCGCGGGCCAAAAGGTCCACGCGCCGATTTGTCCCTTGGGGAGATTATTCCGCGATCGGAAGGCCGGTGACCAGCGCGATCTGGCTGGCCGCATCATCGAGCGCGGCCTGAGCGTTTTCGTAACCGCCGTTGAGGTATTGGGTCTGGACCGCCTGGACGACGCCCTGTGCATCGCCGAAGAAGGGTGTGCCACGGCTGGGAACGACGCGATCGAGCGTTCCGAGAATATCGACCCAGATGGCCTGATCACCCCAGAAGGGCTGGCCCTCCTCGACATAGGGATCGTCGAGTGCTGAAAGCAGCGAGGGCACGAGGCCGTATTCGCGCAGCATGGTCACCTGGCCCTCGTTTGTGCCGAGGGTGTAGTTGACATATGCCCAGGCGGCTTCCTTGTTGTCCGAGGCGTTGGTGATCGCGAGAGCCGAACCGCCAAGATTGGCGGCACGCGGCCCGTCTTCGGTCACCGATGGCATTTCGTAAACGCCCCAGAGGCCTTCCTGTTCGGGCGCGTTGGAGCGGATGGTGCCTTCATACCAACCACCGAAGAGCTGGCTGGCGACGGTTTCGGCGCGGATGGCCTGAATGCGTTCGTCCCAGTTGCCAGCGACGAGGATGCCGGCGTCAGCCATGTCTTTCACAGCTTCGAGGGCGGCGACGCAGCCGGGCTGGTTGACCGCGATGGCATCGCCTTCGCCGGTAAAGAAGCCGCAGCCCTGCTCATTGGCGAGCATGCGGAACCATTCGGTATCGCCGTTGAAATCGGCCTGGCCCATGACCACGCCCGGGTTGGCTTCGGCAACGGCCTGTCCGGCTTCGATGAAATCAGCCCATGTGGTGATCGAGGCAGGATCAACGCCGGCGTTCTCATAAAAATCGCGGCGATAGAACATCGCCACGGGACCGGAATCCCATGGCATGGCGTAAGCGACGTCGCCGACTTCAAGCTCAGTGCGTTTGAAGTCCGGGAAACCGGCGGCCACTTCCTCGGTGTAGCCCAGGTCGCGCAAATTGGCGAAGCAATCGGGGAACTGGTTCCAGAAGATTTCCGCTTCGCCGTTCTCGATGGAAATGACGTCGGGCAAGCCCGATCCGCCGGCGGCGCAGCCGGCCAGCGTGCGGTCGAACACCTGTTGGTTGCCAAGGTCTTCGACAGCGACCGTCACATCAGGATATTGGGCATTGAAACCCTCGATTGTCGATTGCAGCGACGCGGCCGCAACATCCCAGCTCCAGACCGTAATTTCGCCCGATTGAGCCAGGGCGCCGCCGGTCATGCCGAGGACAAGCGCAAGGGTTGCGCATCCTGTGGTAAGACGCATTGATATTCCTCCCATTTGTGTTGCCCGATGCACGGGCTGGTTTTACACTATCGTGTTCGGAGCCGGCGTCTCACGAAAAGGGAAGAGGGAGTCGTTGGAAAGTAAGATCGGTCAAAAACGCTATTGGAACCCGCTCAAGAGCACGGTCGAGAGCGTGCCCAACCAGCTTGTGATCAGCCATGAGCAGCCCGGCATCATGCCCACTGCCCATTGGCATGCTCAGGTCGAAATTAATTACGTCTTTGCCGGATCGGTCGATTACCAGATGCAAGGCCATAGCGTGCACCTCGAAGCCGGCGATCTGTGCCTGTTCTGGGGCGGCCTGCCCCATCAGGTGTTCGATACGAGCGAGGACGCGATGTTCATCGCCATCCATTTGCCGCTGGTGCACTTTTTCAGGCTCCGGCTGCCGGCCGATATCCAGCAAAGGCTGATGCGCGGGGCCACCCTGCTTGCCGCCGAGCACGACGAGGGCGACGACAGGTCCTTTGCGCGCTGGTCCGTTTATCTGCGCTCGGACGACCCGGTAAAGGTCAACCACGCCATCGACGAATTGCTGCTGAGGATCGAGCGCATCCAGTTTGATAGCTATAAGCTGCTCGATGCGGCGACGACCGATACGGCGCCGTCCGAGGCGCCCGACCGGCAGAGTTTTCAGAATATCGGTGAGATCTGCTTTTATATTGCCGAGAATTTCCGGCACGATATCGACTCGAGCGCAATTGCGTCCTCGGTCGATATCCACCCCAAATATGCCATGAGCGTTTTCAAGAAATCGACCGGCATGACACTCAATGAGTATGTGAGCCTTTTGCGTCTCTCCTATGCGCAGGCCCTGTTGTTGCGCGGCGATGTCAACGTGCTCCAGGTCGCCATGGATTCAGGCTTCGGATCGCTCTCTGCCTTCAATACGAGCTTCCGCAAACTCGCCGGCATGAGCCCATCGGACTATCGTCGTTCCATACGGGATCGGCAGGGTACACAATGCTGAGGCCCGTCTCGGACGGGCCCCAGGGCAATCGGCACCTCAGATCGGCACGACGGCTTCGCTGATCGCAGCAAGATGCCGGTGATCGGTTCCGCAACATCCTCCAAGAACGCGCATCGACGGGAAATTGCGCGTCAGCGACTTGTAGTGCCCGCTGAGCCCCGCGATATCGCCGATATCGAGCGTATCGGAATCATCGAGTTCGGCGTGGCTCTTTGCGGACGCGTTGGCGCGGACCCCGCGTATGCGTTTGACCCAATCCTCGTCTCGGGCGAGGGCTTGTTCGAAATGGGTCGGGTGGGCGCAATTGACCATGTAGTAGGCCGGTGAGGCGCCAGTTGCCTCCTCTGTCGCTTCAATGGCCGCACGAAGCGAGGTGCCGTCGACAAGCTTGCCGTCGGTCTCGACGGTAAAGGACACCACACACGGCATGTCTGCCGCCCTGGCGGCCAAGGCGATGCCAACTGCCTCGTTCACCGTGTTCATGGTGATGGCCGAGATCATATCGGCTTGTGTGCCGGCGAATATTTCGACCTGGAAGGCATGATAGTCCTGTGCCTCGGCAACATCCATGCGACCGGCTTTGTAGCCGTCGCCGCGCGGGCCGATGGCACCATTGAGCACGATCGGCGTCTCGGGCGTCTCCCACCAGTCGCGCAGTCCGGCGACGAGGTCGATCGCAGCAACGTTGACCGCAGTCAGCCGGTCGGCATCGAACCCAAGTACTTCTCCCCAGTCGAGGCTCGCCCGCCATGTGGCGGTGTCGAGCACGAACCCGACATTCTTGCTGCGCGCGATTGGCAGGAACTTCTCGTAGTATTTGACCAGCTCGGCGCGCCCGCTCTCACTTTCGAGCAGAACAAACGAGGCAAACTGGGGCAAGTCGACCCCCTGCAGGAATATCAGCGCGGTTTCCATTCCACCGTCACTCAGGAAGAGCCTGCCATCGGCTTGTGGCAATGCTTGGCGGTATTTCGACATGGTAATTTCTCCTCGATCAACAATGGGCGACAACACCGTCCCTCTGAGGGTGGCTTGTCCCAGATCGCATGCGGAAAAACTAGAAAACGCGTGGTACTGCGCACGACAGGCGCGATATTTCCCCACAACTCCAAGGGGTTACTTATTGTCTGGTGAAGTGCGAGCGAATTCGCCTATAATATTGTCTTCACGTTTCCGTACCGCAAGTACAGTTTTCGGGAGGCCGACCATGCGCAAGGGTGAGGCAACACGCGAACGCATTCTGGAAGTGGCGGAGGCATCGGTACTGGCCAAGGGGTTCGGCGCGACGTCAATCGAGGAAGTGATTGCCGAAGCCGGCATTACCAAGAGTGGGTTCTTTTATCATTTCAGGGACAAGAACGAACTCGCCCACCACTTGCTGCGTCGCTATGTGGCCGAAGACCAGCGCATCCTCGATGAGGTTTTCGGTCGCGCTGCCGAACTATCCGAAGATCCGCTGCAATCGTTCCTGATCGGTCTCAAGCTGCTGGCTGAGGTGATGTCTGATCTTCCGGGCGGTCATCCCGGCTGCATGATCGCCTCGATCTGCTATCAGGAGCGTCTGTTTGACCGCCGGGTCGTGGCACTCAACCGCGAAGCAATCGAAAGCGTCAATGAGCGTATCCGCGGTCATCTCGAGGCAATTGCCGCCATTTACCAGCCGCGCGAACCCGTCGCCATCGGTGTCATGGCGGAGATGCTTTCGTGCATCATCGATGGGGGTATCATCATGGCGAAGGTTACGGGGGATTCGCAGCGTCTGGTCCAGCAGATCCTGGCCTACAGGGCCTTTATCAAGATGCAGTTCTCAGACTTGAACGGTGCCGTCTCGTCGGGTCAGCACTCAACTGAAGCCGCGTAAGCCATCGGTGGCCCGATGGGTGGAGCGGGAATATGTCGTCAACCTTCAGGAAGCACTCTGATAGCGTTGCCTGGCGCGCTCGCGGGCCTTGGCCGCCACGACCTCCCGGTCCTTGGGCGGAGCCTTGGTTTCCAGAGCATGCAGGAGCTTTCGGACAGATCGCTCGATCTCCTCCACCGCCTCATGAAACGCGGCCTGGTTGGCTTGAGAAGGCCGGGTGGTCCCCGAAATCTTGCGCACAAACTGAAGCGCCGCGTCGTGCATCTCGTTTTTGCTGGCGGGCGGCTCGAAGTTGAACAGCGGTTTGATGTTGCGGCACATGGCATCCTCGCTTGCTGATGGCGTAGGGTTGCATCGCGCCAAGGGGCGATGCAACCCTACATTCAAGCTGCGGCGTCCATGGCTCCCGTCATGATGGCCACGGCATCCGACATTGAATAGTCCGAGGGGTTGATGAGCGCCGCCCGTCTGCCGAGCCGGTGGATATGGATGCGGTCGGCAACCTCGAAGACGTGCGGCATGTTGTGGCTGATCAGAACCACCGGAAGACCGCGTTCGCGCAGCCCGAGGATCAGATCGAGCACCTTGCGCGACTCCTTGACGCCCAGCGCGGCGGTTGGCTCATCGAGTATGACGACGCGCGACCCGAATGCCGCGGCCCGCGCCACGGCAACGCCCTGCCGCTGGCCACCCGATAGCGTTTCGACCGGCTGGCGGATGTTCTGGATCGTCATGAGGCCGAGCTCGCTCAGCTTGTCGCGCGCCCGGGCATCCATCGCTTTTTTGTCGAGCGATCGGAACACCCGGCCCATAAAGCCGGGCTTGCGCACTTCACGGCCCATGAACATGTTGTCGGCGATGGAAAGCGCCGGGGACAACGCGAGGTTCTGATAGACGGTTTCGATACCGGCCGCGCGCGCCGCCATGGGGGATGAAAAATGGATCCGCTCGCCTTCAAGCAGAATTTCGCCTTCATCGGGAATCATCGCGCCGGAGAGCGATTTGATGAGGGTGGATTTGCCCGCACCATTGTCCCCGATGACCGCAAGGATTTCCCCGGCCCTCAGTTCGAAATCGGCGTGGTCCAAAGCCACCACGCGGCCAAACCGTTTGACCAACCCCTTGGCCTCGAGAATGATGTCACCACTCATGTGGAAATCCTCCTGATCCACTGGTCAAGCGCTACAGCTGCGATGATGAGGACACCGATCAACAGGTAGGTCCATTGGGGATCTGTCCCCATAAGTCTCAGCCCCAGACCAAATACACCAACGATCAGCGCGCCAAACAGCGTGCCCAGAATAGAGCCCCGCCCGCCAAAAAGCGAAATGCCGCCGATCACAACAGCGGTGATCGATTCAATGTTTGTGAACTGTCCGGCCGTCGGTGATACCGAACCGATCCGCCCGATCAGGACCCAGCCGGCCAGCGCGCAGATCAGGCCGCTGAGCACGTAAACCGAAATCAGGGTTTTCTTGACGCGCACGCCAGCAAGCTGCGCTGCATCGGCGTCATCACCTACGGCATAAACGTGCCGGCCCCAGGCCGTATTGTTGAGCACGTAGTTGAGCACGAAAACGAGAACCACCATGGCGATAACGCCAAAGGTGAGGACCGCTCCGCCAAACCGGAGGCTTTGGCCGAAAAATTGCAGCAGTGGCGCGGCTGCCTCGATGTCCTGGGAACGAATGGTCTCATTGCGCGAATACAGGAAGTTCGACGCAAGAACGATCTGCCACATCCCCAGAGTGACGATAAAGGGTGGCAATTTGACCAGGGCCACGAGGATGCCATTCATGAGACCGCACAACGCACCGACGGCAAATCCGCACAAAATGGCCAGTTCGACGGGAAAGCCGTAGCGGAAGGTAAACTGGCCCATCACGACCGAGCTGAGCACCATGATCGCCCCGACCGAGAGGTCGATGCCCTTGGTCAGGATGACCAATGTCTGCGCCGTCGCCACCACACCCACAATCGCAACCTGCTGCAGGATAAGCGTCAGCGAGAAGGGCGAGAAAAAGCGGTCGCCCAAGATTATTCCAAATCCCGCTACCGACAGCACCAGAATAAAAAGCGGAATGAGCGCCGGATTGACGTGAAGCGCGTGCTGCACAGACTTCAGAAACGACCGGTGCTCATTAGAAAACGTCGCGACCTCGGCACTACTGCCCTGAAGGCCGCTTTCATAGCTGGTAGATGTATTGTCGGTCTTGCTCATCACAGGATCCTCGACCAGAACCTAAGGTTGAGCCGGGAACCCACGTTCCCGGCCCATTTTGCTAAAGGCGCTTTAGCCCCAGCAGAGCTCCAAACCCTCTTCCGTCCCGATGGAGGGAACGCCGGAGACAGGCGCATCGGTGACCAGCTGTACGCCGGTGTCGAAGAAATCCTTGCCGGGGGTCGGTTCGGGAAGTGTGCCATTTTCCGCGTATTCGGCAATGGCTTCGATGCCAAGCGCGGCCATTTGCAGAGGATATTGCTGCGATGTCGCTCCGATAACGCCGTCGATGACGTTCTGGACACCCGGGCACCCGCCATCGACCGAAACGACAAGCACGTCGTTTTCCCGGCCGAGCGCCCTGAGGGCTTCATAGGCACCAGCGGCGGCCGGCTCGTTGATGGTGTGAACAACGTTGATGGTAGGATCCTGCTGAAGCAGGTTCTCCATCGCCGTGCGTCCGCCTTCCTCATTACCGTTGGTGATGTCGTGACCAACGATGCGCGGATCGGATTCATCGCCGATGACGTTGGGGTCGGCAAGGTCGATCCCGAACCCGCTCATGAAGCCCTGATTGCGCAAGACGTCGACGGTCGGCTGCGCTGGCGTGAGATTGAGGAAGGCGATGCGGGCATCTCCCGCCTCCTCGCCCAGAGTTGCCAGGGCCCACTGGCCGATCAACTCGCCCGCCCGGAAGTTGTCCGTTGCGAAAGTGGCGTCGGCTGCATCGACGGGATCGAGCGGCGTATCGAGGGCGATGACCAGAATTCCAGCGTCCCGCGCCTGCTGAACCGAGGAAACGATGCTCGATGTGTCCGAAGCCGTGATCAGGATACCGTCGGCATTGTCGGCGATGCACGATTCTATGGCTTGCACCTGGCTTTCGTGGTCTCCATCGATGCGCCCGGCATAGGAGCGAAGCTCAACGCCAAGTTCCTGGGCCTTGGCTTCGGCGCCTTCTTTCATCTTGACGAAAAACGGGTTCGTATCGGTCTTGGTGATCAGGCAGGCAAGAACGTTTTCCTGCGCCTGAACGCCTCCCACAGAAAGCATGCCGACAAGTGCCGCGCCACAAGCGGACGCCATAAGTTTGGTTTTCATATCAATTCCTCCCAAGGCGCTCCGATGGCGCCCCTCTCCAAGTGTTCAGGCCACTCTCTCCCGATCGGCCCTGCCCCAAATCAAACACCAAGCTCGGCGGCTGTCAATAAATTAATCCAATGGATTTATTTATTGACGACAGACCGGAAATTCGTTCAGTTGATGAACGGCGCAACCTGGGATAGGAGCGCCGGGCCGGATCAGATCCGGCAAGGGAGCGAGACAATGAGCGACGCCGAAACACGGCCGGACCGAACTGGCCGGACCGCAGGCGAATTCACCGACCTCAGCCGCGGCACCAATCAGGCTGGCCTGCGCCTATATAATGAGCGACTTGTACTGTCGCTCATCCGGCGCAACGGGTCGCTGTCCAAAGCAGCCATAGCAAGGCAGACGGGCCTGTCCCCGCAAACCATTTCAACAATCACCAATGGCCTTGAACGCGATGGACTGCTCGTACGGCAGGCGCCATTGCGCGGCCGGGTCGGGCAACCCTCAGTGCCCTATTCCCTGGCGCCCGACGGCGCTCTCGCCTTTGGCCTCAAGATCGGCCGCCGCAGTGTGGATCTGCTCGTCATGGATTTGCTGGGCACCGTGCGCGGCAAGCTTCACCACCCCTACCCTTATCCCGATCCCGCGCAATTGTTCACTTTTCTCGAGGACGGCATCGGCAAGCTTTCGCGCGAGCTCACGCCCGAGCAGCGCCAGCGAATTGTCGGGATCGGTATTGCCTCCCCGTTTGAACTCTGGAACTGGGAACATCAGGTCGGCGCACCCAAGGAGGTGCTAGCCGCATGGGAGACTTTGGATATTCGCGCCGAGGTTGAAAATATCAGCCCCTGGCCCGTCTATTTTTACAATGATGCCACCGCCGCCTGCGCAGCCGAGCTGTTGCTTGGCAATCCCCGCCAGCATCTCGATTTCCTTTACATCTTTATCGGGTCGTTCATCGGCGGTGGCGTGGTGCTCAACGGATCGCTTTTCCCCGGACGTAGCGGTTATGCCGGTGCCATCGCCCCGCTTCCCGTCCGGCGAGAAGATGGCCAAGGATATGAGCAGGTACTTAGGCGCACGTCCCTTTATGCTTTGGCGGAAAAAATGCGCGAGGCGGGACTGGATCCCGAAATGCTCTGGCGTGAGGACGGCGACTGGAAAACGATAGGCCCGATCCTGGACGATTGGCTCGAGGTTCTGTGCGAAAGCCTCGCGGTGATCATCCTTTCGGCGACCGCCATAATCGATTTCGAGGCCATTGTCATCGACGGCGGCTTCCCCCCCGAGATGCGGGAGGTCGTCGTTGCGCGAGTCATGGAAGATCTCGAAAAATTCGACCGGCAGGGCCTCACCGCACCCGCCATCGTTCAGGGCCAGTTCGGCGCCGATGCGCGCGCGATGGGTGGGGCGTGCCTGCCCCTGATCTCCAACTTCACGCTCGATCGCGAAGTTCTGTTCAAAGACGCCTAAAGCGTTTGCGCTAGTCTTCGATGGTCAAATCGGCCGCCAGGCTGCGGGTGACCACGAGCTCGGCATTGAGAAGATCGTTGCCGGCGACCTTTTCCCTGGCCTCATCGGCACTGTAGTGGTGGTTGAGCCACCTCTGGACCAGCCGGCGCTGGAGCTCCGCCAAAGGCGCCGTCACCATTATCGTGTGGTCGAACAGAGTGGCGATGTCGCGCCAGACCGGCTCGTCCAGCAGCAGGTAATTGCCTTCAACGATTACCACGCGATGCTCAGGGCCAACCTTATCGGCGGCCGCACGCGAACTCTCCGTCGCGCGGTCGAAAACCGGATAGAACACATCCGAGGCGGTTTCAGAGCGGAGCCGTTCGAGCAGAACCTTCAAGCCCGCGACATCATAGGTTTTCGGAGCGCCCTTGCGGGGCCGCAAGCCACGCTCGACAAGTATTGCATCGTCGAGATGGAAACCGTCCATCGGAACGACCTGGGTCTGTATATTCTCGGCGCTCAATGCCTTTTTCAGCGAATCGGCCAATGTCGACTTGCCGGCCCCCGGCGGACCGGCAAGGGCTACCAGTATCCGCCGCTCACGCGCATGATGTTTAATGAGTTCGGACAATCTCTGGATTGAGGCGTCCATCTCCCCGGTCCCCCGATATGTACTGGCATCGCTCATGCCCCTGTTTGGCATGTTCGGCGCGTGGCGCACAGTCCTGTTTTTTCCGACATAGGCTGCCGGCTACATAACCGCGCCAACTTGCCAGGGGGCAAACTCGTTGTCGCCGTAACCCAGATCTTCAGATTTTGTGGTCCTGCCCGACGCGACATCGAGAATGTGCTGGAAAATCTCGGCGCCCTTTTGTTCGAGCGTCACGCCTTCGAGAATGTCCCCGCAATTGATGTCCATATCCTCGGTCATCCGGGCGTAGAGATCGGAATTGGTCGCCAGCTTGATTGATGGGACGGGCTTGCAGCCGAACGCCGAGCCCCGGCCGGTGGTGAAACACAAGACATTTGCGCCGCCCGCGACCTGGCCGGTGGCTGATACCGGGTCGAAGCCGGGCGTATCCATGAAGACAAAGCCGCGCTCGGTTACCGGTTCGGCATATTCATAAACCGCCGTGAGCGGGGTGGTGCCCCCCTTGGCCGCAGCACCCAGGGATTTCTCAAGGATCGTGGTCAGTCCACCCGCCTTGTTGCCCGGCGAGGGATTGTTGTTCATCTCGCCGCCATTGCGATCGCAGTAGTCTTCCCACCAATGGATGCGCTCGATGAGCTTTTCGCCTATTGCACGATCGGCGGCGCGGCGGGTGAGCAGGTGCTCGGCGCCATAGATTTCCGAGGTTTCCGAAAGTATGGCCGTTCCACCCTGCCGCACCAGCATATCGACGGCCACGCCGAGGGCCGGGTTGGCGGTAATGCCCGAATAGCCATCCGACCCGCCGCATTGGAGGGCCAGGATCAATTCGGAGGCCGGGATCGTTTCGCGCTGTGCGCGGGCGGCAATCGGGAGCATGGCGCGCACGCGCTCGACCCCCTGCTCTATCGCCTTGCGGGTTCCCCCCTCCCCCTGGATCGTCAGCGTCTGGAAGGTCTCATCCTCGGCGACGCCGTACTTCTGCTTCATGCGCCCGATCTGGAAGACTTCGCAACCCAGGCCAACCATCAGGGCAGCGCCGAGGTTGGGATTGGCTGCATAACCCCATTGGGTGCGCGAAAGAATATCGAAGCCCTCGCCCTTTCCCGACATGCCGCAGCCTGTGGAGTGGACGAAGGATACAATGCCATCGATGGTGGGATAGTCGTCGAGCATGCCAGAACGCTCCACCGCCTCGGCTATGTAGCGGGCGACGGTCGCCGAGCAGTTCACCGACGTGAGGATGCCGATATAGTTGCGGGTACCGACCTTGCCGTTAGAGCGGCGGAAGCCGCGGAAGGTTGCGCGCTCGGGTTCGGGCACGAATTCGACCGGCTCGACACCGGCGCCGAATTGGTAGTCGCGGGCGAACGCTCCCCCTTCCGCACCCATTCCACAATTGTGCTCGTGCACCCATTCGCCGCCCGAAATCGGCTTACTTGCAAAGCCGATGATCTGGCCGAATTTGCGAACCGGATCGCCCTCGGCCATTGGCGCAATTGCGATCTTGTGCCCGCGCGAGATTCGCTGGGTGGAAAAGAGGCCCGGTTGCACCTCGGCCCTTGCCGGCACGTTTTCGAGCAGCACCGCGACGTTGTCGGTGGGGTTGAGGACAAGGGCGGGAAATGTGTTGGAGCTGTTCATTATCGATCGCGATCGGTTGCGGATGCCGCGGGCACGGGAACATCCGCGCCGATGATACCTTCATCGGCCAGTGCCTGCCAGAACGCTGCGGGAACGGGTTCTTTGAGATAGGCCAGCGTCTGCTCGACATTCTGCGGACGAGTCATGCCAAACACCACCGAAGCGATGGCCGGATGGCCGAGTGAAAACTGAGCTGCGGCGGCCGGCATGGTGATGCCGAATGAGCCGCAGACCCGTTCGACCGACCTGACCTTTTCGATCACCGCTTGCGGTACGGCGCCATAATCATAGGTAGCGCTCGATACGCCCTTGGCAAGAACGCCGGAATTGAAAACCCCGACATTAACGATCCCGACGCCCTTTTTCTCCGCCATCGGCAGGCAATCCGCCAGCGCGGGCTGTTCGATCAGCGTGTAGCGGCCAGCCAGCATGACCAGATCGAGATCGGTTTCGGCCATGAAGTCCGCGGCCACATCGGATTCATTGATCCCGATGCCGATCGCCTTGACGAAACCCTGGCTGCGAAGCTCGTCGAGCGCACGATAAGCACCCTCGATCGCGGCGCGGTAATGGCGGTCGAAATCGGCTCCGAGATTGCGGCGGTCGACGTCGTGGATATAGACGATATCGATGTCGGCCAGACCGAGCCGGGAGTGGGACTGTTCGAGCGAGCGCATGGTCGCATCGTAGGAATAATCGTGAACCGGCATCAGATCGAGAGGGGCCGTCCACATGCCGCGGTCATAGGAACGTCCGCGCGGCGGGACCATGTACCGTCCCACTTTCGTGGAAAGCACGTACTCGGCACGCGGTTGGCGACGCAGAAAACTGCCCACGCGCAATTCGCTCAAGCCAAAGCCATAGAGCGGGGAGGTATCGAAATAGCGCAGGTCACCGTCCCATGCCGCCTGGAGCGTCCGATGAGCTTCGTCGTCGCTGACTTCCCGCGAAAGATTGCCCAGACCGGCACCACCGAATCCGAAGCGCGGGATATCGATTGGCTTATTCATGGATGATCGATCCTATAGAAACTCTGGCAGGTGCGCCCGAGTATGAAGTCTGCTTCCTCGGGCGAAAGCGTATTGGCCCATTCGATGACAATACCCATGGCGGCGGCATAGTCGGTTGCGCAGAGCGCTACCGGCCAGTCCGAGCCGATCATCAGGCGCTTGGCGCCAAAGTGTTCAAGAACGAAATCGAGATAGCGGGTATAGGGAGCATCCCGCCAACGCGTCCAATCGGCCTCGGTGACCATGCCCGAGAGTTTGCACCAGACGTTCTGGCGCTGGGCGATGGCCGCCATGCCCTTCGCCCAGTCCTCGTCCCAGCCCTCTGCAAGCCGCGGCTTGGCGATGTGATCGATGACGAAGCGCGTTTCGGGCAACGCATCGACCAGTGCCGTCGCCGAAGGCAGATGCGGCGGCTTGAGCAAAAGGTCATAGCTCAGCCCGTATTTCTCGAGGAGCGCGACGCCGCGCCGATGGGGATCGGAATTGGCGAAATCGGGGTCGGGGTGATCGTGGATGAGCATGCGCACGCCCTTGAAAACGTCCCGACCGGCATAGTGCGCGATGCGTGTTTCGACGGCCGGATCGCAAAGATCGAGCCACCCGACCACGGCCTTGACGAGATCGCTCCGGTCCGCTTGAGCCAAAAGAGCGTCGTTTTCGGCCTCGCTTTCACGAGCCTGAACAGCCACCGAGCCTGAAAAGCCGATCTCGGCGAGCAGTGGCGCGAGTTCTGCGGGCCCGAAATCGCGGTGCAGGACATCCATCTCCTGGCCCATCCAGCCGTAATCGGCAGCATCCTTCGAATAGGTCCAGAAGTGCTGATGGGCATCAATCCGCATGGTGCTACTCCATTCCGGCATTTATGGCCGAGCCAAACGCCGCCCGCAGGTGGGGGCAGCTAGCGCGGCCATTACTTACTCCGACCCAGTCGAGGAAGCCCTTTGCCCGCCACTCGATCTTTGCGGCGTGGTTGCTGGCAATATCGGCCAGTCGGTGATTGAGAAAGGGATTATCGAACCGGTCCCGGCACTGGGCCCAATAGCCGGGTGCATCGTCACCGCTCGGAAAGGCGGGGAGAATATCGGCGGTGACTATGGTGTCCAGCCACGTTCGGGTTTCCTGATCGGCCATTGCCTCGCGGACCGTAAGGCCGTTCGGAGCGCCATTGTCGAGCCAGTGTTGTGCCAGCAAGGTGTGGCTGAGATTGAGAATAAAAAGCTTCTTGCGCTCGAAGGGTCCGAGATCGGGCACTACCACCATTTGCTCATGGGTGCATGGCGGCTCGAATCCGGGCTGGGCCTCAAACGCCCAGAGCGCATAGGGCTCGGCAACGGCGCCAATGGGGTCGAGCGGCTCGGATACGATACGATCGACAAGAGCATTGACGAAAATGCATCTCTCTTCGATCCAGCGCACGAAGGCTTTGCTCCCCTGCCCTTCTCGCGCCAGTTCGATAACGATGGCACGCAAGGTGTCGCCGTTGCGCGAGATGAGTTCACACGGCAAGAGCGTCAAGGCAGCGCCGGTCGCTTCGAAGCGCTCGCGCAGCAGCGCCGTCAGCAGTTCGGGAAAACCGGTCCAGTCGTCGAGCGTTGGCATGGGGCGTTCGGGCACGGCGTAGCCGCTATCACCGGTATTGCTCAACACATAGCGCGCCTTGATGAAAGCATCGCGCAGCGCCTCGGCGTTTTCGCGCGCCGACAATCCACCACCAATCCCGCTCACTTCAAGGCGCTCATCGCGCATCTGCCCGTTGTACAGGCCGCGGATGTGGACCGGAAACGACTTTGCTTGCGCAAAAGCGGCCACGCGCGCGCGGCTGGCGGGGGAGCCCGTCGTTTCGACCACCGTGATGGGGCCGACACTCTGGCCTGCGTCACGCGCCTGGGACAGCATCAGGTCGGCGTGGGCCTGAAGGAAACGGCTGGTCCCGAACTGGACGATCTCGCCCGTCATAGAACCTCCACGATGGCCTTGATTACCGTATCGCGGTTTTTAAGCAGATCGTTGAACTGATCGGGCAAGGTTTCGAGCCGCGCGCTATGGGTGCGGATGGCGCGGGTATCGATATCGCCCTTCTTGATGGCTGCGACCACAGTTTCGAAATCCTCGCGCGTCGCATTGCGGCTGCCGACCAGCTTCATCTCGCGTTTGTGGAATTCGGGATCGGCAAAGGAGATGGTGTCGGTTACGACGCTGACGAGAACGTAAGTGCCGCCATGGGCGACATAGGCAAAACCAGCTCCTATGGCGCTTGCATTGCCGGTAGCGTCGAACACGGCGTCGTAGCCTTCTCCGTCCGTGGGCGCCATGATCGCGTCGGCACCGCCTTCGATATCAATGGTGCTTTCAAAGCCGAACTTGTTGGCGATCATTTCCAGCCGCCTGGGGCTGGCGTCGAGCAAGTGCACCTCGGCACCACGCAAGCGCGCAAAAAGCGCAACGCCCAGCCCGATGGGACCAACACCAACGACCAGCACCCTGTCATTGGCTGCAAGCTCGGAGCGCCGGACGGCATGCGCGCCTATGGCGAGAAACTCGACCATCGCCGCCTCGAACGGCTCGAGCCCTTCGGCGGGGTAGAGATTTTCGGTCGGGACATAGATGCGTTCGCACATTCCACCGTCGCGATGCACTCCCAGAACACCGATATTGTAGCAGCAGTTGGGCTTGCCCTTGCGGCAGGCCCGGCATGTTCCGCAGGCGATGTAGGGATTGACGATAACGAGGTCGCCTTTGGCGAAGGAATCGCCGGTTTCGCCCACGCGCCCTGACAGCTCATGGCCCATGACCCGAGGATATTGAAGGTAGGGATGCTTGCCTTCGAAGATGTGGTAATCGGTGCCGCAAATGCCGACATGACCGATATCGACAGGCACCCAGCCTGCTCCGGGGCTTTGGGGCAAGTCACGGTCTTCGATGCGCAATGTTCCGGGCTGCTCGCAGACGAGAGCTTTCATAACGTATTCCTAGGTGTCCGGTTCAGGCCGCGGCGCCGCGCGGACGCCAGCCTTCGGGAAGCGATCCCTTGATGATGAGACTGAGGATGTCGTCCTGGGTGACATCGGAAACAGAGTAAGAGCCGACGTTGCGGCCATTGTTCATGACCATCACCCGGTCGCAGAGCCGGAAGACGTCGTGCATGTCATGGCTGACGAGAAAGATGCCGATCCCTTCATCGCGCAACTTCTGAACCAGTTCAGCCACCATCTCGGTCTCGGAGGGGCCAAGCGCGGCAGTGGGTTCGTCCATGATCAGTGCGCGGACGTTGAAGTGAATGGCGCGCGCGATGGCGATCACCTGCCGCTGTCCGCCTGACATCTGCACGACGGGGTCGCTGAGATTCTTGAAATTGGGGTTGAGCCTCTGGAGCACGTCCTTGGCTTCGCGGTACATGCGCTTGTCATCGAGATTGCCGAAGCGCGTCTTGATCTCGCGGCCGAGGAAGAGATTGGCCGGCGCATCGAGATGATTGGCGAGAGCGAGGTTCTGATAGATGGTTTCAATGCCGTGCTCGCGCGCCGCAGTCGGGGTCGCGATCTGGATCTTTTCGCCATCGAGAAAAATCTCGCCCGAGCTGGGCGTCATGGCTCCCGACAGCATGCGCATCAGGCACGATTTGCCCGCACCGTTGTGTCCCAGAATGCCCACGACTTCGCCTGGAAACAGATTGATGGAGACGTCGCGAACAGCCTCTATCCCTCCGAAGTGCTTGCAGATGTTGCGCATCTCGACGAGAGGTGTGGCGCCGGAGGTGGGGTCTTTCATCTCATGCCTTCCCGATCAGATGGCGAGACAGGGGGTAGGCTATTTGCCCACCCCCTGAACTCTGATTTGCTAGTAGAGAACGTTCTGGGCTTCGTCGGAGTCGATGTTATCGGCGGTAACGACCACAACACCTGTGTTGATGAACTCCTCGACCTCTTCGCCGGCCAGAAGGTCGACAACGGTCTGGACGCCCATTTCACCCATCTGGAACGAGCCCTGGACGGCGATCGCTTCAAGGACACCGTCGCGGACGAACTGCTGGAGGTCCTCGTTGCCATCAAAGCCCAACGCGGTCAGCGAGCCTTGGCGCCCCGCCTGAACGATGGCGCGCCCCATGCCGACGGCAGTCGGCTCGTTAGCACCGAAGATGCCGTCGAGCTCGGGATACGCGGACAGAATATCGGTGGTCTGGTTGAGCGCCGTTGCCATCTGCGATTGCGAATAGAGCGTGTTGACGATCTCGATATCGGAATTGGCTTCGATATAGTCGGTGAACCCGCCGACACGGCCGATTTCCGAGCCCACGCCGGGCACATAGGACATGATGGCAATCTGGCCTTCGGTGCCGATGGCGTCGATCATGGTTTGAGCCATCAACTCGCCGGCGGCCTGATTATCGGTCGAAAGGAATGCCTGATAATACTCTTCGGCGCCTTCAGCGAGCATCGAGTCGATGATCACCACGGGAATGCCGCTTTCGTAAGCGCGCTGGACCGAAGGCACCAGGGCCTCGGGATCGGACGGAGCGAGCACGATGCCGGCGACGCCCCGGTTGATGGCGTTGTCGACCATGTTGACCTGAGCGGCGATGTCGGATTCGGATGCCGGACCGTCAAAGCTCATGGTGTATCCATCGAGCCCCTCCATGCCAGCCTGGGCACCGCGATTGACGTTCTGCCAGAAATTGGAGCTGGTCGTCTTGACGATAACCGCAATCTCCTGGGCCATGACCGCGGCAGGCATTGCAGCCAACGTTACAGCGCCGACGAGCGCCATTGAGCGAAATAGGGACTTCATTGTTTCCTCCTGATTAAAGTCCAAGGCGAAGTGGCGCGCCTCAGCGCCTGTTGCGCAACTGATCGATATAGACGGCGCCGATCACCACGCAGCCGATAACGATCTGCTGGATGAAGGCCGACACGCCCGCCATGTTGAGTCCGTTGCGCAAAATTCCGATGATGAAGGCGCCGATCATGGTGCCTGAAATCGAGCCCACTCCACCCATGAGCGAAGCGCCGCCAATGACCGCCGCTGCGATGGCGTCAAGCTCATACATCACGCCTTCATTGGGCTGGGCAGTGACGAGGCGGGACATCAACACGATGCCGGCAAGCCCCGCCAGAAAGCCTGACACAGCATAGGCAGCCGTTTTGGTGTGCTCGACATTGACGCCCGAAAGACGTGCCGCCTCCTCGTTGGAGCCAACGGCATAGACGTGACGCCCGAACTGGCGCCGCTTGAGCACATAGGCGGCAATGAGGGCGACAACCAGCAGCAGGATTGCGGGGAACGGGATGCCCGGAAACACCATGCGCGGCAATCCATTGGCCTGGGTTTCAACGATCCTGAACAGGGCACCGTTGCCCAGAACGCCGAACGCTTGTCCCAGTTGAGAGACGGGCGAGGCACCGGTCAGTTGAAGAGCGACGCCGCGCGCAATCATCATCATGCCAAGCGTGGCGATAAAGGGCGCAATCCGCAGCCGGGTAATCACGAACCCGTTGAACATGCCGCACAGCGTACCGACCAACAGCCCGCCGCCCATGCCGACCGGCACAGGGAGCCCCGCCTTGACCAACAGGCCCGCCACCGTGCCCGACAACGCCAGAACAGAACCAACGCTGAGGTCGATGCCGCCGGTGAGAATAACGACAGTCAAACCGATCCCGAGAAGGCCGATAACCGCTGTCTGGAGAAGCACCGTCATGGCGTTGTTGACGCTCAGAAAGGCACCGTTGAGAAACGCAAAGGCGATGATGAGGCCAAAGAGCGTGATCAGAGCGGAAATGCGGTGCAGCATGTCTGCCCGGATCGGCAAGCCAAAGCCGCCGCCAAGCATTGCTCCAGTCGCGTCGTTGCCCGCACCAAATACTCGCATCAAGTGTGTCCTCTCCATCCTCCGGGCGGATCGACAGCAATTTGCATGCCGTCCCCACCCACCTGGCCCGGCGCGGTTCTGCGCGCTCGTCCTTGGTTGGCGTGATCAAGCCATGTGCAAACACGTCCGGTCAACTGTTTTTAATTTTTTATGTACATAACTTCGATTTTCTGTTTATGTACATATACTTGTGACAAGAACGGTATCTTAAGATGGCCCGCACCAACGACCGCTACAAGTCTGCATACAATCAGATGCTTGCGCGTCTTAAGACCTTGGAAGCCAATTTCGAGTTGCCGTCAGAAACCGTTCTCGCGTCCGAACTCGGTGTCAGCCGGACGATAATCCGCTCGATACTCGGACAATTGCATGCGGCGCGCATCATCTCCTGGCGCGGTCGCCGGAAGCGCTTGCTGCGGCAGCCAGTAGCCGCCGACCGCTTCCCCGATAGCGAGGCCGAAAGCATAGCCGAGCGGCTTGAAGACAAGTTCCTGGAGTGGATTTTGCGTACCGACGTCGCCCCCGAAACGCGGCTCAACATCTCGCTGTTGTCGCGGCAATTCGGCACGACCACTCACGCGCTGCAGGAATTTCTCGTGCGCTTCTCGCGGTTTGGCATAGTGGAACGATTACAGACGGGGGGGTGGGTGTTGCGCGGATTTACAGCGCAATACGCGATCGAGTTGTCAGAGTTTCGCGAAATGATCGAACTGGCGTCGGTGCGAAAACTGGTCGCGCTGGATCCCGATCATCCCATCTGGGGCCAACTCGATGAGTTGGAGCGCGACCATCGCGCCCTGCTCGAACAGGTCGAGACCCGCTACCGCGACTTCTCGGCGCTCGACGACAGGCTGCACACCACGATCAACAGCGTTCAGAACAACCGTTTCGCGCGTGAGTTCCAGGCGCTGATCTCGATGATCTTCCACTACCATTATCAGTGGAACAAGCGCTGGGAAAAGCAGCGCAATACCGTCGCGATCAGCGAGCACCTGGCCTATATCGGCGCGCTGCGCAAGCGAGACTGGAACCAGGCTCGTGCAGCGGCACTCGCGCATTTGGCGACTGCGCGCCAGACGCTTCTGGCCTCGACGGGGGACAACGACGCCCCCATCGAATGACCGGCACTCAGGCCCAGGCTTTGGTCTTTTGCGTTTGCTCGCCCAGCCCCTCGATGCCCAGCCGCATGGTCTGACCGGGTTTGAGATAAACGGGCTCTGGCCTGATCCCCATGCCAACGCCCGGCGGGGTTCCGGTGGAGATGATGTCGCCCGGCTGCAGGCTCATGAACTGGGAGATATAGCTCACCACATGCGCTACGCCGAACACCATCGTTTTGGTTGACCCGTTCTGGTAGCGGTGCCCGTCGACCTCGAGCCACATGGCAAGATTCTGGGGATCGTCCACCTCGTCGGGGGTCACCAGCCACGGCCCGATGGGGCCGAAGGTATCGGCCGACTTGCCCTTGACCCACTGACCCGAGCGCTCGATCTGGAATTCACGTTCAGAGAGATCGTTGACCACGCAATAGCCGGCGACATGATCGAGGGCGTCGGCCTCGTCCACATAGCGCGCCTCTTTTCCGATCACCACGCCGAGTTCGACCTCCCAGTCGGTTTTCTTCGAATTGCGCGGAATGATGACATCGTCATTGGGTCCGCAAATGGCGCTGGTCGCCTTCATGAAGATGACCGGCTCCTTGGGCACGTTCAGCCCGCTTTCGGCAGCATGGTCGGCATAGTTGAGCCCCACGCAGATGAACTTGCCGACCCGTCCGACACACGGTCCGATGCGCTGGCTTTTGTCCAGCTGAGGCAATTCTGCCAGGTCGGCCCTGCCGATCGCCGCCAGCCCGTCGGGGGTCAGAACCTCGCCGGCGATATCGTCAACGACCCCACTGAGATCACGTATCGTTCCGTCCGAATGCAGAACAGCCGGCTTTTCGGTGCCCTTGTTGCCAATGCGCATGAGTTTCATGGGTAAAATCCTCGACCTAGAAAAGAGAAATCAGGTGGTCCAGCCGCCATCTATCGTGTGAATCTGACCCGTCGTATAGGTCGCGCCGGCCAGATAAACGGCAAGGTCAGCCACCTCCTGGGGCGTACCGATCCGCCCGATGGGCTGGCGGGCGATGAAGGCTGCCCGCGCAGCCTCATAGTCGCCGGTAGCGCGCAGCCGGTCCTGCAGCGAGGGGCTGTCGACGGTGCCGGGGCAAATGGCGTTGCAGCGAATACCCTTTGCAACATAATCGGCGGCAACCGATTTGGTCAGACCGATCACAGCGGCCTTGCTGGCCGAATAGGCGAAGCGATTGGGCACGCCGGTTACCGAAGAGGCCACGGAAGACATGTTGATGATCGTGCCATCGCCGCGATCGAGCATGCCCGGCAACACAGCCTTGATGGTTCGGACCTGTGCCTTGAAATTAAGATTGAGCGCCAAATCGATATCTTCGTCGCTGGCTTCAAGAATGGTGCCGTTGTGCACGATACCGGCGCAATTGAACAGGATGTCTATCTGCCCGGCATCCTCTACCACGGCACCTACGGCGGAACCGGAAAGCACATCGAGCACACGCGTTTCGATCCCTTTTATTCCTTTGAGCGCTTCGAGCTTTTCGCCATTTATGTCTGTCGCGATCACCCTTGCTCCGGCAAGTGCAAAGGCCAGCGCCGAAGCATGGCCAATCCCCTGAGCCGCAGCCGTCAGGAGGCAGGTCTTCCCGCTGATGTCGGCCATAATTTTTCTCTCCCCGATGCCGTTGATCACGGCTTGAATGCGTATATAAATAGATTATTCTTATGTAAACACAAGTGGCGTGCGCGGATCAACGTTTCGTTCGCGCGCCCGACAGGCAGGTTCAGCTCATGGCAGAGGAAATCGATCGCTATCGCGCCCCTGCGCTCGACAAGGGCCTCGACATACTCGAAGTGCTTGCCGCCGCCGAGGACAGTCTGAGCCAGGCCGAAATCTGCCGGGCACTCGGGCGGAGTCCCAACGAGATCTACCGCATGCTCGATCGTCTGGTTCGGCGCAACTATGTGCGTCGCACCCCCGAGGATAGGTACGCGCTGACCCTCAAGCTGTTCGAGTTGGCGCATGCACGCGAGCCGCTCAAGCGGCTCATCAATCAGGCCCTGCCCCTGATGCGTCAGTTCGCCATGACGTCCGAGCAGGCCTGCCACATCGTTGTGTACGATCGGAACGCCCTGGTGGTCGTGGCTCAGGTGGATTCTCCGAGTTACTGGAACGTGTCGCTGCGGGTCGGATCGCGCATGGACCTGGTCAATACCGGATCAGGCCACGTTTTTCTTGCTTATGCCGAACCCGGTGAGCGCGCGTTGATGCTCGCCAAACGAGACTCTGTATCCGACAGTGACATTCCTGCAGATTTCGATGCGCGGCTCGATCGCGTACGCAAGCAAGGATTTGAGAACATGGAGAGCGCCCAGGTGGTCGCGGTCTCCAATCTCTCTGCGCCGATTTTCGGGCCGCTCGGCAGCGTAATCGCCGCGATGACCTGCCCCTACGCCGCAAGGCTCGATCGGCCTGAGGCCCCCTCTCCCGATCAGACGTTAGAGTTGCTTCTTGAAACCGCGCGTACGTTGTCGGCCAACTTGTCCGCCTCGCCAACGTCCCCAGGAAAGGATCCCGAATGAAACGCTATGGTTCGGTTCTCGGGCTTAAGCCCGACCAGATCGCCCAGTACAAGCGCATCCATGCCGATGTTTGGCCCGAGGTGCTCGAACAGATCAAGAAGAGCAACATCACCAATTACTCGATCTTCCTCAAAGAGCCCGAAAACCTTCTGTTTTCCTACTACGAGTATGTCGGGGACGATCATGAGGCAGATATGGCGGCCATGGCCGCCGACCCGCGCACGCAAGACTGGTGGGCCATTTGCGAGCCCATGCAGGCGCCCCTGGATACCCGCAGGGAGGGCGAGTGGTGGGCGGGGATGGAAGAGGTCTTTCACACGCCCTGAAAGATTTTCCGGCGCCAAAAGCAACAGGACGTGCCCACCGGCCGCTCGAAGTCGGACTGAGGGTTCAACGTCCTCAGCGCCCGAGCGCGGCGAGCCAGTCGCTGAAATTCTTCGTGTCTTCTGAAGTGTTCGTGCCAAGATAGGCGGCGTGTTCAGCGGCGGCGTGCTCGCGTGCTTCGCGTGGGCTGTAGCCGAATTCCAGCTTGAATGCGCGGCTGAAGTTGGCCGGGGAATCGAAGCCGGTCATTTCGGCGATTTCCGAAATAAGCTTCTGGTTGGCCGGATCGCAGAGTGCGGCATGGGAGGCCAATAGCCGCTTTCGCCTAATATAGTGCAGGACACCACCGCTGGACTCAAACAATTGGTATAGCCGCGTACGGGAGGTGGCGAGCTCCTGGCACAGGCTCTCGGGCGTGAGATCGGGTGAGTCCAGGTTCTGTCTGATATAGCGGCGCGCCCGCTCCATCAGACCCACGCCATGGTGCTCCGCAGTGTGCTTGTGCTCGACCGAGGACAGGCTTGTGATCACCATGTCGCGCAGCGTGCCGACAATTCCGGGGAGATCTTCCGCAACAAGGCTGGGCAATGAGGCTTCCAGGCTGCTGACATAGTCGATCAACAGACGGGACAGATTGTCTGACAGGACTACATTGTTGGCATCGTCGAGAACCGTTGCCGAGTCCCCGAAGAGATCGCGGGGAAGATAGATCAAAACAGCTTCCGCATCGGTCATGCGCCCCCGGGACGGATGCCCCAGTGTCCTGAACTCCACCTTTCCAGGTTCGTTCTGCGCAACATGTCCATCGACCTCGGTCCAACTCCGTCCGCTACGCAGTATGGCTATGCGCCAATGGTCTATCGGACTGGCCCGCAGTTTCGCTGTCGACCGCCAGTAGCTGTGCGCGGCGACGCGGAGTTGCACAATGAGCGCCCCGCCCAAATTCCATGCGACGTGTTCGGCTGGAAATCCGTCCGCTGGTGCCTTGCCGTCCGGCAGCCGGTATTCGGCGACCGCCTCCATATAGGATTGCCATGCGCCGAATTGCTGCTCGTTGGGCATGTCCCGCGTGGAAAACTCGAGCGGCTTGAGAACCGGGGGGCCGCGCATCGCGACTGCGTCGCTGTCGGAGTTTTCTTTTCGTTCCCAGCGCCGCCGCTCCAGCCTCGGCTTTGCCGTGGCCGATCCGCCTTCATCGGTTTTCGACATGAGGCCTGGATGGTTCGGCCGGCCGTTCATCTACTGTCTCCCTCCCCCTCTTGGCTGTCGTCTCGGGGTACCGAATATAGCTTACCACAGTGATCGGCGGCGGAGTTGTTCCAGATCAAAGGACGTCCGAACGAGACATCGAACGCCATTCACAGCTGCGAGAAAAAATGTACGGCGAGATAAGTTCGTGGATTCTGTGGTAATGACAGACCTCCCCAAAAGACCCTATCTTGCATGAACGGCATAACTGCGTACGGGTCCAATAGACATTAGACCCAGAATTGTTACCGCCGAGATAACTTCAAACACGACCAGTATCTTCATTCTGGATGGCGCCATTGTTACGCCGTTCACGGGACTTTTATTGGGTAAAGACATGACCGTAAAAACAGTACCGCAGCGAATTCTTGTTACTGGCGGCGCGGGTTTCCTCGGCTCACATTTGTGTGAAGCACTACTGCGCTCCGGCCATCACGTGACCTGCCTCGACAATTTTTCCACTGGCCTGCGCCGGAACGTGCGGCATCTGGAACATACCGATCGCTTCAACCTCATCGAGCACGACATAGTCACGCCGCTCAACCTGGAAGTCGATCAGATCTTCAACCTTGCCTGCCCGGCCTCACCTCCGCACTACCAGGCAGACCCGGTGCATACGACGTTAACGTGCGTTCTGGGTTCGATGAATCTTCTTGAACTCGCGCAGCGCCACGGCGCCCGCATTTTCCAGGCCTCCACCTCCGAAGTCTATGGCGACCCTTCGGTGCATCCCCAGGTCGAGAGCTATTGGGGCAATGTCAATTCGTTCGGCCCCCGGGCCTGTTATGATGAAGGCAAGCGGTGCGCCGAGACATTGTTCTTTGATTATCACAAGAGCCATGGCGTCTCGATAAAGATCGCGCGCATTTTCAACACTTATGGGCCGCGCATGCGGCCCGACGACGGTCGTGTCGTTTCCAACTTCATCGTTCAGGCGCTTAAGGGCGACGACATCACCATCTACGGCGACGGCAGCCAGACGCGCTCCTTCTGTTTCGTGGACGACCTGATTGACGGCTTCCTGCGCCTCATGGCCTCTCCGGAGACGCTTACCGGGCCGGTCAACCTCGGCAATCCTTGCGAATTCACCGTTGGCGAGTTGGCCAGACACGTGATCGAGCTCACCGGATCATCCTCGAAGATGGTGCATTGCCAACTGCCAACCGACGATCCCAGGCAGCGCCGCCCGAACATATCGCTCGCCATGCGCGAACTCGATTGGCAGCCGCGCACGACGCTCCTGGCCGGCCTCAAAAGAACCATCCGCCATTTCGATCGCCTTCTGGCGAACCCTGACCACGAATTCGCCGAGGTCGCATGATGTCGACTGAGCGGATCCTTGTCACCGGCGGCGCCGGCTTCATCGGAAGCCATACCGCAAAGCTGCTGAATGCCAGCGGTATCGAGCCCATTGTCTTCGACAACCTGTCGACCGGCAATCGCTCGTCGGTGCGCTGGGGTCCGTTCGTCCAAGGCGACATCCTGGACACGCCTCTGCTGGCCCACACGATCGCGCGCTACAAGCCAGCGGCCGTCATCCATTTCGCCGCCAGTGCCTATGTCGGCGAATCCGTTACGGATCCGGCGAAATACTACCGCAACAACCTTTCCGGCACGTACTCGTTGCTCGACGCCTGCCTCCAGAACCGGCTCACCAACATCATCTTCTCTTCAAGCTGTGCGACCTACGGCGTGCCGACGCAGCTTCCGATCGGCGAAGACACGCTGCAGATGCCGATCAACCCCTATGGGCGCACAAAGCTGATTGCCGAGTACATGCTGCGCGATTATGCGGCCGCCTACGGCCTGCGATACGTAGCGCTGCGCTATTTCAACGCCTGCGGCGCCGACCCCGAAGGTGAAATCGGGGAATGGCACACGCCTGAAACACATCTGATCCCCCGCGCGCTGATGGCCACGGCCGGTATCATCCCGTTCCTTGAGGTCTTTGGAGACGATTACGAAACCGCTGACGGAACCTGCGTTCGCGACTACGTCCATGTCGCGGACCTGGCACGAGCCCACGTCCTTGCCTACAAACACCTGGCGGCAGGAGGCGCCGATCTGGCGATCAATGTGGGCACCGGTCGCGGCACCTCGATTCGCGAGATTCTTACAGCAATCCATAGCGTTACCGGGATCGAAGTGCCGGTTCGCATGCATCCGAGGCGTGCCGGCGATCCGCCTGCGCTCTATGCCGACCCCAGTCTGGCGCGCGAAACAATCGGCTTTTCAGCCAAACATTCCGACCTGGGAACCATCCTGCGCACGGCCGCTCCCTTCTTTGGGCTGGAGGTGTCGCCACAATGAAAACCGCCCTCAAAGCGCCCATCGAACCGGCCGAAGCAGTCGCCGAGCCGCTCCTGGTTTCCGTTTTCACCAAGTCCCAGAAGATCGAATACGTGGTCGGCAGCGCAATATGGTTTGCGGCCCTCGTCTACTTCTGGTCGTGGTGGCTGAAGCCCGAGCACCACATCAGTGTGACCGGCTCGATCCTGGTTACCGCGACGCTTGCCTGGGTAACGCTTCTGCCAGCCTATTTTCTGGTGGTCTTTTATCGCGGCCGGAAGCCGAACGGCCCGTTGCGGCTCCCTGAAGGCAGCCGGATCGCTATGGTCGTCACCAAGGCTCCGGCCGAACCATTCCCTGTGGTAGCCGAGACCCTCAAGGCGATGCTCGCCCAGGATCTGCCGCACGACACATGGCTGGCGGATGAAGATCCCTCCCCCGAGACGCTCGCCTGGTGCCGCGCGCATGGCGTATTCGTGAGCACCCGCAAGGGACGCGCCGATTACCATCGCACCACCTGGCCGCGGCGCACGCGCTGCAAGGAGGGCAATCTCGCCTTCTTTTACGATCATTACGGCTACGAGCGCTACGACTTTGTTGCGCAGCTCGACGCCGACCATGTCCCAGAACCCGGCTATCTCTTTGAAATACTGCGGCCCTTTGCCGACCCCGCCATAGGCTATGTCTCGGCGCCCAGCATATGCGACCGCAATGCACATGAAAGCTGGTCGGCGCGCGGCAGGCTCTATGCGGAAGCAAGCATGCATGGCTCGCTTCAGGCCGGGTACAATGGCGGGCTCGCGCCCTTGTGCATCGGCTCACATTATGCCGTGCGCACCGAGGCGCTGAAGCAGATCGGCGGGCTGGGCCCCGAGCTTGCCGAAGACCATTCCACGACCCTGATGATGAACGCCCATGGCTGGCGCGGTGTGCACGCGCTGGACGCGATCGCCCATGGCGACGGGCCGCGCACCTTTGCCGACCTCGTGACCCAGGAATTCCAATGGTCGCGCAGCCTTGTCACGCTGTTGCTGCAGTATTCGCCTTCGCTGATCGGCAAGCTGCCGCCGCGCCTGAAGTTTCAGTTCCTGTTTTCACAGCTCTGGTATCCGCTGTTCGCTCTTTTTGCGGCGCTGATGTTCGCGATGCCGATCATCGCTCTGCTGCGCGGCGAAAATTTTGTCGCTGTCACTTATCCTGTTTTCCTCGCCCATTCCGCGCCTTTGTCCATCATCCTGATTGTGCTGGCCTATCGCTGGCGCGCCGGCGGCACCTTCCGCCCGGTTGACGCCAAGGTGCTGAGCTGGGAGGCAGCTCTGTTTCTGCTGGCGCGGTGGCCCTGGGCGCTTGCGGGTTGCGCGGCTGCCGTCCGCGACTGGCTCACAGGGTCTTTCGTCGATTTCCGCGTCACGCCCAAAGGAACCTCCGAGGTCGATGCCCTGCCTATGCGCGTGCTGGCGCCCTATGGCGTGCTCTCACTGGCCTCGATATTGCCCGTTCTGGCTGTGGCGGATGCCGGTGAAACGCGCGGCTTTTATCTTTTTGCCATCATAAACGCCACGCTCTACGCGGTCCTCCTGCTTGTGATCGTCGCCCAGCACGCTCGCGAAAATCTGGTCCGCGTGTGGGGCCGCCTCTATCGGCCCACCTTAACGGCAACCCTTTTGGCGCTCCTGGTACTGCCGGGCGTCGCCACCGTCGAGCGCGGAAAAGACGGGCTCGAGGCGCTCTCCTGGGGCGCGGGAAATTTCCGCATGTTCGAAGAAAGCTATTCGGTCGCCGGCGCCGGCATGGGCAGCCCGGGGCTCGTCAGAACCACCTTCAACCCGAGCTGGCGGCCAGACAATCCGTCGCACAATGGCTTGCAATAACGAAAGGGCGCTTTGCGTACAAACCCATGAAAATAGCAGTTATCGGAACCGGATATGTCGGCCTTGTCAGCGGCTGCTGCTTTGCCGAATGGGGACATGAGGTGGTCTGCGTCGACAAGAATGCAGAAAAGATTTCGGGTCTGCGACAAGGCAGACTGCCTATCTATGAGCCAGGTCTGGACGAACTGCTGGAGCGGAACGCCGCCGCCGGCCGGCTGTCCTTTACCTGCGACGTCGCCGAAGCGGTGAAGAACGCCGCGGCCGTGTTCATTGCGGTGGGCACGCCCCCGCGACCCGGTCACGGGGATGCAGATCTTTCCTTCGTCTATATGGCGGCCAAGGAAATCGCGCCGCTCCTTGCGGACAATGCCGTGGTCGTCGTGAAGTCCACTGTCCCTGTCGGGACTGGCGATGCCGTCGAGAAGATCATCGTTACAGAGCGGGGCCGCCGCACCTTCTCAGTGGCATCCAATCCGGAATTTCTCAGGGAAGGCGTCGCCATTCGCGACTTCCTCGAACCCGACCGTGTCGTCATCGGGGTTGTTGACGAGCGTGCCCGCGAGGTTCTCACGACAATCTACGGCGAGCCGCTGGCAAAGACCAATTCGCCTATTGTCGTAACAGAGCGGCGCACGTCCGAGCTCATCAAGTATGCCGCCAATGCTTTCCTGGCAACCAAGATCACCTTCATCAACGAGTTGGCGGATCTTTGCGAGCAGGTCGGCTCTGACGTGGAAGAGCTTGCGTTGGGCGTGGGGCTCGACAAGCGTATCGGTGCGAGCTTTCTCAATGCCGGTCCGGGTTACGGCGGCTCCTGCTTTCCCAAGGATACGCTGGCACTCTTGAGGACCGCACAGGATCACGGGGTGGCACTGCGCATCGTCGAGGAAGCGGTAAGTGTCAACGATGCACGCAAGCGCAAGATGGCGCTCAAGGTAATGGATGCCGTTGGCGGTGACATCGACGGACTCACCGTCGCCGTCTTTGGCCTGACCTTCAAGCCGGACACCGACGATATGCGCGAAGCCCCCTCGGTGCCACTGATCGAGACGTTGCAGCGCTTCGGCGCCGTCATGCGCGCCCATGATCCGATCGGCATGAAGAATGCCGCGCAGATGCTGGAAAATGTGGAATTTTTTGAAGACCCCTATGACTGCGCGCGCGACGCCGATGCCGTTGTCATCGTTACAGAGTGGGACAGCATCCAGCGCCTCGATCTTGTGCGCCTGCGCCGGATGATGCGCTCCCCCAACCTGGTCGATCTGCGCGGCGTGTTCAGAGCCAGCCGAGCGGAAGCCGCGGGTTTCCACTTCAGCGCTGTCGGCCGTCCCACAACGCGTCCAGCCGAACCCGTACCGAACCTTTCGGGCACCAGATTCCATCCGCCCAGAGCGGGAGCGGCAAGCGGGGAGCTCGTTCTTGGGGAGCGACATGATCGCCGGGCAAACCATCACCAACGTCGAGAGACAAATGGAGAATTGATATGAACAGGAAAACCAAATCCGCAGCCCTGGTGACTGCGATCACACTGGCGTCGGGAGCCGTGCTTGCGGACAACCTCCCCCGCGGCATTCCCGATCCAAGCTCGACCACGGCAGGCACCCTGTCCGACAAGCGGCCGGACATGGCTCCGCCTTCGATCATCTTCGGGGCCTACGATCCTCATGGGGATTTTGGCGACGATCCCAATTCGTCCATCGAGCATCTCTTCCTGCCTTGGGAGGACGTGGATCTTTCCACGCTTTCCCTGGCCGACGACTATGCTCTGCAGCGTGGCCGCTCGCTGCTCATCAGCGTGGAACCGTGGTCGTGGGACCGCGACTGGCGCGTATCCTCCCAAGAACTCCTTAACGGCATCCTGAGTGGCAGCTACGATGCCAACGTGGCGGCGGTGTGCTCAGAGGTGGCCGGGCTCACCAGTCCTGTTACCATCCGGTTCGCACAGGAAATGGACGAGGAGGACAACCAGTTCTCCTGGGCGCAGTGGTCCGGCCCCGAATACATCGAGGTTTATCGACGCTTCGTAACCGAGTGCCGCAACTACCTGCCGAACGCCCAGTTCATGTGGTCGCCGAAGGGCAACGCGAACCTGCAGGACTATTATCCCGGTGATGATGTCGTGGATGTCATAGGCCTGTCGGTCTTCGGCTATCAGCCATATGATCAGGCGATAGCCGGGAGCGACCAGACTTTTGCCGAGCGTCTGATGCCCGGCTACACGCTGGTCGACGACTATGGGAAACCGATCATGGTCGCAGAGCTCGGCTATGAAGGTGACCAGACCTATGTCCGTCAATGGGCGCAGTCCGTAACCAGGCGTCACGCAGAGTTCCCTGACCTCACAGCCGTTGTCTATTTCAATGATGGCGAGGTCTATCCGTGGCCGGACAATTTCGGATTTCCCAACTGGCGCGTTGTCCAGGAAACGACGAACTGACGGGCAAAGCAGCGCGTGGCGGCCATGTCACCACGCGCACACCATCAATCGCGGAAAGACCTGACGACGGGAACGACGCTTCGCAGCGCCCTGTTTTGTCGCATTATCGCCGGGCAGAGCGCTCGAAACACGTGGATGTCCGTCCAAAGCCGCTCGGCGAGCAGATATAGTCCGCCTTGCCGAGGTACTGACTGCTTGCCACCGTTACCACGGGCTTCTCGACTGTCGCCGGGTCCATATATGCACTGACGGCATTGAGCGATGAAACCGTCGCGTTGCTGCCCGTCTGGAGGCACCCCGCTATTGGGACGAGCAGGAAAACCGCCCCGGCAATAGCGAGTATGCGCTGGGAAATGGCAGTGAAACTCTGCGTTGCGTGTTCCATCAAAAATCCGTGCCCTCTTTCGACGCTGTTCCGAATCGTTACCCCCTAGCCGTTAACTTGCGGTGTAAGAAACCGTCGAAAATGCGGCATTTCCTCCGAAAGGAGTCGTTAACCACATCAACACCGGTCGTCCCCCGACGCCTGCACGGCTCGTTTGCCTGACCATCGGGCATCGTGCTATGCTCATCGAGCTGCTGGTTTCAGCGTGTTGTGAGTAATCCAGCCTTTTCGACAGGCCGCTTTACTCTGCGGCAGTGGGAGAGGCGGAATGTCATCGCGTTCGTTGAGTGAATCCCGGCTCAAAGACCTTCTGGCGAATACACTCGACATTGCTTCGCTCTACGATCGACGTCTTCGGCTCACCCATTTCGGATCCCAATTCAAGAAACAATATGGTGGCGTTGCTGAAATCGGCTCGCCGATCTGGGATATCTACCCGATCTTTCGAGATCCGGTATTGCTCCAGGAGCTTGAGCGGATAAGCGGAGGCGGAGCGGCAATTGAATTGACGTTGCCGCCGTCTTCAACCTCTTCGGCAAGTTCGGCGAGAATATTTGCTGCGGCCGACGGGATTGGCGTAATTGAAGTTGCGGAGTCGGTGGCACTTGGCTCGATGGACGCCAAAACGGATGTGGACCATCATACGCTCCTCCATCAGGCCACCCACGACATACTGACCGGGCTGCAGAACCGTCGGCAGTTTGGCGACCGGTTGCAGGCGGCCCTTTCCGATGCCCGCGGCAGCGACGACAAGGTGGCCCTGCTGCAGATCGACCTTGATGGCTTCAAGGCCGTCAACGATACGCTTGGTCACGACGTCGGTGACGCCCTGCTCCAGCTTGTGGCAAACCGCATTCAGATTGCACTGGGCGATGGAGAGACCGCTTTTAGAAATGCGGGCGACGAGTTCACAGTCATCCAGACAGGCAGAGAGCAACCTGCCTCCGCCGACCGCCTTGCAAAGGCAATCCTCGATCTTGTGAAGGCCAGATATATCATCAGCGATGTTCCGGTCTTCGTTGGCGCGAGTATCGGAATATCAGTGGCACCCGATCACGGCGCCAGCACGGACGAGATGATAAAGGCCGCCGACGTCGCCCTCTACGCCGCCAAAAAAGACGGACGAGGCTGCTCCCGGGTTTACGACCGATCGATGATGCTCCTGCTCGAGGAACGCGAAAATCTGCGGCGCGACCTCGCAATGGCCCTCCAGAGAGGGCAATTCCATCTCCAGTATCAGCCTATCGTACACCCATCACTTGCGTTGACCGGGTTTGAAGCGTTGCTGAGCTGGCGGCATCCCAAACTCGGCCTCATTCCGCCCCGCGTGTTTATTCCCGTCGCAGAGGCTGACGGCCACATGGATCAGATCGGGAAATGGGTCCTTGAAGAGGCCTGCAAACAAGCGCTGACCTGGCCCCCGAACCTCTCGGTGGCCGTCAATCTGTCACCGGCGCAGTTTCTCAGCGGCACCATCACTGACACGGTTGCGCAAATACTGGACAGAACCGGCATTCAGGCCGAACGGTTGGACCTCGAGATAACCGAGACGATACTGCTCGAAACAACAGTCGACAACATCGATACACTTAACACCCTGAACGTATTGGGCGTGAAAGTATCACTCGACGATTTCGGAACGTACTATTCTTCTTTGAGTTATCTGAAGACATTCCCTTTCGATATCATGAAAATAGACAAGTATTTCATAGAGGATGTCGAGACCAGCTCAAAATCCAAAGCGATCGTTCGCAACATTATCAATCTGGCGCATAGCCTGGGGATAAGCGTAACAGCCGAAGGCGTGGAAACCGCGGGGCAAGCCGAGTGGTTGCGGGAACAAGGGTGCGATCGTCTTCAGGGCTACTTTATCGCAAGACCAATGGCACCAAGGGCTGCGCACGCCTTTATTGAGCGCGCTACGAGGAACCGCACTTCCAATACAGAAGAAGTCAATCTGGACGTCCGGACACAAGGGGCGCAAATGTGATGCAGGGCGAAAGCGGCAAGCCACATTTACCGGATGCCTACGAACCCATGGTCGAGATCGCGCTGCCCCGAGGCGATTTCTATTCGTTCTGGCAGAACTGCGATCTCATATCAACGTACCTCGCACGGATGATCAGCCACAATCGGTCGGATCTGGTTCGTTACACCAATCTGTTCTCATCGGCCGTCAATGAGCTTTTAGAGATGGTGTTTCGTACGCATCAATCTGAAGGAAAGTTCACCTGCCGTGTATCCCGGCAGGGCGACCTTGAGAGAGTTTACATAGAATTTCCGTGCTCGCATGGAGAGCGCCGTTACTACGAAGAAGCCTTAAGTCAGGCAACGGAAAGCAGCAGGCTCGAGCGATACCTGGCTTCTATGTCCGGCAAGGAGGGACCTGGCGGAGAAACAGCGCTGCTCGAACTTGCCCTTGACTATGGCGCCACCCTCCAGCTCGAGCATCCGGACGACAATGCGCTGGCGATCATTGTAGATCTTCCCCTGGAGACCTTGCCATGAACCGCCACGACGCTTCGACGCGTTATGGAACGCAGTACGATCCCAATAATCAGCAGTTCCTGATCTCGGGCGTGATGCGACCACAGATTGCCGACGAACTCGCTCCCAGCCTCGCTCTGCTCAATGAAGCAATTGAGCATGTTCGCGGGGTTCTCTATCTCGATGTCAAACGCCTCGTGCAGATGAACAACACTGCCTTTCATGCCTTTGCGCGCGTGATCCTCGAGGCCTGCCGTTCGCGACCCGACCTGCGGTTTGTGATTGTTACCTCAAGCGTTGTCGGCTGGACGACGCGGAAGTTCGGCCATCTGGCCCGTATTGAACCCAGCGTCGACGTCCAGGAATACGACAGTGATTTCTATCCGGGGCAAGGCTTTCTGGAAGGCGGCGGGTTCATTCCCATCCTGCGCACGCAAACGAAGCTGACCTGGCATCATGAGCGGACGATCCTGCCAAGGCACGGGATGGCGCATGGCATCGCCATAGCAGATATCTGTTGTGGCATCGGCGATTTCGCCGTGCTCGTTCAAAAGGAATTCAAGCCGTCACGGATTGTCGCGCTCGATCACTCTCGGCCAAGTCTTGCCTACGCGCGCAAAGTGGCCGCCGAATTTGACATTCGCGGGATTGAGTACACCTACGGCGATGCTTCAGAAATGCTGCTCGAGGCGGATCAGTTCGATCTCGTTACCTGCCGCCACTCTCTTCAGATATTCAATCGGCCGGAGCTCATACTCAAAGAGCTCTATCGCATCTGCAAACCCGGTGGACGGGTCTATATCACCAACGAAAAAAACTCGCACTGCCTCGGCGAGCCGCGTGCCGAAAGCATTCAGTGGACCTACAACGAGGTTGCGAGACTTTTCAGCTTTTTCGACATGGATGTGGAGCTCAGCCCCAAGAGCCGACGGTATCTGATCGACGCGGGCTTCGACGACGTTCGCGTCGAATCGTTCATGGTTACCAACCTCGATGGGGACCCGCAGGCATTCGCCGACATCATCGCCGCCTGGGAGGACGTCTATGCGGGGGAGATGGCCGAAAAGCGCGGCGACTCCGCAGAATTTATCGAACGCTTTCGTCAGGGTTTCCAGGACCACATCTTCGCAGCACTCCATCCTAAGGGTTACGCCGGCTGGCCCATCTGGGTGGCATCGGGGCAAAAACCGCAATGAACGTAGAAAAGAAGACCTCGCGCTTCGGGCTGCGATCGTTCCGGGCCAAGTTCCTGCTTGTGGTCGGCGGTGCCGTGCTTTTTGACCTTACGGTGATCGGGGGCCTGGCGTTGTGGAACGTGACGAACCTGTCACGAAACGCAACCGCGGAGGTCGGCGAAGGGCTGACTGCCGCAACCGAGGAATACATTCTCTCTTACGCGGAGACGACGGCGGCGCAGGCCAACCTTCTGATCAGCCGGGTACACGCTGATGTGGTCGCCCTGGCCGGCGTGCTGCAAGACCAGATCGATAATCCCAACGAGCAAAATGCGATTGGGTCGACCGTCTCCGTCGTATCTCCGCAATCGACGACCGTATCTTACAATCCTGAGGGAGACTGGGCGCAAAACGAGCCCGGAGCACCCTCGGTTGTAAGCGTTTGGGGATATCTGCTGGACGAGCAAAATCAGCCATTCCCGAGCGTCCGGGACGAAATCCGCGACAGCGCAATACTAGACCTTGTCGCCCCCAGCATTCTGCGCAGCGGTGCAGACAAGCTGCAGATGTATTATATCGGGCCCACGGAACGGCCGATTTTCAGAACCGTTCCCTATACCGACCAGGCCCAGACCTTTGATCGGCTCTATCCGGGGCACAACGAGGCTGAATTCTGGGAGTTTTTCTTCCCGGGCATCTACCCCTCCTGGCAGCAATGGATCGAGACCCCCTCCGCTCGTCCGGTCGCCACCGATATAACGCAAACGGCGCCATACACCGACGCCATTACCGGCGAACTCATCGTCAGCTTTTTTCATCCGTTGTGGACGCGTGATCGAACCGGAATTGCCGGCGTCGCCGGGGCCGATATCACGCTCGATCAACTGGCCGAAATCGTTGAAAGCATCGAAATCGCCGATGTGGGATTCGGCTTTCTGGCCATGTCGAATGGAAACGTTGTGGCCATCAATCCCGAAGGCGAGTCGATCATTGGCCTGCGTTCCTCGAGTGGCGAGCAGGCCCAGGGGGTCACCGGCCTGGAGCGGTCCCTGCGCGGTAGCGACCAGCCGGCAATTGCCTCAATGTCACTCGATCAAGACGCCGAGGGGGAAATCGAGCACATCACGCTCAATCAGAATGGCGAGGCCGTCCCCTATATGACTGTTCTTACAAGATTGGCCCCGACAAATCTCTGGAGCGCCGGGCCGATCACGCGCGAGGCAATGCTGATCGGCGTCGTGGTTCCCGAACAGGCGATATATGCCTCACTCTATAGCGCGCAGGCCAGCATCGCGCGCGCGACCAACCAGACGCTCATCTATCAGCTCGGAGCCATCGGTCTGGCTCTTATGGTTGTGTTTGCGGCGGTTTTCGGCATTTCCAAGAGGATAACAGCCGGTCTGAGCGAACTTGCAAGCGCGGCCCAGCGCATCCAGTCGAAAGATTACAGTATTCGGGTATCCATTCCCACGCGCGACGAAGTCGGTGAAGCCGGAGTTGCCTTCAACCGGATGGCCGAGGAAATCAGCTTTCACACCGAGAACCTTGAGCAAATCGTTGACGATCGGACAAAGGAGCTCGGCAAGGCCCACCAGGAGATCCTGGCGCTCAACACCAAGCTGAAAAGCGAAAATATCCGGCTGGGGGCCGAACTTGAGGTTGCACGCCAAATCCAGATGATGGTCTTGCCCAGGGCCCTGGAACTGCAGGCAATCCCCGACGTCGATATCGCAGCCTACATGCAGCCTGCCGACGAGGTTGGTGGCGACTACTATGATGTCCTGCAAGATGGACCCCGCGTAAAGATCGGGATCGGCGACGTGACCGGGCACGGCCTGGAAAGCGGCGTGCTCATGATGATGGTACAATCTGTGACGCGCGCCCTGCAGGAGACAGGAAAGTCCGATCCACGCCAATTCCTGAGCTGGCTCAACCGGGCGATCTACAAGAACCTAGAGCGCACCGACTGGGACAAGCACCTGTCGCTGGCGTTTATCGACTACGAGGACGAGCGCCTCACCTTGTATGGCCAACATGAAGACGTGATTGTCATGCGAGCCGGCGGAGAGATTGAAACCATCGATACAATGGATCTTGGCTTTCCCATCGGCCTGGAACTGGACATCGCGCCGTTTATCACTACACGCGACATCCCCTTCGGCGCGGGCGATGCCATCATCCTCCACACCGATGGGGTGACCGAGGCCGAGGATACAAATGGCCGCATGTTCGGACTGGAACGCCTCCGCCAAAGCGCCTTCCAACATCACAAATGCAGTGCCGAAGAAATCAAATCCAAGGTTCTTGGAGATCTTATGGCCTTCATCGGAACGCAGAAGATATACGACGACATAACTCTTATAGTTATGAAGCACAGGTGAAGCAATGAAGGTACAGTTTGGAATACCGGAAATCGCTTTTCATTCCAGTGATAGCAGAATTACGGTCAAAATTCTTGATGGCCCGCTGGAGATCGGCTGGCATCATTGCGCCATAACATCAGGCTTCATAGCCGATTTTTACGCACAGCAATTCCAATCCCTTCACAATGAATACAAATACATAAAACATAACATTGAATATCTCGCAAACGAGCTTATCGAGAACGCGATAAAGTTTCGCTTCCGCGGCGACATTACTATCGAATCGATAATTGACTCGGACAGTTTCATAATAAAAGTATCGAATGAAATCGATGAACGAACATCCAGCGACTTCGAGACCTATCTCGCAGGGATAACCTCTGGCGATCCGGAAGATCTTCTTATCCAGAAGATCGAGCACAATGCCGAAAACCCCAACTCGAATGCGTCGGGACTTGGGCTGCTGACCTTGATGAGCGATTACGGCTCCCGCCTGGCCTGGCGATTTGATCGTCCCGAAGAAAGGATGCGGATGCGCGTGGAAACTTTCGGGTCGATACCCATCTTCACCAATCAACTGTAAGGCTACATATCATGCAGATCAAAGCAGACACTTACAGCGTATGGACGGAAGGAAGCGACGTCTATTTTGACGGCACAATGAGGCTGTCGGGGACCCAGGCCTATCAGCCGATACTCGAGCTCTTGCAGGAAGTGCTTGCCGAAAAGCCTCCATCAATGACCCTGGATCTGACGAATCTCGAGTTTCTCAACTCTTCGGGAATCAACCTGCTGGCGAAGTTCACCATCGAGTTGCGAAAGCACTCCGATACAAAGCTCGTTGTGCGGGCGACGTCCGAGATTCCGTGGCAAGCCAAGTCCATACGGAATCTGCAGAAGCTGCATCCGGGCCTGACGCTGATCATGACCTGACGACGCACCCCGTAAAGTGCCCCGTGCAACCACAGCCTAATGAGTTTCCCCTACTCCCACTCGATGGTTCCGGGAGGCTTGGAGGTCACATCATAAACGACGCGGTTGATGCCCTTGACCTCGTTGATGATCCGGGTCGCGGCGCGGCCGAGGAAATTCATGTCGAAAGGGTAGAAATCGGCGGTCATGCCGTCGACCGAAGTGACGGCGCGCAAGGCGCAGACGCTTTCATAGGTGCGGCCATCGCCCATCACGCCCACGGTCTGCACCGGGAGCAGCACGGCGAAAGCCTGCCAGATGGTATCGTAAAGCCCCGCCTTGCGGATCTCGTCGAGATAGATCGCATCGGCCTGACGCAGGATATCGAGCTTTTCGCGTGTCACGCCGCCCGGCAGGCGGATGGCAAGACCGGGTCCTGGGAACGGATGGCGGCCCACGAAATGTTCCGGCAGGCCCAGTTCGCGGCCCAGTTTGCGCACTTCGTCCTTGAAAAGCTCGCGAAGGGGTTCGACGAGCTTCATGTTCATGCGCTCGGGCAACCCGCCAACATTGTGATGGCTCTTGATGGTGACCGAGGGGCCGCCGGTAAACGAAACGGATTCGATGACATCCGGATAGAGCGTGCCCTGGGCGAGAAACTCTACGCCGCCGATCTTGTGGGCTTCCTTTTCGAACGTCTCGATGAACAGCCGACCGATGATCTTGCGCTTGGCCTCGGGCTCAACGACGCCTTCGAGCTCCCCGATGAATTCTTTCGAGGCATCAACGTGGACGAGCGGGATATTGTACTGATGCCTGAACATCGAGACCACTTCATCGGCCTCGTTCTTGCGCAACAGACCGTGGTCGACGAAAATACAGGTCAACTGGTCGCCAATAGCCTCATGGATCAGGATGGCGGCTACCGAGGAGTCCACGCCGCCTGAAAGGCCGCAGATAACCTTCTTGTCGCCCACCTGCTCGCGGATGGCGGCAACGGCCTGTTCGCGATAGGCCGCCATGGTCCAATTGGCGTCGCAGCCGCAAATATGATGCACGAAATTGGCGTAAAGCCTGGCGCCGTCGGGGGTGTGATAGACCTCGGGATGAAACTGGACACCGAAGAATTTGCGCCCCTCATTGGCGATCATCGCGAAAGGTGCGCCGGGTGAGGTGCCGACGACCTCGAAGCCCTCGGGGATTTCGGAAACCTTGTCGCCGTGACTCATCCAAACCTGATAGGAGTGATCGAGCTCCCAAACGCCGTCATAGAGCGAGCAATCCTTTTCGATGCGCACTTCGGCGCGGCCGAACTCTCGCACATAGCCGGGTTCCACGACACCGCCAAGCGCTACGCACATGGCCTGCTGGCCATAGCAGATGCCAAGCACCGGCACGCCATAATCGAGGAGCTTGTGATCGACCTGGGGCGAACCGTCCTCGATGACGCTGGCCGGGCCGCCCGAAAGGATTATGCCCTTGGGCCGGAGCGCGTCGAGCCTGTCGGCCGCCGTACTGAACGGGTGGATTTCGCAATAGACCCCGGTTTCACGGACCCGGCGCGCGATGAGCTGGGTGACCTGTGAACCGAAATCGACAATGAGGATGGTATCTGTGGGCGCGTCGTTCTGCATGGCGAGCCTTTAATTGGAATCGAGCGGTCAGGCAATGGGGAGAACGGCCTGAAACGCGACAATCCCGATGGACGCAAATAATGCAACCCCTTTTGCAACCCAGCGCGCGCTTTGGCGTTGTTAGGGCAAGTGGCAGGCACGCGAGCATTCCAATGTGCCTCGTCGAGAAAACGGGCAGAGCGCGGTCCCCCAAAGCGTCCCACTCCGCGCAATCCCGGTCAAAAGGCCAGTTGCGGTCCCATGCCCTCAGGCCTTTTGCAGCCACCCCGGATGTCCCTCGCATCCGGGGTGGTTCATTTTTGGGCTGCGTCCGGCTGCTTAATCGAATCCCAGGCAACGAAAATCCGCGCATTTTGGGGGAAATGCGCGGATTCTCTCGTCAACGAGTGGCCTCTTGATCGTTAGAGCCGCCTAGAAGACGAAGACCGTCAGGCTGGACGACTGCCGGGTCACGCCAAGCACCCGACCCGCATCGTAGTTCGAGCGGCTCAGAGAGGCTGCAACCAGCGGATCGGACCGCACGAGGCCCTGCAGCTGATTGTATTTGCCACTGGCCGCAAAGTAGTTAGCCATATACTCGCGGATATCGGGGCAGACGCGCAGCGCCTGGATCTGGATATTGCTTGCGTTTTCCCAGCCCGACAGTGTCGACTGTTCGAACATCTGGATCAGGGTGTTGGGATCGACGCCCATGCAGGAAGGGTCCGAACTGGCGAATTGTGTGCCACCGGAACCACCGCCGCCGTTGACACCGCCATTGCCGCCGCCGTTCACGCCGCCATTGCCGCCGTTCCCACCATTGCCGCCGTTTCCACCATTACCGCCGTTGCCACCATTTCCGCCGACACCGACATCAACATCAAGGATATCGTCACCGCCGACGTCCACATTGGCGGTCACGGTGTCATCGAGAAGGCCGGCGTCCACACCGAGAATGCTGTCACGGCCAGCGCTGACATTGGCGTTTGCGAGCGAGCCGCCGTCGCCGTCATCGAGCACCTTGACGTCGAGAACGTCCTTATCGCCTCCGCCAAGCCTTACTTTGGCCGTATCGTCCAGAAGATTGATCTCGAGTCCGTCGTCAGTGTCGATATCAAGGAGACCACCAAGCTGGGCCTGAGCCCCTTGCGTCACACCGAAAGACAGGAGAACGGCGATTGACGCCGTCGCTAGAAACTTTTTCATAGTCGCCTCCAAATTGCCCCCAAACCAAAAAGGGGGAGAAGTAATTGCGCGAGTCGACTATGGCGCAGGATCAAACTTGACGTTTGCTCGCAGTTGATATGGGCGGCAATTTTTACCTGATTTTAATATGGGTTTAACCCTACTCAACTGCATATAGCAGCGTCGTTTCTCCGCTTCCCACTTCATCATACAATTCCATTGCCGGATCTTCGGTCACCGCGAGCGAACGGCGAAAAAACAGACTGTCCCCCACATCGACATAGGCCCGCCGGCGTTCATAGGATTGGGCCGGAAAACGGTATCCGGCATATTGGCGCTCCCGACTGAGCACCAGATGCAGGCCTTCGGGCGGATTGTTTATGTCCACGGCATCGGTGTTGCCGACGACGACGCAGCAATCATAGCGCACAAGGTTATCGGGATCGGCCCGCCAGTCATTATAGATCAGGCCAACGCGCCTCAATGGCGTCGAATAGCGATCTATGGCACTTCCAAATCGGGTGAAAAAATCTCGCCAGAAATCGTCGATATCTTCGGTGTACCCGCGATACCGCTTGGCGAGCAGCAACAACGGCCTGCCATCATCCACCTGAATGAACTGAGCGCGTTCAATGGGAGGCACCGACAGGCGCGCCTGTCCGTATCGTGTTCGGTAACGCCCCGGCAGAATCCCGAAAAAGCGGTCGAAAACCCGCGTGAAGGCAGCCTGGCTGGCATAGCCCACAGCGTACCCGATGCGGCCGATCGGTTCATGGGACCATTGCAGCCGCAGGGCCGCCGCATGCATGCTCACCCGTCGGCGGTATGCTCCGGGGGGCTCGCCGACAGCGATGGCAAATGTGCGATGAAGGTGGTGATGGGAAATGTCGAGTTGACGCGCGATGGCGCGAATATATTCGACAGCGCCGTCATCGATGCCAGATTCTATCGATCTGACAGCCCTTTCGACCAGAACTTGGGTTTCGAATCCAGGTAGCATCCGCCCAAGATGCTCAACCTTGAAGAGGGCGTTTGCTCAAGGTTGATATGGGACCGATATTTTTAACTGACGTTAGTGTGATGCCCGTTACTCAACGGCATAGAGCAGCGTTGTTTCCCCAGGCCGGGCCTCGTCGTGGAGTTCCATTACGGGATCTTCGGTGACTGCCAGGGAGCGCCGGAAAAACAAGCTGTCTCCAATCTCGGCATAGGCCCTTTGGCGGTCAAAAGTCCCAGACGGAAAGCAATACCCGGCATATTCGCGCTCGCGACTTAGCACCGCGTGCAAACCTGGGGGAGGGTTGCGCAAATCAACCGAATCTCTGGGCTCAACCACGACGCAGCAATCATAGCGCACGAGATTGTCCGGATCGGCGCGCCAATCGTTATAGATCAATCCAACCCGCCGCAACGGCCGCGAATACTGGCCGATCACGGCGCGATAGCGTTGCAGGAAATCGTCCCAGAAGCCATCGATGTCTGTGGGGTGCCCCCGATAGCGTTTGGCCAGCAACAACAGCGGGATGCCGTCATGCACCCTGACGAAGATCGCACTTTCTACGGGCGGGACGGTTGTTCGCGCCCGCCCATAGGCCGTTCTGTAGCGTCCTGGCAGGGTGCCGAAAAATCGATCAAAGACGCGTGTGAACGCCGCCTGGCTGGCATAGCCCACCGCATACCCGATACGACCGATCGGTTCATGCGACCATTGCAGCCGGAGGGCTGCCGCATGCATGCTCACCAACCGGCGATAGGCCCCCGGCGGCGCCCCGACTGCTGCAGCGAAGGTCCGATGAAGGTGATGATGGGAGATGTTGAGCTGATTTGCGATCCCGCGAACGTACTCAACCGCTCCATCGTCGACGCCAGATTCAATAGATCTGACCGCCTTCTCAACCAGGAATAATGTTTGGCTTTCATGTAGCATCCTTTGAGGATGCCGATATCAAATTTGAGTATTCATAAGCTCGGAGGGCGCTTTTGAATCAAATTTTAGGCAATACTCTACCTTCTATACACTTTACTCGAAGGAAAAGTACTTACGTATTAAGCACCAGTAGGGACAAGTTCAAAACAGTAGCGAAGCTCACCCACGCCGCATAAGGCACAAACAGCAGGGCCGACACCCTGTCCCGGGGCCATACGTTAACAATAAAGGCAAGGATGGCGGCCAGCATCGGAACGATGATGATCATTGCAAGCCACAGATTTTCCGCGGCAAAAAACGCTGGTGACCAGACCCAATTGAGCACCATCTGGCCCGCCCATAATGCCATGGCGACACTGGCCGGTGCTGCAATGAAAGTTCGCCAACCGGCAATGGCAATCATTACGTAAAGGGTGAACCAGACCGGTCCGAAGACCCAGTTGGGTGGATTGAAGGGGGGCTTTTCAAGCCCGGCATACCAGGCGCCAGGAGCGGTCTGCGTCCCGATCAAGGCGCCAGTGCCGATGACTGCGATCAAGAATACCGCAAGCCAAACAAGTGTGCGTGGCTGCCTGATGTCGATATTGTAAGATGCTTGGGTCATGCCCGTTTTAACGCGATCCATCCGATTTTGGTTCACCCAGCCCCCAAACTTTGGACGTTCATGCGTTGCAGTCGCGGTCAAAGTCGATGGAAATCGAGCGTTCCGCGCCGCCGGCGCCGGCAAAGGCGATGAGCACACCACTCTCGTCGGATACCCATTGGATATCGAGGGACACGAAAACAGGGTCCAACGCCTCGATATCCAGGCCGCAGCGAACCTGTATCGGTTCGCCTTCGAGCCCCGGCCTTTCGATCACGGCCTGATGGGTGCACCCTTCTCGCTCGCATGTCTCGATCAGATACAGATCGACGCGGCCAGACGGCGAAACGAAATCGTAGCGGATGTCATTGCCGGGCCCGGCAATCGTGAAAAGGGCCGCAATGCCGATTATGGCGGCAACGGCGAGCAGCAGCGCGGATCCGAAGACAATCGCGATCCAACGGCTTGCCATGGCCCTATCCCCTCGTCAGCACCGCGCAGAAAAAGCCGTCGGTATCGGTCGCGGCAGGCGTGAGTGTAATCGTATTTCCGTCCGTGCTCAAAGGTTTCGGGGCGCCGGGGAAAAGCGCATCCCAACGCTCGGGCAGCGAAACCAGCCTAAAGCCTTCGTGGCGCTCAAGAAACGCCTTGATCTGGTCGTCATTCTCCTCGGGCAGGATCGAGCAGGTGATATAGACCAATTGGCCCCCCGGCTTTAAAAACCGGACCGCTTCATCGAGCACCTGAACCTGATCGGCCAAACGCGCTTCGAGCTGGGCGGGGGTGAGTTTCCATTTGGTGTCCGGACGGCGGCGCCACGTGCCTGTGCCGGTACATGGTGCGTCGATCACCACACGGTCCATCTTGCCGACAAGGTCGTCGAGCGCTCCGTCATCGGGGTTGCGAACCTGTGCGTTGCGCACGCCATTGCGCTTCAAGCGCTCATGGATCGGGGCGAGTCGCGTCCGCTGCGTGTCATAAGCGAAAATCTGCCCGGTATTGCCCATGGCGGCAGCCAGAGCCAGGGTCTTGCCCCCTGCCCCGGCGCACAGATCAAGCACCTGCTCGCCCATTTGCGCGCCGGCCAGCAGCGCCACAATCTGGCTGCCCTCGTCCTGAATCTCGAACCAGCCCTTCTGATAGCCCTCGTCGGCCTGCACATTGGCGGTGCGGGCATCGTTGGGGCCGGATGGCAGGCGCAGCCCATCAGGGGCGATAGCCGTTGGTTGCGGCGCGAAGCGGGAAAGGGATTTTTCCACACGGGCCCGGTCGGCTTTGAGGCGGTTGACGCGCATGTCGAGCGGCGGGCGCGTCGTCATCCCCCTGCCCTGTTCGATCCAATCGGCACCAAAATTGCGCTCGAGCGGCCCGGCCAGCCATTCAGGCACATCGGCCTTCACGTGGTCGGGCGCATCGTCAAAAGCTGAATCGGAAGAAAGCTTTAGCGCCTCGGTCTCGGAAATTGATTCCGGCGCGAACCTGTCGGTGCTGAAGTCCTGATTGAGGGCGTTAATGTCTTGATTCCAGTCGTTGACCGCAACAGAGAGGACCAGGGCGCGGGGCGTATCCTCACCCATGCGCCAGGCATGGCTGACCCGCTTGCGCAGCGCGTCGTAAACCAGATTGCCGATGGCGGCACGATCGCCCGCCCCGGCGAAACGGTGGTCGAGCGCCCAGCCCTTGAGGGCTTCGGACGCCGGGCGCTTGCGCGCTTCCATATCGGCCAGCACTTCGATGGCCGCTGCCATTCGTCCGGGAAGGCGCATCAGTTTGCCTCGCCAAACGAACAGACATTGACGCGAACGCCGGAGATATCGACAAAATCGAACCAGCGCATGGACGGGACGTCATGGATTTCGGTCACCTCCCGGCCATCGGCAATGAGCGCGTTTCGGAGCGCCTCCGGATCGGGGCTGAACAGATTGAAAGCGACATAAGTGTTGCTGATCGTATCGGCCGGAATCAGCGTCAAAGCTGTTGCCTTTGCTTCACCCTCATCGAACCGCAGGCCGATATAACCGCCCGAGCGAAATATCTCGGTCATCGAAAACATGCGGGCGTACCATTTGGCGGCACTGTCGGTATCCAGGGCGGGAACGAAAATGGTGTCGATACGCGTTGCCAGAGCCATAGGTCAGACCGTTTGAAATACGAGGACGAGACGCACAAGGATCGCAATCCAGAGTGCAGTGAGAACACCAAAGCCCACGACATAAGCGGAAAAGCGCCTATAGACGTGATTGGTGGTGACGTGGATTGCCGCGTGAACGACGCGCGACAATACAAACACCCAGGCCAACACCGCTTCCGGCCAGCTCGCGCCGAGATAGATCGCAATCGCGATGCCGATAGCAAACAGCACCGGAAGCTGGAACTGGTTGTCAAAGGCATTCGACGTCTTCTGGGCGTCTTCGGGCCAGGGCCCGGTGTCGAGCGCGATATCGCGCACCGCGATCTTCTTTTCCATGACCAGCGGCAGGCGTCGCCGGCCGAGGATGAAAAGCAGTGCCAGGGTCAGCGCTCCCTGCGTCCATAGCGCAAGCAGGATCAGCAGGGTGGCGAGACTCATGGCGTTACTTTCCGCGATAGTTGGGGCTCTCGCGGGTGATGGTCACGTCATGGACGTGGCTTTCGCCCAGTGCCGCGGAGCTTATCTTGACGAACGTGGCTTCGCGCCGGAAAGTTTCGAGATCCCTGGCGCCGGTATAGCCCATCGCCGCCCGCAGCCCGCCGGCCAGCTGATGCAGCACCGCTCCGGCCTGGCCCTTGTAGGGCACTGCGCCTTCGATCCCCTCGGGCACCAGCTTCATCTGATCGCTGACTTCCTGCTGGAAATAGCGATCCGCCGAGCCGCGCGCCATGGCGCCGACCGAGCCCATGCCGCGATAGGATTTATAAGAACGCCCCTGATAGAGATAGACTTCGCCGGGGCTTTCATCGGTTCCGGCCAGCAGCGAGCCGACCATGGCGACCGATGCACCACCGGCCAGCGCCTTGGCCAGATCGCCCGAGAACTTGATGCCGCCATCGGCAATCACCGGGATGCCCTGCTTGTCGGCCTCTTCGGCACAGCCCATGACCGCGGCAAGCTGGGGCACGCCAACGCCGGCGACAATGCGGGTTGTACAGATCGAGCCCGGCCCGATACCGACCTTGATCGAATCCGCACCGGCGTCGATCAGGGCCTTGGTCGCCTCCGCCGTCGCGACATTACCGGCGACAATGCGGGTGGAATTGGATTCGCGCTTGACGCGCTCGACGGCCTCGGCGACGCGAACCGAATGGCCGTGAGCGGTATCGATGACCAGCAGATCGACCCCCGCTTCGATCAGCGCCATGGAGCGCTCGAAACCCTGATCGCCGGTCGTGGACGCAGCGGCGACCCGCAGGCGGCCCTGCGCATCCTTGATGGCCGAGGGGTGAAGCTGGGCCTTTTCCATATCCTTGACGGTAATGAGCCCGATGCAGTTGTTGTGCTCATCGACCACCAGCAGCTTTTCGATCCGGTGCTGATGGAGCAGCCGCTTGGCCTCCTCCTGGCTGACGCCTTCGCGCACCGTGATGAGCTGATCGCGGGTCATCAGGTCGGAAATCTTGTGGCGGTCGTTGGAGGCAAATCGTACGTCGCGGTTGGTGAGAATGCCCACCAGCTTGCCATTGTTGCGCCCGCCGGTGCCGCCATTGGCGACCACGGGGATGCCCGAAATCTTGTAACGGTCCATCAGCGCATAAGCGTCGGCCAGCGTAGCGTCCGGGCCTATGGTGATGGGGTTGACCACCATGCCGGATTCAAAGTGTTTGACCTGCTTGACCTGTTCGGCCTGCTGCTCGGGGGTGAGGTTGCGGTGAATGACGCCCATCCCACCGGCCTGCGCCATGGCAATGGCCATGTTGGCTTCGGTCACCGTGTCCATGGCCGAGGACAGGATCGGCAGGTTGAGCGCGATATCCTTTGTGACATAGCTCTTGATGTCGACGTCGGTCGGCAGCACGTCCGAACGGGCGGGCTGGAGCAGCACGTCGTCAAATGTCAGTGCGGAATCACCGGTGATAGAGGAAATAATCTTCGCCAAGGCCAGCCCCTTTCGTGCCCTTCATCATGGAACAGATGAATGTCGATGGTTTAGCGTGCCACGCCGTCGGCTTTATGACCGATCCGCCGTGCCCGCATTGTCCGCTTGGCCGGTGCAGGAGTCAGACTCACACCGGCTTTGGGTTGGCGAGGGTCATTAACACCGAGTCAGGAGTTTGGGAAGTGGTGATGCAAGCTGATCTCGATTCCTGCCCCCAACAGGTGTTAGAGTGCCGGTCGAACCAAAGGACCACCATGATTTGTTGTCCTCCACGCGAGCCGGTCGGCTGGCGGCATGACTGAACAGTTCGACGCGATCGTTGTCGGCGCGGGCCAGGCCGGCCCCTCGCTTGCCGCCCGGCTGGCGGGGCAAGGCAACAAGGTTGCGCTGATCGAGCGCAAGCTCCTGGGCGGCACTTGCGTCAACACTGGCTGCACTCCGACCAAGACCATGGTCGCGAGCGCCTACGTCGCCCATATCGCCGGCAGGGCGGCAGACTATGGCGTCACGCTTGGCGGCCCCGTAGGCGTTGATATGGCGGCCGTAAAAAGCCGCAAGGACGGGATTGTCGAAGCCTCCCGTTCGGGCCTGCACGACTGGCTGACCGGAACCGATAATCTCACGCTGATTGAAGGCCATGCGCGCTTTGTTGCCGACCATACAATCACGGTCGACGGCCGCACGCTCGAAGCGCCACGCATTTTCCTCAATGTCGGCGGGCGAGCCGTTATTCCCGATTATCCGGGGATCGACGAGATCGAGATTCTCACCAACAGCAGCATCCTGGAATTGACGGACGTCCCACGCCATCTCGTTGTTGTCGGCGGAGGCTATATCGGGCTGGAATTTGCGCAGATGTTTGCCCGGTTCGGCAGCAAGGTCACAATCGTCGAGCGTGGCGATCGGTTGCTCAAACGCGAGGATGCAGACGCCTCGCAGACCGCCACCGAGATCCTGGCCGGTGAAGGGATCGACATAAGGCTCAATGCCGATTGCATAGCCTTTTCGCGATCCGAGCACGGGCCGGTGGTCAAAGTCGATTGTTCGGAAGGCGCTCCGGCGATCACCGGCTCGCACGTGCTTGTTGCCATCGGACGCCAACCCAATACCGACGATCTCGGCCTCGAAGCAACGGGCATTGCCACAGATGACCGGGGCCACATTCTCACCGACGAACGCCTTGAAACATCGGTGAAAGGCGTCTGGGCCGTGGGCGATTGCAACGGACGGGGCGCCTTCACGCACACGGCCTATAATGATTACGAGATCGTCGCAGACAATCTGGAGGGGGCAAACCGGTCAGTGGAGGCGCGCACCGATGCCTATGCGCTTTATACCGACCCGCCGCTCGGACGCGCAGGGATGACAGTGACCGAGGCCAAAAAGCGCGACCACCGGGTGCTGGTCGGCAAGCGCCCCATGACGCGGGTATCGCGCGCCAAGGAAAAGGGAGAAAGCGCCGGCTATATGAAGGTGGTCGTCGATGCCGACACCAGCAGGATAATCGGGGGCGCGATTTTCGGCGTTGGCGGCGATGAGGCCATTCATGTGCTCATCGATGCCATTCAGTCTGGCATGGCCTATACCGATCTGAAGAACACCATGCACATTCACCCCACCGTCAGCGAACTGATCCCGACAATCCTGGGGGAACTGAAGGAGGCGTAGCGGCTTTGCCACTCGCCGCCTCCCGATTGGCGAGCGCTATGCGGCGGCGCCCATAATCGTTTCCTCGGGCCGCGAGAGCGCAATTTCGGGCGTTTTGAATCCCATGGCGATCCAAGCGCCGAGAAGCCGCGCGTAAAATCCCGCTGTGTGACGCCAACTTGCCGGGACGTTTCCGTCCAGCTCGGGCAATCCCTGGCGATCGGAAACCACAGTCCGAATCTCGGGCGGCGGCAGGGTCCCCTCAAGCCAAAGACTGCTGTAAAGGCTTAGCCAATGCCCGTGCTGAAATTCGAGGAACACCGGGGTGTTGCAGCACGAAGCAATGACTCGGCGCGTCGGGGAATCAGGTTTGAGCCGGTAGGCGGTCAGCAGATCGAGCCCCCTGCTCAAGGCGACCCGATCCTTGCGATAGATAACGAAATGTGTCCCTCCGCTCGGGTTCAGCATCGGCCGGGCGAGTGGCAGCGCTTGAAGGGCGTCGCCCGCTGTGCGGCAACTGGTGCAGTGGCATTCGGTGCTGATGATCGGGGCACGCTCAAGGGCCAGGCCCACCTGGCCGCAAGTGCAGCTTATTTCAACGGCGTCGGTCACGATGGCTGCTCCTCATCCCGCGTTTGCAGCACCTTCCATGTTCATCCAGACCGGCTCGAAGATGTTGCCATCGGGGTCTTCGAACGCACGACCGTACATGAAGCCCAGGTCCTGCGGTTCGCGGACATCGGGTTTGCCGCCCGCCTTTCCGGCCGCCTCGGTGATCGCATCCACCGCTTCACGACTGTCGCAGGACAGCGCGATCAATGCGCCGGCCGCCGCATGGGCATCGGCGATCGGCTTGGTGGTGAATGTGGAGAAATACTCGTGCGTGAGCAACATGAAGGTGATCGCATCCGACCACATCATCGAGGAGGCGTCGTCGCTGGAAAAATCGGCGTTCTTTGTGCAGCCGATCGCCTCGTAAAAGCGGGTGGCGGCAGCAAGATTGCGCACGGGCAGGTTCACGAAAATCATCTTGGTCATTGTGTCGTCCTCAAATGTACCGGCGGGGCATTTTTCGCCCCCACAGCATTAAGACGGATCAGCATCGCCGATCCCGACACACGGGTACAGATTTTTCTGGTGCGCCCTATTCGCGAATATCGCGATAGTCGACGGTTGCCGGCTTGCCACGGAAGGTCATAGAGAAGAAGTTCTTGGCATAGACCAGACCGGTGTGGATGATGCCTTCCTTCTCGATCCGGCGGCCCGAGGTGTTCATGCGCAGCTTGTGGGTCCATTTGACCGGACCGATCTTGGACAGCCGCACGGCGACGTCGGTATCCTCGCCGTAAAAGGCAATCGAGCGGTCATAGCCGCCGGTCTGCTCCCACGCCTCGCGGCGGAAGACAAAATTGCCACCGTGGATCACCGAGCCGACGCGCAGGATGAACCGGCTCAGGATATAGGTGAAATAGGTAAAGGCGTAGAACACCTCAACCAGCGCCAATTGCCGGCGATTGAGGTCGTAGTAGTGATAGGGGCCGGACACGCAGACGAGTTCAGGATGTTTGTCGAATTCGTCAAAAACCGTGGTCAGCCAGCCTTCGGGCACCATGGTATCGGCATCGATATTGGCGACAAGATCATAGCCCTCGGACGCCACGAAGCCGGCGTGGCGGGCATGAACCAGGCCTTTGTTGGTTTCCTTGACCACCCGCACACCAGGATAGCTCGCCGCGATTTCGCCGGTCCTGTCGGTCGAGGCGTTGTCGACCACAATCACGTCTGCAGGGTGCCCGCTGCGCTTGATTTCAGCCATCACCGCTTCAAGGCACTGACCGATCATTGCCTCTTCATTGTAGGCGGGGATTACAAAAACGAGCCGCATGCAGCCTCTCGGAATGATTGTGAATGCTGCCCGATAAACGGGGAACACCGGCAGTTGTCAACGCGATAAAAGCTCTTTTAAGGCGTTTCCCCCGACCGGACGGACCGCATTTGGACAAAAAGTGCCGCGGTGTGGCGCTCCGGCCATGCCGGCGACAGCCTCAATCCTTGATGATCGGCCATCCGCATCAGGCCGCTTCCTGCGCCTTCTCACGTGTTGTCCAGCCTTCGCCCAGCCATTCGCGGACGTTGATGGTGATCTCATGTCCCTCGATATCGATGAGATTATAGGCATTGGGTTCGCCCCGCAGCCGGGTCGAGGTGGTGGACGCCGCCTGTGCAACAAGGATATGGCCCTCGCTGCTCTCGCGCGGCCCTGTGGGCACCGCCTTGCGCACCTCTCCCGCATGGGCGTGGCGGCGGACATAGGACATGTGGAAATGCCCCGAGAGCACCAGCCGCACCCCTATCCGCGAGAAAACCTTGAGCGCCTTGTCGGCGCGGCGCACGCGGTTCTGGTGCCGGGCCATGGGCTCTTCGGGATGAAGCAGCGGGTGGTGGGCGATCACGACCTTGACCGTGTCGGACGGCACTTGCGCAAACCGGCTCTCCAGTCGCTCGAGCTGATCCTTGCTGATCGCGCCGTCAGACCAGTTGAGAGAATGCAGATTGGCGCGCCGGGACGTCTTCAGCCCGGCCAGCGCAACCCCATCATCATGCAGAAACGGCTCAAGCTCGGCGCTGATGTGCCTGCGATAGTGCCCGTAGGGATTGATGAAGCGCTTGATGAGATTGCGTTCGGGCACGTCATGATTGCCGGGGACGGCTATGAATGGCGCCGGCAATTTATCGAGAAAGTCGCGCGCCCGGGCAAACTCGCTGGCGCTGCCGATCTGGGTGAAATCACCGGAAACGACGATCAGATCGGGGTTCTGAAACGCGATTTCGGCAGCGAGCGAGGCCACGACGTTATCGTCGTGACGGCCGAAATGAAGGTCGGAGAGGTGGACAAGTCGCATCAGGCCGGCTGCCCCTGTGCTCCTGTTGTTTCCGACTGCTCATCGGCGATCTCTTTCTTGACCGCCTGGAGCGGGGCCAGAACCGAAAGGGCGCGGGGATAGATCTTGAACCGCAAGGGCGCCTCCATGGATTGGACTTCACCATCTATCATAAGCTGAAGCCTGGGTTTCTTGGATCGGATTGTAACAGAACGCGCCGTCGATATATCGAGCGCGTCATAATCGCGCCAATGACCGGCCAGCATGCCGGTCGCGAGCCTGAACACATCTCCGGCCCGCAGATGACGCAGCACGTATATGGTCAAAAGCCCAGTATCGAGCTTGTCGCGATGGAAAAATCGGCCCAACCCTTCATCATAGGCATTGGACGCCACTGCGATGGCCTGTACCCGTTCGATCCGCGACCTGCCCTCGCCCGTCGTGATTTCCAACGCCAAACGGCGGGCACGTGAAATGCGGCGGAAGAAATAGCGGATAAAGCCGATCTTGGCACTAAATCCCTGCCCCCGGATATATTCCCGGCCGGCAGCCAGTTCGGGAATTACCCCGATAACCGCCTTGTGCAGAAAGATGGTCCCATTGACCTCGGAGACGTCGATGGCGAGCGGTTCCATGTCACGCAGCGCCCCGATGGCTTCATCGAGATCGAGAGGCATGCCCAGGTCGCGCGCCAGCAAATTGGCGGTGCCGAGCGGCAGGATGGCAAGATTCTTGTCAGAATGGATGATTGCGGTCGCAAGGGCCGTCACCGTGCCATCCCCCCCGGCGGCAATGATTGTGTCGGCGTCGCTGTCGACCGCGTTGCGGATGCGATCGGACAGTGGGGTATGGGGGTCTGCATCAATGGTCACCTCCAGCCCGTGCGCGGCAAACATTGCCTTGAGGGTGTCCGACGTCACCCCCAGCGCCTGCACGGTGCCGGAATTGACGTTAAGAACCAGATGGAAGCGGCGTTGTGACATCATGTTGCCCGATCGGTGAAACCCGATGCATCAACGCGTTGGGTGGGTGAAAGGTTCGCAGGGTGGAAATTATCCTGTCGGCGCATTGTCAGGCCGCGCCTAAACAGCAATGATACGCCCAACAACAAGACTATCCATTCCGGTTCGGTTTATTGTCCCGCCTCATCCCCCTTATTCTGGCGGTCGCCCTGTTCATGGAAAACATGGACGCGACTGTCATTGCCACCTCACTGCCGGCGATCGCCGCCGACATCGGCACGACGCCGGTGGCGCTGAAACTGGCGTTCACCGCCTATTTCGTGGCCCTGGCCATCTTCATCCCGATCAGCGCGTGGCTGGCCGACAAGTTCGGCGCCAAGTCGGTCTTTCGCGCAGCGATTCTTGTGTTCATCCTCGGCTCGATCGCCTGCGCCTTCTCGGGCTCGCTGCATGAATTTGTCATGGCGCGCTTTCTCAAGGGCATGGGTGGGGCGATGATGAGTCCGCTGGCCCGGCTCATCCTGCTGCGCACCACCGAGCGCAGGGATCTGGTCAATGCGATGGCGTGGCTGACCATTCCAGCGTTGATCGGCCCGACGCTGGGTCCGCCGATCGGTGGTTTTCTCACCACGTTCCTGTCCTGGCACTGGATTTTCATCATCAATGTGCCGATCGGGCTGCTCGGCGTCGTTCTGATCACCAAATACCTGCCCGAGGTGGAATCGGCCACGCTACGCCCAATGGATTTTCCGGGGTTCTTCCTGACGGCAATCGCTTTTTCGGGGATCGTATTCGGGCTGTCGCTGCTTTCAATGCCCGTGCTTCCGTTCTGGGTCGCCGTTGTCTCCACGACCATCGGCCTTGTCGCGGCCGTCATCTACGTGCCCTACGCATTGCGGATCGAGCACCCTCTTCTCGACCCCAGGCTGTTCCAGCACCCCTCCTACCGCGCCGTCGTGTTCGGCACGACGCTCTTTCTGATCGGCGCAGGCGCCACGCCGTTTCTCTTGCCGCTCATGCTGCAGGTCGGATTCGGCTATACCCCGTTCGAATCGGGGATGATTACCTTTGTGGGAGCGCTCGGCGCGCTCTGCATGAAGTTTGTTGCCAAACCCATCTACCAGCGCATCGGGTTCCGAACCGCGCTGATGGCAGCCGGCGTCTTTTCGTCTCTCGGGCTGGCCATCAAGGGCACCTTCGTGCCTCAGACCCCGATCGTCGTCATGATGGTGGTGATCTTTCTCGTCGGCCTCATCCGCTCACTGTATTTTACCGGCCAGAATGCCTTGGCATTTGCCGATATCGATGAAGAAGAGGCAGGCCCCGCCACGGCCATTCACTCCGTCATGCGCCCCATAGCCACAGCGCTCGCCGTCGCCATGGCTGGCGGCGTTCTGGAGTTTTCCAGCCAGATGCGTGGCCAGCCGCTGGGGGTTGATGATTTTCACACGGCCTTCTTTGTGATTGCCGCCGTGTCGTTTCTCGCCGTCATCCCCTTCCTGCGATTGGAAAAAGAGGCGGGCAGCGACATATCCGGCCAACGCACCGCGGCCCAACGCCAGGCGGCGCTCGAAAAGACCGAACAGCACGGCTATCAGGGCCGCTCGCCGCGCTTTTAGAGCGTGTCCAGATAAAGTGGATACCACTTTATCGGTTCGGACACGCGACAAAACAAAGACCTAGAGCAATTGAAGCGATTCAAAGAAGCGCTGAAATGTACTAGAGCGCGCTATCAGTCCTGCCGGCTGCCCTTGAACCCCCGCGCCACGAGATAGGTTTCCGCCGATTCCGAACGGCTCGATGGCGGTTTGGCGTGGAAGGTGGTCGCAAAATTGCGCTTGAGCATGGCCAGAAGCTCATGCTCGGTGCCGCCCTGAAACACCTTTGCCACGAACGTGCCGCCCGGCGCGAGCACGTCGAGCGCGTAGTCGGCGGCGATTTCGACCAGCGCGATGATGCGCAGATGGTCGGTCGGCTTATGGCCCGTTGTCGGGGCCGCCATGTCCGAGAGGACAATATCGGCCTTGTGTCCGCCCAGAAGATCGAACAGCGCCTGGGGCGCGTCTTCGTCGGTGAAATCCTTTTGCAGCAGCGCTGCCCCGGGCACCGGATCCATTTCGAGATAGTCGATGCCGACAACCGTGGGGTTTTCAGGATCGGATTTGACCGCCTTGACCGCGACCTGGCACCAGCCTCCGGGCGCCGCGCCCAGATCGACCACTCGCATGCCGGGCTTTAACAGCCCGTATTTCTCGTCGAGTTCGAGCAGTTTGTACGCCGAGCGCGCCCGCCAGCCCTCGGCCCGGGCTCGCGCCACGTAGGGGTCGTTGAGTTGGCGTTGCAGCCAGAGCGTGGACGATGTCGTGCGCTTGCGCGCCGTCTTGACGCGGGTCTTGAGGTCGCGATCGCCGCGACGCCCCGCGCCCTTGCCGGTCGGCTTATTTGGCATTGCTGCCTCCCCTGCGCCTGCGTCCGGGACGGCCGCGCATCCATACGCGGTCCTCCGACATCATCGAAATCAGAATACCCTCGCGTAGTCCACGATCGGCCACCCTTATGCGCTTGCATGGCCATTCGCGCCGAATGGCCTCGAAAATCGCGCAGCCGGGGATCACCAGGTCGGCGCGCTCCTTGCCGATGCACGGATTGCTGGTCCGCTTGTCATAGCTCATGGCCAGAAGAACACGCATCGTGGCGTCAACATCATCGGCATGCATCCAGAGGCCATCGACCTTGGAGCGCTCGTAGCGTTCGAGCCCGAGATAGAGCCCGGCCAGCGTGGTGACGGTGCCCGAGGTTCCCAGAAAATGCACCGGATGGCTGGCCAGCATGCCGCGCAGCTTGTCCCGGCCACGGAAATGGCGGAGCTGGTCGGTCACGTGGCCCACCATGGCCTCGAAAATCTCCGGCGTCACATCGACGCCGCCGAATTTTTCGGCAATCGAGACGACCCCGACCGGCAGGGATTGCCAGGAGCGGATGGAGGCTGACGTCTTGCCCTGATTGCGCGGGCGCCCGCCGCGGAAATCGAGCCAGGCCAACTCGGACGATCCGCCGCCGATATCGAACAGGATGGCGCCCGGCGCATCGGTTTCGATCAGATCGGCGCAGCCGGTCACGGCCAGTTCGGCCTCGGTCTTGCGGTCCACCACTTCAAATGTCAGCCCGACCTCGCGTTTGACGCGGGCGAGAAAGGCCGCCGAATTGGTGGCCGAGCGGCAGGCCTCGGTGGCGATGATGCGCGCCCTTACGCCCTCGTGCTGGGCCAGTTTGTTCCTGCAGATCTTGAGCGCCTCGATCGTGCGGTCCATGGCGGCTTCCGAAAGCCGCCCGGTCTGGCTCAGTCCCTCGCCCAGCCGAACGATGCGCGAAAAACCATCGAGCACACGAAACCCGTTTTCCGTCGGGCGGGCGATCAGAAGGCGGCAATTGTTGGTTCCCAGATCCAGCGCCGCATAGGCGGGCGCGCGCTTTTTGCGCTGCCCTGCGGATTTGGGTTGGGACGTCCACCGCGCTGCACGTTTGGCGCTCGGTTGCGCCTTGGCGTCTTCGCGTTCATGCCGGACAGGCTCGTTTGCGCGCTCGCGCAGAGACGCAGGAGCCGCCGACAGGGCGGTGGACCGACTTGAATCGGTCAACTCGGTTACTCCGTACTGCCCGGTCGCCGATGGGAGCAAGGCAGGCAACAGGCCCGCAATGGCTCGAATGGAAGGCGCCCGAGGCAGATCATTTCAGTTTCGGATCAACGGTAGTCCATCATGGCCCGCAACGCAACGATTGCCACATCGGCCGCCGCACCCGCCGCCTTGCCCAGATATCGCCACAAAACTCCAGTTTATGCCGGCCTTACGGGAGGGGGCCGCAATTGAGCACGGCCGCGCGCATCACATCTGCGCAATGTCCCTGCCCTTTGCGGCAATAATCCCGCTTCGGCCAATCCGTTTGCCAACGGATAGTCTGCCGACCACTGGACAACAACACAGACCGACCCTGCCAATACGCTGGCTATAGCTGGCCGGGTCCAGCCAAGGACAAATCTAAAGTGACGCGTATTGTCTTATCGCTCCTGCTTGCCCTGTGCGCCGCTTCGGCCCTCGCCACCCCATCCAATGCCCGTGATCCCCAGACCGTCATCAACGTCATGCTCAGCGAGCTGGGCAGCGTGCGGCCCTCGGGGTGTCCCGGACGCTGGTGCGCCTGCTATCTCGATACGGTTCTGGCCCGGGCCGGCCTTTTGCCAACGGGTTCGAACAAGGCGCGCGATTTCGCCAATTACGGCGAACAGGCCGATCCGGGCGCTGTCGGATCGATCATGGTCATGGCCAATCACGTCGGCGTGGTCGTGGGCGATTGCGGCAACGGCCAGGTGCAGATCGTCTCGGGCAATTACTCCAACACGGTCGCGCTGGGCTGCTACAGCCCCAGCCGCGCCATCGCCTGGCGCGCTCCGGTCACCCACTAGAGGCCTCAAACCGCGCCGGCGCCTTGTGCGGACGCTTGTGACAAAGAAGTGAAATTGCGGGCTTGAAATCGCCATCGTGTGCCGCTAAACAAGCGCCACTTCCTTCGGCCCCGCGCCGAAGCGAAACGCGCGGCACGCCCGCCTCTGCTGGGGAATAGGTTAACGGTAGACCCACGGACTCTGACTCCGTTAGTCCTGGTTCGAATCCAGGTTCCCCAGCCAATCCTTTAAATTAGCAAAATCAAAGATGTAGAGGATCGCGTTAGCAGCAGACATTAGCAGCTTGCGCGATCAAAGCTTCCCTCACAACGACCGTGGGAGAATTTCCATGAGACGTTGGCCTGTTGTCCGCGTTGGCGGCAAACCACGGGCTTCCGGGCGCGCTGTCTTGCCCATCGGTTGGATCGTTGACGTTCCTGGACCCCAACCCCGCCAACCAACGAACTGATGCGTCGTGGCGTGGGGGACGGCTCGCATCCATCGGGGTTTTCGCTTCGAGTAGCCGAGGCTCCCGCTCATTGATTCAGATTTCGGGCAGTGCCGCCCTTTCCGAACCATTGATCACCTTGGCTCCGCGGCCCGCCACTGGGGCGAGAAGAAAACCAACGGCAAGGATCGGCAGAAGGGCCGCAAACACGATGCGAAGACCGAGTGCTTCGGCGACGAACCCGAAAAGCGCCGGCATCCCGAAGGTGACGATGAGGGCCACCATCGAGAGCGCCGCCATGTTCTCTGCCGTGGATCTGCCAGGAAGGCGGGAAACAACGGCAACACCGATCGGGGCATTCAAGGCTACCCCGGCCCCGAGCATCGCAAGCGCAAGGCCCGCCTGTTGGGGGCCCGGGCTCATAAGGAGAGCAGCGATGCCGCAAGCGCACATCACGACATTGCCACGGACGAGCGTTGCATCGGAAAAGCGCATACGCAGACTGTCCCCCAGCATACGGGTGACCCCCATGCCGATCGTGAAGGCTGCAAAGCTGTAGCCAGCGGTTGACGGGTCCGCGCCGATCACGTCCTGCATGTAAAAGATGGACCAGTCATAGACGGTCCCCTCGGTCAGCCCGATACCCACCGTCATGGCAAAGATCAGCAGAATGGCTCTGCCCGGTATGGCAAAGGGTAGCCGCCCGCTTCCAGCTTTGGGTATCGCCGGGAAATCGTGCGGCGCCACGGCGCGAAACAGTATCATCAGGAAAATGACGGCGGCGCTGGCGATGATCTGGTGCCACAATGGCGACGCCCCGGTCCCCGCCAGCATACCCGCGGCGAGCGATCCGACGAACAGCCCCACTGACCAGAAGCCATGGCTGCGCGAAAGAACGGAAACGCCGGTGCGACGCTCGATGCCAAGCGCCACCATGTTCTGGGCGACCTCCAGAATCGTGCGAACGAAGCTGTAGCTGGCAAACAGCAAGCCAATGGCCAGCCCGGGCACCAGCGCAAAAAGCGGCATCATCAGTGTGTTGACCAACAGCATGGTGGGTGCAGCGACATGGGGGCCCAGCCGATCATTGAGCCGGCCGGCAATGGGCAGGGCCAGAACCGTTCCGATGGGAAGGCCGAGCAGCGCCAGGCCCAGACCTGCCTTGTCGAGTCCGGCGGCGCTGGAGATCTCGGGAAGGCGGGTGAACAGCGTGATGTGCATCAGCGCGTTGGAAAAAAACAGCAGAGCGGGCGCCAGAAGGGCGATCATGATGGCGAGACTCGGTAAGGGCGAGGCGACTTAGGCGGCCCGGACAGGCGAAGTGAGGGCGAGTTCTTCGGCCCTGTGGCAGGCCACGGGTTGTGCTTGTCCGTGCTGGCGGAGCTGCGGCAGCACTTTGCGGCAAACCTCCGCAGCATAGGGACAGCGATTGGCAAATGCGCAGCCACTCTGGCTGGCACCGCCCGAAGGGGCGTGGCCGTCGATGTGGCTGGTCGCGGCCGCGAGCCCGCGCCGCGCCTTGCCGGGGATGGCAGCGAGCAACGCCTCGGTATAGGGATGGCGCGGCGACTGAAAGATCTCGGCGGTGCGGCCGATTTCAACGATGCGTCCAGCGTACATGACGGCGACACGATCCGAAATGTTGGCGATGACGCCGAGATCGTGCGACACAAACAAATAGGTCAGGCCGTGCTGGCGCTGCAGGCGCTTCATGAGATTGATGATCTGGGTCTGCACCGAGACATCGAGCGCCGAGACAGCTTCATCGGCAATCACCAATTGCGGGTCGGAGGCAAGAGCCCGGGCAATTGCGACGCGCTGGCGCTGGCCGCCGGAAAACGCGTGCGGATAGCGGCCCGCATAATCGGGGCTCAATCCCACCTCCAAGAGCAGCGCTTCGACTTTGGCGTCCATTTCCGCGCGGGTCATTTTGGTATTGACCTCGAGCACCTCGGCGATGATGTCGCGCACCCGCAGCCGCGGATTGAGTGAGCCGGTCGGGTCCTGAAACACCATGCGGATGTCGCTGCGCATCTTGGCTGCGATGGCGCCGCGCGCTGAAAGGACGTCGATGGCCGCTGCATTGGCATCGGACCGGAACGTCACCGTCCCGTGATCGGCCCGATGAATGCCGATCAGCGTCTGCGCCAGCGTTGATTTTCCGCACCCGCTTTCCCCGACCAGCCCCAGAGTCTCGCCCTTGTCGATCGTCAGGCTCACATCTTCCACCGCCCGAACGTGACCCACGACGCGTTCGAGAAAACCCGCACGGATAGGAAAGGCTTTCGAGAGGTGTTCGACAGTCAACAGCGGCAGCGCGCCATCGGGTTTGGCCTGCACCGGGATTTCGGGGGCATTGTCGACCGGGCCGGGCTCGCGGCCTGTAAACGTGTTCCCGGCGCCGTCATAGGCATGACAGGCGACCCTGTGGGAAGGTCCGGCGTGGCTGTACCGGGGCATTTCAGCATCGCAAACGCCGGGGATCACCTGGTTGCACCGGGTATGGAACGGGCAACCGGCGGGGCGGTTGGCAGGCGTGGGCACCATGCCGCGAATGGCCTTGAGCGGAGCAGTATAGTCGCCGTCCAGCCGCGGCATCGAATTGAGAAGCCCGCGCGTATAGGGATGCTGGGGATTGCCCAGGACCTCATCGACCGGCCCCTGTTCGACGATCCTGCCCAGATACATTACCGCCACCTCATCGGCGATTTCCTCGACCACCCCGAGATCGTGGGTAATGAAGAGAACCGACATGTCGTTTTCGGCCTGCAACCGGCGCAAAAGGTCCAGGATATTGGCCTGAGTGGTGACATCGAGCGCGGTGGTCGGCTCGTCGGCAATCAGCAGTTTGGGCCGGGTTACCAGAGCCATGGCGATCATGGCGCGCTGGCGCTGGCCGCCCGAAAGCTGAAAGGTGTAGCGGTCGAATTTTTCCTCCGGATCTGGCATGCCGACCTGGCGCAGCGTTTCGATGCCGATCCGGCGAGCCTCGGCCTTGCCGATCTTGCGATGCAGCGTCAGCCCTTCGCTGATCTGGTTGCCGATCGTATAAAGCGGCGACAGAAAGCTCATCGGTTCCTGATGGATCATGGCGATTTCGCCGCCCCGGATGGCGCGAAGCGTCTTGTCGTTCTCGGCCAACGTCACAGGGTCCGTGGGTCCGGTCTCCCCATTCAGAACGATCGATCCCGAGGCGATAAAACCGGGCTGCTCGACGACCCGCAACAGGGCTTTTGCGGTCACCGATTTGCCGCAGCCGCTTTCACCGACAAGGCACAGCGTCTTGCCGCGGGGAATGTCGAGGGAAATTTTATCGACAACGCGGATCGTGTGTTTGTGCAGCGCAAAATCGACCGAAAGATCGTTGATGGCGATGAGGGGTTTGGAGCCGGACATGAACGGGCCTAGTTCTGGTAGGGGTCGGCGGCGTCGCGCAGGCCGTCACCGAGGAAATTGAGCGAAAGTACTGCGATGATCACCGCGGCGCCGGGCAGCATGAGCCAGGGCGCACCGGCAATGGTGCGCACATTCTGGGCTTCCTGGAGCAGCACGCCCCAGCTGACGATGGGCTGGCGCAGGCCGATGCCGATATAGCTCAGCGCCGTTTCGGCCAGGATCATCGAGGGGATGGCCAGGGTCACCACCGCGATGATGTGGCTCATGAAACTGGGCAGCATATGGCGGAACAGGATGCGGAAGGTGGATGCTCCGTCCAGCCGCGCCGCCTTGACGAAATCGTCCCCGCGCATCGAGAGAAACCGCCCGCGCACCACGCGGGCCAGCCCCGTCCAGCCGATGACCGAAAGAATGATGGTGATCATGAAATAGACTTGCAGCGGAGGCGTATCGAGCGGGATTGCCGCCGCCAGACCGATCCACAGCGGGATCGAGGGGACCGACTGGATGAACTCGATCAGCCTTTGGATGATATTGTCGGTGACCCCGCCGAAATACCCGGAGATGCCGCCGATCAGGATGCCGAAAAACAGGCTCAGCCCTACCCCGATCAGCCCGATGGTCATCGAGATGCGGGCGCCATGGATGGTCCGGGAGAGGATATCGCGTCCCAGCCGATCGGCACCCACCAGATAGAACGGCGCGTCTTTTTCGAGGGTGCCGAACAGGTGGATATCGGTCGGGAAGAGGCCGAAAAGGCGATAGGGCTCGCCCGAAACGAACAGCCCGACCTCATGGATTTCATCCTCGCTGGTTTCAAAGACGCGGCGGCCGGAATCATAGTCGAGCACGGAATTGTAGGCTTTGACATGGGGTCGGAAAACAACCCCCTCCTCGGTCTCGAGCAGGAAGTGGATCGGCTGGGGCGGAGCATAGGTGTATCGCGCGTTATAGACTTCGGGCCCGGTGGGCGAAAAAAAGTCCGGCGCCGCGGCTATGACATAGAGCAGGATCACCACGATCCCGCCCGCCACTCCGAGCTTGTGGCGTGAGAACTTGCGCCACATCAGCGCCCATTGGCCCTCATAGGCGCTGCGGTCGATCGCCGTGCTGCTGGCGTCGATATCGGCTTTTGCGGCGGTATCGGGAAGGGCGCGGTCCTGGCCTAAGGGAAGCGTGCTCATGTCTCTTATCCTTGGGCGTAGCGAATGCGGGGATCGAGCCAGGCAAGCAGGAGGTCCGAAACCAACGTTCCGATAACTCCGAGCACCGAAAGCATCAGGATAAAGCTCGCCGCCATGTGCATGTCCTGGGTCTGGAGCGCATCGAGCAACAGCGGTCCGGTGGTCTGCAGGCCCAGAACGATCGAGACGATGGTCGAGCCCGAAACCAGGTCGACAAAGATGTCGTTCATGCCTGAAACGAAAGGGTTGAGCGCCTGGCGAACCGGGTATTTTATCAGCAGCCGGGTTTCCCCCATGCCCTTGGAGCGCGCCGCCATCACATAGGGCTTGGGCAATTCGTCGATCAGATTGGCGCGGATGGTGCGGATCACGCTCGCCGTGCCCGCGGTGCCCAGCACCACCATGGGAATCCACAAATGGCCCAGAAGGTCGAGCACGCGCTCGATCGACCACGGCGCTTCGATATATTGCGGGGAAAACAGCCCGCCCACCGCCTGCCCGAAATGGGCGTAGGCGACATACATCAGCACCAGCGCGAGCAGGAAATTGGGCACCGCAACGCCGAAAAAGCCCAGCGTGGTGAACACGTAATCCTGCAGCGAATAGCGCCGGACGGCCGAATAGATGCCGATGGGTATGGCCACGATCCAGATAAAGACCAGCGAGGCCAGTGACAGGATGGTCGTCAGACCCAGCCGCTGCCAGATGAGATCTGATACCGGCATCTGCCAGGAGAATGAATAGCCGAAATCACCACGGGTGACGATGTCGGTGATCCAGCGCCAGTATTGCATCAGGATGGGCTGGTTGAGGCCATAAGCCTCCCGCAGGGCCTCGATATCGGCCTGGGTCATGTAGTCGCCCTTGGAGGCCGCCTCGATGGCCATCCGGTCCACGAAATCGCCCGGCGGCAGGGCGATCACGAAGAACGAAATGAGCGAAACCGCTATCAGGGTTGGAATGATGTAGACGATGCGGCGCAGAATGAAGCGGAGCATGGGGCGGTCTTTCTTAAGATCGGGATGGAGCGGCCCGCAAGGGCCGCTCCAGAGAGGATGGGTGCGCTCTTAGTCTTCGCGGTAGAAGAAGGCTTC
>DFMV01000012.1 GCA_002375765.1 Rhizobiales bacterium UBA3584 | reverse complement strand
GGCATCGACAGCCCCTTCGAACCCCCAGAACGCGCCGACATAACCCTCAATGGCGCAACAAAAACACCAGAACAAATGACCGACGAAATCTATAAAAGGCTGGGTATCTGACGCCGCTGTCAGGCCTCAGCCCGGCCAAACCCAATACCCTGCCACCCCGGCCTTGATCCCGGGTCTTCGCCCGGGATGACGTCTGGGGACGGCCGGATCAGCCTACCCGAACAGGTCGAGCGTCAGTTCCGGCTCGACAGAAGGCTTGGGCTTCGGTCGTGCTCTTGGTTTGATCGGCGGCTGTTCAACGCTCTCAACCATCGCCGGCTTTGCAGCCTCGGCAACCGGCACCAGCGGCGCCACCCAGTCCCGCAACGGTTCAAGCCCATTGGGAACCAGGCAATAAAGCCGCCGCTGCCGATCGGCCCGCACTGTCGCGACGCCCGCATCGCGCAGCACTTTCAGATGCTGGGAAATCGCCGGCTGCGTCATACCGGGAAACGCGGCGACAAAAGCACCGGCCGGCAATTCGCCGCCAACGAGCATATCGATCATCCGGCGCCGCGTGGGATCGGCAACTACAGCGAAAATGTCCATAAGCGCCGATTTATACACTCCGGCTCCGAGAGCAAGGCCGCCCAGCCTTCTAGGCTTTCAAGCCTGTGGAAATCTACTCCAGCAACTCGGCAAGCTCGTTCAGCGCCTCATGCCAGGCTTCAATGGAAAAAATCCGCGACTCGGCGTCGGCGTGCGCCTCGGCGATTTCGACGATGGTGATTTCCGTGCGCGCATCATCGACCGGCGCAAACGTTACGATCAGCGTACTGTCGTGCTGAGCGTCCTCGCCCTCCATGTGCCAGAGTTCGACCAGCTTGCGATCCTGCTCATAGCTGGCCACGGTGCCGCTAATGACGTGACTGACGCCGGGCTCGTCGGCATCTGACGTCTCGAAGCGGAATTTTCCGCCCTCGAACGGCTCGAATTCGACGATCTCGGCCTGCCATTGTTCAAGCAGGGCAGGATCGGTCCACGCAGCGAACAATTCGTCGGCGGGCGCATCGATGGTGCGTGAAAGGGTGATGGAATGGTCGGCCTGATCGGTCATGTCAGTCTCCCGTGTTGGGCAGCAATGCCGTCAAAAGTCCCACCAGCGGCAGGAAGGCGCAAAGCTGGAATACAAAAATGATGCTCGTTGCGTCGGCTACAACCCCGAGCACGGCGGCGCCGAGCGCCCCCATGCCGAAAGCAAATCCGAACATCAGGCCCGCGATCATGCCCACTCGGCCCGGCAGCAATTCCTGGGCGTAAACCAGAATGGCTGAGAACGCCGACGCCAGGATGAAGCCGATGATTGCTGTCAGAACGATCGAAAGCTCGAGCCCCACATAGGGCAGGGCCAGTGTGAAGGGAAGGGGCCCCAGGATCGAAACCCAGATCACCACCTTGCGTCCAACCCTGTCGCCAACCGGCCCGCCGATGAATGTGCCCGCCGCCGCGGCGCCAAGGAAAACGAAGAGATAGAGCTGCGCCGTCTCGGCTTCCAGCCCGAACTTTTCGATCAGGAAGAACGAATAGAAGCTGGTCATCGACGCCATATACACGTTCTTGCTCAGCACCAGCATGGCAAGAATGGCGAAGGCACTGATCATTCCGGCGCGGGAAAGATCATTGGCGCGCAACCTCACGGGCTGAGGTTTTGCCATCCGGTTCTGGCCCGCATACCACCGGCTGACTGCGAACAGCACAGCAATGGCCGTCAGCGCCACGATGGCGAACCAGGAGACGCTGCCCTGACCGCGCGGAATGATGATGAACGCCGCCAGCAACGGCCCCATCGCCGTCCCCACATTGCCGCCAACCTGAAACAGTGATTGGGCAAAACCCAGCCGCCCACCCGAGGCCATGCGTGCGACACGGGAGGATTCAGGATGAAAGATGGACGAGCCGACCCCGATCAATGCCGCTGCAACCAGCAGCATCGGAAAGCTCGAGGCCATCGAGAGAACAAGCAAGCCGCTCAGCGTCGAACACATGGCGAGCGGTAGCGAATACGGCTTTGGGTATTTGTCTGTGTAATATCCCACCAGCGGCTGCAAGAGCGACGCCGTAAGCTGGTTCACCAGCGTAATCAGTCCGATCTGGGTAAAATCGAGCGCATAGATTTCGCGCAGCAGCGGATACACCGCAGGCAGAAGCGCCTGCATCAGATCGTTGAGCATGTGCGAAAAGCTGATGGCGAACAAGATCCACAGGGACGTGGTCTGCCGTGCGGGCTGGTGCTCCGCGGTCGTGGCGGTCATGAGAAGTAATCCGGAAAGGCAGCGGCGTGGAATGCCCACGCCGCTCTTGTTTTCCGGAAAGCGTTACGTCCGGCCCGATTGTTCGTCAAGCGAGCCCGACGGCGGCCTACGGGTTGGAAGGATTTTCGCTCTTGAATTCCGCGGGCTCGACATGATCCGCCTGCTCTTCAAGCGGCGGATCATTGCGGGTCTTCCAGAGCGAATATGCCACGCCTGCCGCCAGGATCGATACCGTCACGATAAGCGACAGTAGCGTGTCGATGTGAATATGCAGCGGCACGAGGAAGATCTTGATGCCCACAAGGATGAGTACGATGGCCAGTGCCGCCTGGAGATACCTGAAGCGCGCCATGGCGGCTGAAAGGGCAAAGAACAGCGCCCGCAGACCGAGAACCGCAAAGACGTTCGAGGTATAGACGATGAACGGGTCCTGCGTGATCGCAAAGATGGCCGGCACCGAGTCGACGGCAAAGATCACATCGACAATTTCCACCATGAGCAGCGCAACGGCCAGTGGCGTCAGCCAGAGCACCAGCTTGCCGGACTTGGGATGGGGCTTTTCGACAAGGAACTTGTTGCCGTGAAACTGCGGCGTGATCCGGAAGTGCTTTCGCAGGAATTTCAGGATCTTGTTGTTCTCGATGTCATCGTCGTCCTCCACCTTGGTGAACATCTTCACGCCGGTGAAAATCAGGAAGCCGCCGAACAGGAACAGGATAGGCTCGAACGAGCGCACCAGCGCCACGCCGGCACCGATTAGGATGGCGCGGAACAGCAGCACACCGATAATGCCCCAGAACAGCACGCGGTGCTGATAGATTCGTGGTACGCCCAGAAACGCAAAGATCGTCGCGATGACGAAGATATTGTCCATCGCAAGGCTCTGCTCGATGATGTAGCCGGTGAAAAATTCCAGCCCGGCATCCGCGCCGCGCACCGCCCACACCCAGGCGCCGAACGCCATGGCGACGGCGACATAAAAGCCATAGAGAACAAAGCTCTCCTTGGCGCTGATCTCTTTTTGCTCCTTATGCAGGAAGCCGAGATCAAAGATCATGATCGCCACAACGATCACGATAAAGGCGACCCAGAACCACGCAGGCGTATCGAGGAACGGGGTCGACAAAAATGAAGCGAGATTTTCCATCGCCGGGACCTTCTCCATGTAACTAGTGGAGCAGTTCCGACATCACGTAGCGATCAAAGGCGCTACGCCAGAGGGGCCCGGCACTGCGCGGCGACATATACGCCCTTTTGTACAGGGATAAAAGGGGCGATGGCCGGTTTCTAAAGTCCGTGCTTTTCCAGAGTATCGATGTATTCGTCCATGACCGTTTCGCGGTCCCTTCCCGAATCCCAGCCTGCATCGATCTGCGCCTTGATGGCAGGGTCCAGTGCGTCCCACTTGGCTTCCCAATCCTCGGCATTCGCAATCCAGTATCCCACCAGCTCGTAGCGCTCGGCCGGAAATCCCAACTCCTTGCGCACGAATTTGCGGATGCCGCGCACCACCTTCTGCTCGCCCGCAACCCACACATAACCCGGAGTTGCAGGCAGGGGCACGCCACGCACGATTTCCTCGAGCCGGCTGGGCGCAACACCATTGCCGCAGCCATGCAGCCAGGTCACCGTCGCCGCCGCGTGATAGGGCAGGGTCTGCTCGTCTTCCTTTTGCGCTACTTCCACAAATACACGCGACTGAACGTGCTCGGGCGTCTGCTCGAGAATTCGCGATAGCGCCGGCAGCCCGGTTGCGTCGGCAACCAGCAATTGCCAAGCATAATCCCTGGGCGGGCTGCAAAGCCCGCGCGGCCGGTTGATCGTTATTCGATCGCCCGGCTCGGCCCTCTGTGCCCACTCGCTGGCCAGCCCGCCCTCATGCACCACGAAGTCGATGTCGATGGTGACCTCCTCTCCCTCCTGCGCGAAGCGCCGCACAGTGTAGGTCGAGCATTGCACGGCGTCCTGTCCGTCCGGATAGGTCCAGCGGCCATCTTCTGAAATATGGGGGAGATGGAGTTTGCCGGTCTTCTTGTTGGGAAAGAACAACCGCAGATATTCGTCGCCAATACCCGTCGTCCGGAAGGCCCTCAGGCCCTCACCGCCAAACGTCAGCCGCACCATGCCCGGCGTCAGCGCCTGCCGGCCCAACAGCGTGGCATCATAAAACATCTGGGTCATCGCGCTCTCCCGCCGGTGGACGTACCACGCCACGGGATAATTATCTTGATAACATCAGTCAAGAATTTAAGCACTAAAACAGCGCCGATGCTCGTGTCGACAACACGTGCCAACGCGACGGGGCTAAATTAAATGCGGAAGAAAAATGGCTCCCCGGGCCGGATTCGAACCAGCGACCAACCGGTTAACAGCCGGTTGCTCTACCACTGAGCTACCGGGGAACGCGTAGCCTGCTCGGCAGGTGGCGATCATCTAGCCAATTTGGTGGCGCTTGCCAACCCCCCATTTGCCATTGATGCCTCCATATCCATCAGCCGGCGGGAAAGGGCGAGCAGATCGCCCAGCTCATTGACGCCGGCAAAAGGGTTTTGCGCGTTAACCGGCGCATAATCGAGTCGCCGCACGCCCAATGCGGCCTGCACGTCCCGGATGCGCGGGCCGCGCGGAGCAGGGGGGATGGCAGCCAGATGCCCGATCAGCGAATCGGGCCGCCACAATGCGTTGGTGGGATAGTCCCGGTCGCCGAATGCACTGACCACACAATGAGTCTCGCCGGTCAGCAGGGGTGTCGCGCGCGCCGCAAAATCCTGGGGCCAGAACGGGGTATCCACAGAAACCGACAGCATCAGAGATCCAGAAGCGTGCTCGCGCGCCCACAAGGCTCCCGCCAGCAGCCCCGCCGCCGGTCCGGTGATTCCATCTTCGGCGTCAGGGACCGACACAAGATCGGGAACGAGCGCATCTCGCCTCGACCCGCTGGAAATCACAATATGCGCGCACTGGGGTTCAAGCGCCCCCGATACCCAGTCGATCAGGGGGCGATTTCCGAGCCGGAGATGTGCCTTGCGCATGCCGCCCAGTCGGCGGCCCTCGCCACCAGCGAGAATTATTCCAACGATCATTATCGGTCTCGTGCTGTCGTCCCGGTCGTCCACATAAAGCGGACAGACGTGGCCAGGACAATTTCTCGGCTAAATTTTTACAAAAACAAGGGTCGCAAGCGCATCCGGCCTTGCCTAACTCCCCCGAACTACAATAGAACCGCGCCTCAGAGGCCTCGTGGCGGAGTGGTGACGCAGCGGATTGCAAATCCGTGAACACCGGTTCGATTCCGGTCGAGGCCTCCATCTTCCTTTAGAGCATCAGAGTGCCCGGTCGCGTCGGAGATGCGACCTTGCTATGCGTCGTCCTCAACGCTCAGCCGCCCTCACCACGAACTCAAGGTCATCGGCAACCGCCTGCCAGTAATGGGCCGTGGCGAACTCGAGGCGTGTGATCGATTTGTAATCGGCGGCAAAATAGACCGGGCCATAGGCCGACAACGCAAATTCGTCGTCATGGACCAGCGTGTCTCCGCGCCAGGCGCGGATGCGCAGCGTCTCTCCCTCGGCATTGCTCCAGGCAACGCCGAAATATCCGCCTACGAAGTCGAACGGCTCCTCGCTGAAGGTCGCCGTGGGATGGCCCGAGCTGGTATAGGCGACGAACTCGCCTGAAACCGTGTTGTTGATGTAGCCCTCACCCTCATAGAATCTGCCGTGGGTCGCAACCCAGTTCTCCCAGCGCAGCCCGCCATACCCGTTGGGAACCTTGAGAAGTTCGTCGCCAACGAACAGGTCGTCGAAACCGACTCTTATCGTCTTGCCCTCCGTGCCGGCTTCGTCCGACCAGTTTTGCGGCAGAACGATGGGCACAAGCCCGACATCAAGCGGCCGTTCGCCGATAGTCCACCGACCGGGCGTGGCGGCAATGCTGTAACGATCCTGGTCACCCGTGTGGGCCGGCACGACTGCACCATTTGGATTCTTGCCAATGACCGCATCCGATTGCTCGCCCGCCCTGCCGTGTATCTCGATATGGGGAACCAGCCCGACAGGCTGAGGCAGATTGTCGGCGACGATATCGCCCGGCGCCCCTTCGAGTATGGACATGGGAATGGTTTGCTCGCCATTTCCCGTCGTTATGCTCCAGCCGGGTGGCGGAACGACGCGAAAGCTGTAGAGGCCGGTCTCGGCAATCGCGGCTCCTTGCTGTGTCAGCGAAGCATTGAAATTGGCATAGCCGCCAATATTGGTGCGCGATGATGCAACCAGACCTGAAGGCGTCTGCAATTCCACGGCAATATTGACGAAGACGCGGTCGCCCAGATCGTATGTTCCGTTGGCGTTGATGTCGCGAAAAACGAACGAAGAAATATTCATCGAGCCGCCATTGGGACCGGCCCAGTCGCGCAATCCGTAATAAATGTCCTGGGCAAAAGCCGGCATGGCCCCGAGCAACAGGGGGACCGTGACGACCGCGATTCGTTTTGTCCACCAGTGCAGCATTTGCCTGTCTCTTCTTGTTGTGTGCGGCTGGTCAAGGCACCACATTCGCCGTGAAAACTCTCTGACTTGTCGTGCCACATCGATCCGCTGCAGGGGAACCTGCGCCCCGGATCGAGCGTTTTCATTTCGCTTGGATCATTCAGAACGAAGAAATGAAAACGACGACGATAATTGCCCCCATCCACACCCCTGATCCCGCCATTCCGGCACCGAGAGGTACTACGGTTCTCGGTTTCGTTCAGGGGACATTATTGCTGGCTGGCATCGTCGTTGTTGCGGCGGCACTTCTCCTTATGGGCCTTGTATCCTGGCCGATCCGGTTCATGCGCCGCCGCTTCCAATCCAATGGAAAAGGACCCTAAGATGGCTGGGCGGCCGGTTGGCTCGAACCCCATGTGGCTGCCTTTTCGCCAAGCTTGCGGAATTTCTTCGACGCGCCGTCGATGCGGCTCGTCCATTCCGGATCGGGCTCTTGCCCCTCGATCGTCTTGAAATAGACCTGCAGCATCGCTGCAATTGCAAACGGTTCGATGACCGCCGCCTTGACGGCCCAGGCAAATATCAGCGCAAAGACAAATCCGCCGGCTGACCAGCCGCCGGGGATGAGATAGGCAACGGCCGCGGCCGGCGCCAGCATGACCAGAAAGACCAGGAAAGCCAGGCCATAGGTAAAGACCGTCAGCCAAGCGGCGTTCTTGAGCATGGTCTTGTAGTTCTGACCATACAGCACCAGCGCGGTTTGAGCTGAGGCCCAGGGATTGGTCGAGCGCGTGCGGATCGAATAGGCAAGGATCACCTCATCGATCAGCCCCACGGCGATTCGGAGAAACGCCTTCACGACGCCGATGATATTCTGGAGGCCGGGGATCGGAAGGATTGAGGCGATGCCCTGAACGATTCCCATGATGGCGCCGATCACCCCGCGCACCAGCTGATCGATGGCAAACAGCACGCTGGCCTCGGCAAACCGTTCCTTGACCACTGTGCTGGCATATTCGATCTGCCCCCTGCCGTCAGGAATTGGCTTGCCGTCCACCAGTTCGGTGAGCACGGCGATATGGCCGGCCTTGACGATGTAGAGAATGTATTCGCGCAGGAAATAGAGGACGCCAGCGGTCAGCGCGAACCCGATTGCGCCGCCCCAGAAGGTCGAAGTCATCTGAAAGTCCATATCGCCGAATGCGCCGATTCCCCAGCCCACACCGGCTCCCGTTCCCGTCACCAGCACATAAGCCACGGCAATGCCGAAATAGACGATCATCCGGAAAACGACGAAGGGCAATGTCTTGCCCACAAGGCCGATCGAACGGCCGATAGAAAAATCCCACATGGTTTACGTCCCCTCCTGTGGTTGTTGGCGCCGCCGCGCCGCATATGCGTGACTGTAGAGAATTTCCCGCAAAAGTGGACCCCACTTCTACGGTCCCGACCCAAAGGGCCGTGCAAGCGACACCAGACTGACACGATTTCGGCTCTTGGCAAAAAGGGTGATACCTCTGCCTTCCTGTTTAGCTGCCCAGGCGAAAGGTGCGGTCCATCTGCGTGCTGCCGCGCCCATCCCGCCTGCTGGTTCTTCGATCAGGAGCCCGAGATCGGCGTCCGTTCCGTTTGGAAGGCCGATCCGTCGGTGCTTGACCGGAACATTGTGAGCGTGCCCGACCACAGCAGGCGAACGGGCTCGTCGGCATCGTTGGACCAACAATGGCTGCGATTGCCTCGGAAATGCAGGCTGTCGCCCGGCCCGACCACCGTTTCCTCGTCCTCGATGCGCAAAGTCAGACTGCCCTCGAGAACATAGACGATTTCCTCTCCCTCGTGATTGGCCACCTCCGAGCGATAGCCCGGGGCAATCGTAATGAGAAAGGACGACAGGACGTTGCCGGGAAATTCGGCATGGAGCCTTTCATACGAGATCAGCGAATCGTTGACCGAAAAACGCATCCGCTCTCCGGTGCGGGTCAGCGCGTCCTGCGCGCTCGGTGTCGCGATGAAATAATCGACTCCAACGCCCAGGGCGCGGGCAATGGAGGCCAGGGTGGAAAGGGAAGGGGACGCCTGATCGCGTTCGACCTGGCTCAAATAACCCACCGACACGCCGGATTGCGTGCCGAGCGTGTGAAGGGTCATCCGCAAGGAGTGTCGCCGCGCGCGGATCAGCGCGCCAACCTTTGCCGCCTGCAGACTGTTGGCGATTCCTTCGGCGCGATTCATGCGGTCCCCCTGATAGGCTTCGGACGAACTTTATCCAGTTCGGCGGGTTTGACCAACCCGCGACTGCAACGGGGCCCGTTCCCTGCCCTCGTCGCTGCGTGTAGCAATCGAAAAACCCCAATATTTACGAATGGTTAACCGTATATACGTGGCATTTGAGCAACAATGTTCCTTTGCCCTATTCCTGCCATGAGGCGGCCCCACTTCGTCCGCACTCGGAAACGACATTCCGGCCATCGCATTGGTGCGGAACCCCGTACGGCGCAGTTGTGGCAGCAGGGCAACACTCCCGGCCCTGTCTTCGGATTGACGCTCTCGGATCGGAACCAGTGCTGACCGGCACCCATTAGTTGCACACCAGCCGGTACAAAGGAGAATTAATATGAACTCGCTCAAGAAAGTGGCCCTCGCCGCCCTTCTGTCCACGACCGCATTTGGCGGTGCCTTCGCAGCTGACGCCATCGGCGTTCCGGCTCCTGCCGTTCCGGCTCCCGCTCCCGTCTATGACGCGGGCAGCGGCTTTGACTGGAACGGTTTCTACGCTGGTGCAAGCGCCGGCGCACAGAACAACATCGATGCTGGCGAAACCGAATGGACACTTGGTGCCCAGGCCGGTGTGAACGCCCAGTTCGATTTCTTCCTGGTCGGTGCTGAAGTTGCCCTCGACGGCGTCTTCGACGATCCGGATATGTACGCTTACGGCTCGGCTCTGGCCCGTGGTGGTGTTCTGGTCACCGAAGAACTGCTTGCATACGGCGCCGTCGGTTACGGAACTGACTTTGACGCCGCAACCGGCGTTGGCGATCACGTCCTCGCAGGTGGTGGTCTTGAGTTCGCGGCTACCGACGACGTTTCGGTCCGTGGCCAGTACCTCTATGGCTGGGATCAGTCGGGCGACGCGACGTCGAGCGACATCCACAAGTTCCAGATCGGCGCGAACTTCCACTTCTAATCGATACTTTTTCGTCGATTCTTGAACGGCCCCGCGCGAGCGGGGCCGTTTTTGTATACGTTTGCGTAAGGTTACCAAAATCCCTGTGCCACAAAGGCAACAGAACGGAGAATTGATGGCAATATTGTGCCAACCGAGGTGGTTTAAGGCCTGAAGGGTATTGGAATTGGGCAAAGATTGGGCAATATGGATACAGACCAACCCCCGTGCTGTGAGGTACTTAAATGTCCATGCTCAAAACTACGCTGCTTGCCGCAGCTGCTACCGTCGCCGTCGCTTCTGCCGCCCAGGCCGCTGACCCGATCATGCCGATGCCTGTGACTCCGGTCGCTCCGGTTGTCGATCCCGTCTATGACTGGTCCGGTTTCTATGCTGGTGTCCGCGTTGGCGGCCAGAACGACACGGTCGATACCGATTGGCTCATCGGTGGCGAACTCGGCGTGAACGCACAGTGGGACATGTTCGTCCTCGGTGGTGAAGCCGCTGTCGACGCAATCTTTGGCACTCCCGATACTTATGCCTACGGCGAAATCACCGTTCGCGGCGGTGTCGCGTTCTCCGAAGTCCTGCTTTACGGCACTGTCGGTTACGGTTCCGACTTCGACGCTGCTGCTGGCGTTGGCGACCACATCCTTGCCGGTGTCGGTGTTGAATTCGCTGCTACCGATTCCATCTCGGTCGATGGCCGCTATGTCTACGGTTGGGAACAGTCCGGCGCTGGCGTCGACATCCACAAGTTCACCATCGGCGCGAACTTCCACTTCTAGGAATCGAGGCTGGCAAGGCGGGGGCAACGCCAGCTAACAACCGATTTCGAAAAACGGCCCGGCATATGCCGGGCCGTTTTTGTTGCCGATGCTTGGCGGCATGTGGGGGGCAGCATCACGCAAGCCCCCGGATTTTGGCGTTATTGTTGCCCATGTTTGTCGGGACCGGGGCAGGGCGCAATTTTAGTAAAATCTTATCCACGTTCGTAAGCTTGGCTTGAGGCCGGGCCTATCCGCGCAATAATGGCGTCAATTAACCCTAATGGAGTGACGCCAATGTCTTTCGCTGTTCGCATGGCGGCCGTTCTCGTCGCCGGTCTGTCCTTTGCTGGTCACGCCGTGGCCCAGGATTACGGACCCTACGGGGCTGCCGGATCGGCGAGCCTGGGGAGTGGTTATGGCTTTGACTGGGATGGCTTTTATGCCGGCGTTTACGGCGGCGGCGTCCCCTTTGGGACGACCTCTTGGAATGCCGGTGTCTTTTCAGGCGTCAACGTTTCCATAGACACCGCGGTCGTCGGTCTCGAGGCCCAGCTCGGCGCCGATCTTGATGGCACCAATTCCATCGACGCGCTCCTGCTCGGCAAGGGCGGTGTCTCGCTCGGCGACGCCCTGGTCTACGCAGCGGGCGGCACCGGCATCGTCTCGGGTGGTTTCGGCTATGCCCTCGGTGGCGGCGCGGAATATGGCTTCACCGACTATATGAGCGTACGCGGTGAGGTGCTGGGGACTGGCTCTTGGGGCTCGATGCCCTCTGATATGCGTCTTACCGCAGGCCTGGCCTTCCATCTCTAGTGCCTGATCGCCCGCGTCGCCCTGCGTCGATTTCATAAATGTGTTTGCCGCCCGGCCAAAGCCGCGCGAGCCCATTGGTCGCACCTGCAAGCCCGCCAAACTGCGCGGGCTGCTGGTATTTGCCTTTAAAGAGCGCAAGGGCGTTTCGCTCGTAATCCGACTTTCAAACATGATTGAAATAGTCAGTTTTATATCCCCTTGAAACCACATAGGGGGTGGGTTAAGCCCTGTCCAAAGACAGGGGCTCGGATAGCCGCGAGTCCTTATGCTCGGCTCCCAACCGGGCCCTATTGAAGGCTTGGCTGTCTATGAACGAACTGCTCAGCGCTTATCTGCCGATTTTGATTTTTGTGGGGCTCGCCGCCGTTATCGGTCTGGCGCTTCTGGTTGCTCCCTTTCTGATCGCCGTAAAGCGTCCAGACCCCGAAAAAGTTTCCGCCTACGAATGTGGCTTCGTCGCGTTTGACGATGCGCGCATGAAGTTCGATGTCAGGTTCTACCTGGTGGCGATTCTGTTCATCATCTTCGATCTCGAAGTGGCGTTTCTTTTCCCTTGGGCCGTGGCCTTTGGGGAGGTCGGTTGGTACGGCTTCTGGTCGATGATGATCTTCCTTGGGGTTCTCACCGTCGGCTTTGTCTATGAATGGCGCAAAGGTGCTCTGGAATGGGATTGACCGACAACAACACTCTGGTTGCACCCCGGCCGCGCGGCGTTATCGACCCCGCAACGAGCCTGCCTGTTGGCGCGACAGATCCGTATTATGTCGAGATCAATAACGAGCTGGCCGATAAGGGCTTTCTCGTTACCTCGACCGACGAGCTCATCAACTGGGCCCGTACCGGCTCGCTGATGTGGATGACCTTCGGTCTGGCCTGCTGCGCCGTTGAAATGATGCAGATGTCGATGCCGCGCTATGATTGTGAGCGCTTCGGCTTTGCACCTCGCGCCTCCCCGCGCCAGTCCGACGTGATGATCGTTGCAGGCACGCTGACCAACAAGATGGCCCCGGCTTTGCGCAAGGTCTACGACCAGATGCCCGAGCCGCGTTACGTCATCTCCATGGGCAGCTGCGCCAATGGTGGTGGATACTATCACTATTCCTATTCGGTGGTGCGCGGTTGTGACCGTGTGGTGCCGGTCGATATCTACGTTCCCGGCTGCCCGCCGACCGCCGAAGCGCTGCTCTACGGCGTGCTTCTTCTCCAAAAGAAGATCCGGCGTACCGGAACCATCGAGCGATAAGGCCAATCAATGGAAGACGCTCTTTCCGAACTCGGCGAGTACATTGCGCTCAAGCTGGGCGAAGCGCTCGATGGGTACAACGTCGCCTATGGCGAGTTGACGCTCGAGGCAAAGCCCGACGCAATTCTAAACGTCATGCGCACATTGCGCGATGATCCGCGCTGCCAGTTCATTTCCATCATCGATGTATGCGGCGTGGATTATCCCGAGCGCGCGCAGCGCTTCGATGTTGTCTATCACCTGCTCAGCGCGCAGCAGAATGTCCGTATTCGGGTGCGGATCGTGACCGATGAAGTAACGCCCGTTCCGTCGATCACCGGTGTTTTCCCCGGCGCCGACTGGTTCGAGCGCGAAGCCTATGATCTGTATGGCATCCTGTTTTCGGGCCATCACGATTTGCGCCGGATCCTGACCGACTATGGCTTTGACGGTCATCCGCTGCGCAAGGATTTCCCGCTGACCGGCTTTGTCGAGGTGCGCTACGACGAAGAGCGCAAGCGGGTCGTCTATGAGCCCGTCAAGCTGGCGCAGGAATTTCGGAATTTCGATTACCTTTCGCCTTGGGAAGGCACCGATTACGTGCTGCCGGGCGACGAGAAGGCCAAGCAATGACCGAGCACGACGTCCGCACGTTCAACATTAACTTTGGCCCGCAACATCCTGCGGCACACGGCGTTCTGCGGCTCGTTCTCGAGCTCGATGGCGAAGTCGTCGAGCGTGTCGACCCGCATGTGGGGCTGCTCCATCGCGGCACCGAAAAGCTGATCGAGGCCAAGACCTATCTGCAGGCCGTGCCATATTTCGATCGCCTCGACTATGTGGCGCCGATGAATCAGGAGCACGCTTTCGCCCTGGCCATCGAAAAGCTCCTGGGAATCGAAGTGCCGTTCCGTGGGCAGCTCATTCGCGTGCTCTATTCCGAAATCGGCCGCATCCTCTCCCACATGCTCAACGTCACCACGCAGGCGCTGGACGTGGGCGCGCTCACGCCGCCGCTTTGGGGTTTCGAGCAGCGCGAACAGCTTATGGTCTTCTATGAGCGCGCCTCCGGCTCCCGCATGCACGCCGCTTTCATTCGGCCCGGTGGCGTGCATCAGGACCTGCCGCAGGATCTGATCGACGACATCGCCAAATTCACCGAGACCTTCCCAAAGGCACTCGAAGATCTCGATCAGCTCATCACCGGCAACCGCATCTTCAAACAGCGCAACGTGGATATTGCCACCGTATCGCTCGAAGACGCCTGGGCCTGGGGCTTTTCCGGCGTCATGGTGCGCGGCTCGGGTGCTGCGTGGGATTTGCGCAAGAGCCAGCCCTATGAATGCTACGATCAGCTGGAATTCGACATTCCGGTCGGCAAGAACGGCGATTGCTACGACCGCTATCTCATCCGCATGGAAGAGATGCGTCAGTCCAATTCGCTCATGCGCCAGTGTATCGACCTGCTCAATTCACCCGAAGGGCAGGGGCCGGTTTCGACAATGGATGGCAAGGTCGTCCCGCCCAAACGCGGCGAGATGAAGCGCTCCATGGAAGCGCTCATTCACCACTTCAAACTCTACACTGAAGGCTTCCGCGTGCCCGAGGGTGAAGTTTACGCAGCCGTCGAAGCGCCAAAAGGCGAGTTCGGCGTCTATCTGGTGTCCGATGGCACCAACAAGCCGTATCGCTGCAAGATTCGCGCCCCCGGGTTCGCGCATCTGCAAGCCATGGATTTTCTCTGTCGCGGGCACCTTCTGGCCGACGTTTCGGCCATCCTGGGTTCCCTTGACATCGTATTCGGAGAGGTTGATCGCTGATGAGCGTGCGTCGCCTTGCAGAAGAAGCTGTCCAGCCCGCAAGTTTTTCCTTTTCGAAGGAAAACACGGCTTGGGCGAAAAAACGCATTGCCATGTATCCGGCTGGTCGCCAGCAGTCGGCGGTAATTCCGCTGCTCATGCGCGCCCAGGAACAGGATGGCTGGGTGTCACGCGCCACCATCGAGTCGGTCGCCCAGATGCTCGATATGCCCTATATTCGGGTTCTGGAAGTCGCGACCTTCTACACCCAGTTCCAGCTCCAGCCGGTCGGCACGCGCGCTCATATCCAGGTGTGTGGCACCACGCCCTGTATGCTGCGCGGCGCCGAAGATATCCGCGCCGTCTGCCAGAAACACATTCACGCCGAGCCGCACCATCTCAACGACGATGGAACTATGAGCTGGGAAGAGGTCGAGTGTGCCGGCGCTTGCGTCAACGCGCCAATGGTGACTATCGGCTTTGATACCTATGAAGATCTGACGCCCGAGCGCTTTGAGGAAATCCTGATCGCCTTCCGCGATGGCAAAGGCGATACGGTCCCTACCGGCCCGCAGAATGGCCGCAAGTTCTCCGCTCCGCTCGATGGACAGGTGACGCTGCTGGACGACCCGACCAAAGTTCCAACGCACCAGGATGCCGGTCACGTGGAGGCTGAAGCTAAGGCAACAAAGCCCGGTCGCAAACAAAAGATCGACGAGGAAGCTGCCCCGGCGATCAAAGGGCCGTCCAAAGCTGGCAAGGTCCCTGAGGCCGAAGCGGTAGCCGCGGAAAAGAAGGCTGCCGGTCCGGCGAAACGCAAGCCCAGTCAGGCAGGTCGAGCAGGCGCAACCGGTGCCGAATCGCCCACCATCGAAAAGACGGGTAGTGAAACCGGCCAGAAAACCAAGACGACGAGCCGCGCCGCGGGCAAAAAGCAGGAGGCCGTTGCGACCTCCGCCGGCACCAGGCCCGATAGCGCGCCGCTTTTCGAGCGCCCGGCCGGCGCCGCGGACGACCTCAAGCTCATTTCCGGCGTCGGCCCGGTGCTTGAACGCAAGCTTCATGATCTGGGCATTACTCAATATGCGCAGGTCGCCGCGTTCACTGACGCCCAAATCGAGCAGGTCGATGCGGTGCTCAATTTCAAGGGCCGTGTCGCCCGGGACAACTGGAAGGGTCAGGCAAAGGCGCTGGCCGACGGTGGCGTCGACGAATATGTCCGCGTCTTCGGCAAGAAGCCGCGCTAGGGGATTTGATCGATGCTTACGGATCAGGATCGCATTTTCACAAATCTCTACGGGCAGGGCGATTGGGGCCTTGAAGGCGCGCGTCGTCGCGGTTCGTGGAATGGCACCAAGGAGCTGCTCGATCAGGGCCGCGAATGGCTGACCAACGAGGTTAAGGCCTCCGGTCTGCGCGGTCGTGGCGGCGCTGGCTTTTCGACGGGCCTGAAATGGTCGTTCATGCCCAAGGTCAACGACGGTCGGCCTCATTACCTCGTCGTCAACGCCGACGAATCCGAGCCGGGCACGTGTAAGGACCGCGAAATTCTCCGTCACGATCCGCACCATCTGATCGAAGGCTGCCTGATCGCCGGTCGCGCCATGGATGCGCACGCCGCCTATATCTATGTGCGCGGCGAGTTCATGCGTGAGCGCCAGCGGCTCGAAGCCGCCGTGCAGCAGGCCTATGACGCCAAGCTGATCGGCAAGAACAACATCCATGGCTGGGATTTCGATATCGTCATCCACCATGGGGCAGGGGCTTATATCTGCGGTGAGGAAACTGCGCTGCTCGAATCGCTTGAGGGCAAGAAGGGCCAGCCGCGCCTTAAGCCGCCTTTCCCGGCCGGCATGGGGCTTTACGGCTGCCCCACCACCGTCAACAACGTCGAATCGATCGCTGTCGTTCCCGAAATCCTGCGCCGCGGCGCCGCTTGGTTTGCCGGGCTGGGGCGCGACAACAACACCGGCACCAAGCTCTTCTGCGTGTCTGGTCACGTCAACAATCCCGCGACCTTCGAAGAAGAAATGGGCACCCCGTTCGACGTGCTGATCGAAAAGCATTGCGGCGGCATTCGCGGCGGCTGGGACAATCTGCTGGCCGTCATCCCCGGCGGTTCATCGGTGCCTTGCGTGCCTGGCGAGAAGATCAAGTCAGCCCACATGGATTTCGACGGTCTGCGTGAGGTTGGCTCCTCGCTCGGCACCGCCGCCGTCATCGTCATGGACAAGTCGACCGATATCATCAAGGCCATCTGGCGCCTTTCGGCTTTCTACAAGCATGAAAGCTGCGGCCAGTGCACGCCGTGCCGCGAAGGTACGGGCTGGATGATGCGGGTGATGGAGCGCATGGTGCGCGGCGAAGCGCAAAAGCGCGAGATCGACATGCTGTTCGCCGTCACCAAGCAGGTCGAAGGCCACACCATCTGCGCTCTGGGCGATGCCGCGGCTTGGCCGATTCAGGGCCTGATCCGCAACTTCCGCCCCGTGATCGAAGCGCGGATCGACGCATACACCTACAAGTCCACCTCCGATGGCGCTGTGCCCTCGGTTGCGGCGGAGTAAGAACGAATGGCGCAAATCAAAGTCGATGGCGAACTGATCGAAGTTCCCGATCACTTCACGCTGATGCAGGCCGCCGAGGCAGCGGGCGCGGAGATCCCGCGCTTCTGCTATCACGAGCGCCTCTCTGTTGCTGGCAACTGCCGCATGTGCCTGGTCGAAGTGAAGGGTGGACCGCCCAAGCCCCAGGCAAGCTGCGCCATGAGCGTGCGCGATCTGCGGCCCGGCCCGAACGGCGAAGCGCCCGAAATGTTCACCAACACGCCCATGGTCAAAAAGGCCCGTGAAGGCGTGATGGAGTTCCTGCTCATCAACCACCCGCTCGATTGCCCGATCTGCGATCAGGGCGGCGAGTGCGATCTGCAGGATCAGGCGATGGCCTATGGCGTGGACACCTCCCGCTATTGGGAAAACAAGCGCGCCGTGGAAAACAAGCACATCGGCCCGCTGGTCAAGACCATCATGAACCGGTGCATTCACTGCACCCGCTGCGTGCGCTTCACCACTGAAGTTGCCGGTGTTTCGGAGTTGGGCCTGATCGGTCGCGGTGAGGATGCCGAGATCACCTCGTACCTCGAGCAGTCCATGACCTCCGAACTGCAGGGCAACGTTATCGATCTCTGCCCGGTTGGCGCGTTGACTTCCAAACCCTATGCCTTCCAGGCGCGCCCTTGGGAGCTTAACAAGACCGAGTCCATCGACGTCATGGATGCTGTCGGCTCCAACATCCGGGTCGATTCTCGCGGCGGCGAAGTCATGCGCGTCCTGCCGCGCATCCACGAAGGGATCAACGAGGAATGGATTTCCGATAAGACCCGCTTCATTTGGGATGGCCTGCGCACCCAGCGCCTCGATCGGCCCTATGTGCGCAAGAGCAAAAAGCTTCAGGCCGCATCCTGGAATGAAGCTTTCGCCGTGGTCGCAGCGCTAGTCAAAACCGCCGAGCCGGGCCGCATTGGCGCCATCGCGGGCGATCTGGCCGGTGTTGAGGAAATGTATGCCCTCAAGACCCTCATGGCTTCCCTCGGCTCGACCAACATCGACGCTCGTCCCGCCGGTTCGGCGCTCGACCCGAAAAAGGGCAGGGGGTCGTATGTCTTCAATCCCACCATCGCCGGGATCGAACAGGCAGACGCCATCCTGATAATTGGCGCAAATCCACGCCGCGAGGCTGCACTGGTCAATGCCCGCATCCGCAAGGCGTGGCGCGCTGGCGGCGTCGAAATCGGCGTGATCGGCGAAGCGGCCGATCTTACCTATGATTATGCCCATCTCGGCGCCGGCATCGACACCCTGTCCGATCTCGCTTCGGGCAAGGGCAGTTTTGCCAAAGTGCTCAAGAACGCCCAGCGCCCCATCGTCATCGTCGGTGAAGGTGCGGTAACGGGCGCATCTGCAAAGAATGTTCTCGGACTTGCTGCGCAGATCGCCAAAACCGCCGGCGCGCTGACCGCAGACTGGAATGGCTTTGCGGTTCTGCACAACGCTGCTTCGCGGGTCGGCGCGCTCGATATCGGGTTCATTCCCGGACGTGGCGGTCTCGATACCGCGGGCATGCTCAAGGCCGCCGGCGCCGGAAAGCTCGATGTCCTCTTCGTGCTTGGCGCGGACGAAATCGATATGTCGGCACTCGGCGAAACCAAAGTGGTTTACATCGGAACGCACGGCGACGCCGGCGCCCACAGGGCCGATGTGATCCTGCCCGCTGCCACCTACACCGAAAAATCGGCGACCTACGTCAACACCGAAGGCCGCGTGCAAATGACTGCGCGCGCTGTCTTCGCGCCTGGCGAGGCCAAGGAAGACTGGGCGATCCTGCGGGCGCTCTCGTCGGTTCTGGGCCAGCCATTGCCATTTGACTCCCTTTCGGCGCTTCGCGCGCGGCTTTATGGGGAATATCCCCACCTTGCCCAGCTCGATGCCATTGCGCCAGGCAGGGCTTCCGATGTATCCGCTCTGGCAGATACTGCAGCGCCGAAGTCGACTTACGCCCTGATCTCTCCGGTCGGCGACTTCTACCTCACCAACCCCATAGCGCGTGCATCAGCCGTAATGGCCGAATGCTCGCAGCTCATGTCGGGTCTGAAACAGGCCGCGGAGTAAGGCAGCGATATGGACTGGATTGTATACGCGCTCGACTATCTGCTCGGTGCCCCGATTCTCGGGTTGGGCACGATGGTCGGCTTTGTCTGGAAGGCACTCTTGCTGCTGGTGACCCTTCTGGTGTTCACCGCTTACGTCCTGCTGGCCGACCGCAAGATCTGGGCCGCCGTCCAGATTCGGCGCGGCCCCAACGTGGTGGGCGCCTTCGGCCTGTTCCAGAGTTTTGCCGATCTTCTCAAATTCGTCTTCAAGGAGCCGCTGATTCCGGCTGGCGCCGACAAGGCGGTATTTCTTCTCGCACCGCTTGTGAGCGTGCTTCTGGCGCTTTCGGCATGGGCCGTCGTGCCGGTAGCCGAGGGCTGGGCGCTGGCCGATATCAACATCGGGATCCTCTATATCTTCGCGATCTCCTCGCTCGGGGTCTATGGCATCATCATGGGTGGCTGGGCGTCGAACTCGAAATATCCGTTCCTGGGCGCTCTGCGTTCCGCCGCACAGATGGTGTCCTATGAGGTCTCCATCGGCTTTGTGATCGTAACGGTCCTGCTTTGCGTCGGCTCGCTCAATCTCACCCATATCGTGATGGCGCAGCAGGCCGGTGGCCTGGCCCATATGCTCGGCGTGCCGTGGCTGACCTTCCTGAACTGGTTCTGGCTGCCGCTGTTCCCGATGTTCGTTATCTTCTTCATTTCGGCCCTCGCCGAAACGAACCGCCCGCCCTTCGATCTCCCCGAAGCCGAATCCGAACTCGTCGCCGGCTTCATGGTGGAATATGGCTCGACCCCTTACATGATGTTCATGCTGGGCGAGTACGTGTCGATCATTCTCATGTGTGCGCTCACCACCATCCTGTTCCTGGGTGGGTGGACCGCGCCGATCGATCTGCCGCCCTTCACCTGGATTCCGGGCGTCGTATGGTTCGTTCTCAAACTCTCGCTGGTCTTTTTCATGTTTGCCATGGTCAAGGCCTTCGTCCCCCGTTACCGCTATGACCAGTTGATGCGTCTGGGCTGGAAAGTCTTCCTGCCGATCTCGCTGGTCATGATTGTTGTCGTTGCCTTTGTTCTCCAGCTCACGGGCTGGGGCTGGCACGGCGGCATGGCATAAGGAGAGAACCACAAATGAAAGCCTTGCGGTTTCTCGACGCTCTGCTGCTCAGGGAGTTCGTGTCGACCTTCTTTCTGGCGATGCGTTACTTCTTCGCGCCCAAGCCCACCATAAATTACCCGTTTGAAAAGGGCGAGGTTTCGCCGCGCTTCCGTGGGGAGCACGCCCTCCGCCGCTACCCCAATGGCGAAGAGCGCTGCATTGCCTGCAAACTGTGCGAAGCGATCTGCCCGGCCCAGGCCATCACCATCGAAGCCGGCCCGCGCCAGAATGACGGCACCCGCCGCACGGTCCGCTACGACATCGACATGGTCAAATGCATTTATTGCGGCTTCTGTCAGGAAGCCTGCCCGGTCGATGCGATCGTTGAAGGGCCGAACTTTGAATTTGCAACCGAGACACGTGAGGAGCTCTACTTCTCCAAGGATCGTCTCCTGGCCAATGGCGACCGTTGGGAGCGTGAACTCGCTGCCAATATCGCCCTTGATGCGCCGTACCGTTAGGAGCGACAGGTGACCTTGCCGCTGTTTTTCTTCTACCTGTTTTCGACCATTGTCGTTGCCTCGGCGATCATGGTGATTTCCTCGCGAAATCCCGTACACTCGGTGCTGTTTCTCATTCTGGCCTTCGTCAACGCGGCCGGCATCTTCATGCTGGCCGGGGCCGAATTTCTCGCGCTGATCCTGATTGTCGTTTATGTCGGCGCGGTAGCCGTGCTGTTCCTGTTCGTCGTGATGATGCTCGACGTGGACTTTGCCGAACTGCGCAGGGGCATCCTGCAATACGCGCCCATCGGCTTTGTGGTCGGCATCATCCTGCTGCTTGAACTGCTGCTGGTTGCCGGTTCTGCCTGGCTGGCGCCGGACACTGCCGCGAGCGGCGTGCTTCCGATAGACGGCGGTGTGGAAAACACCCGTGCGCTCGGGCAGGTGCTTTACACCAACTACATCTATCTCTTCCAGGCGTGCGGTCTCGTGCTTCTGGTGGCCATGATCGGAGCGATCGTTCTGACCCTGCGCCACAAGCCGAACGTCAAGCGTCAGGACATCGCCGCGCAGGTTGCGCGGACCAAGGCGACGGGCGTCGAAATCGTCAAGGTCGAGAGCGGAAAAGGGCTATAGGGGGATTATGATGACACCGGTAATCGGGCTCGGTCACTTCCTGACCGTAGCAGCCATTCTGTTCACCGTCGGCGTGTTCGGGATATTTCTCAATCGCAAGAACATCATCATCATTTTGATGTCGGTCGAGTTGATCCTGCTCGCGGTCAACATCAACTTCGTCGCGTTTTCCTCCCATCTGGGCGATTTGGTCGGGCAGGTATTCGCACTCCTGATTCTGACTGTCGCCGCCGCTGAGGCCGCCATCGGCCTCGCGATTCTCGTGATTTTCTTCCGCAATCGGGGCTCGATCGCGGTCGACGACGTCAACATGATGAAGGGCTAGGGCGGCCATGATCCAGGCAATTGTATTCCTGCCGCTGATCGGCGCGCTGGTGGCTGGCCTTTTTGGCCGTGCCATTGGGCACAAGCCCGCGGAAATCATTACCACATCGCTGCTCATGATTGCGGCGGCGCTCTCGTGGATTGTCTTCCTGCCGTTCTTCCTGGGCGATGGTGAGGCCTATAAAGTCACTGTCCTGACCTGGATTCACGCCGGCGATCTTCAGATCGATTGGGTGCTGCGCGTCGATACGCTGACGGCCATCATGCTGGTGGTGGTCAACACGGTCTCCTCGCTCGTCCACCTCTATTCCATCGGCTACATGCACGAGGACCCGCAACGCGCGCGGTTCTTTGCCTACCTTTCGCTCTTTACCTTCGCCATGCTCATGCTGGTGACCGCCGATAACTTCGTTCAGATGTTCTTCGGCTGGGAAGGTGTGGGTCTGGCATCCTACCTGTTGATCGGCTTCTGGTACCAAAAGGAGTCGGCCCGCGCCGCCGCGGTCAAAGCCTTCGTCGTCAACCGCGTGGGCGATTTCGGTTTCGCGCTGGGTATTTTCGGGACTTTCTTCCTGCTCGGAACACTCGGCTTTGATGAAACGTTTGCGGCCCTTCCTGGAGCCGCCGAAGCTTCAATGCCGTTCCTGTGGTGGGACGCGCATGCGATGACGGTTATCTGCTTGCTGCTGTTCATGGGCGCCATGGGCAAGTCGGCTCAGTTCCTGCTCCACACCTGGTTGCCGGACGCCATGGAAGGCCCAACCCCGGTTTCTGCCCTTATTCACGCCGCCACCATGGTGACCGCAGGCGTGTTCATGGTGGCTCGGCTGTCGCCCATGTTCGAGCTGAGCGAGACGGCGACCTTGTTCGTTATCTATATCGGCGCCATTACCGCATTTTGCGCGGCGACCATCGGTCTGGTTCAGAACGACATCAAGCGCGTCATCGCCTATTCCACCATGTCCCAGCTCGGTTACATGTTCGTGGCCCTTGGTGTCGGCGCCTATTCGGCAGGCATATTCCACCTGTTCACCCACGCCTTCTTCAAAGCGCTTCTGTTTCTTGGCGCCGGCTCGGTCATTCATGCCATGCATCACGAGCAGGACATGCGCAACATGGGCGGCATCGCCCGCAAGATCCCGATCACCTACGCCATGATGCTCATCGGCACGCTGGCCCTCACCGGTGTCGGTATCCCGGGTACCTCGTTCGGCTTTGCCGGGTTCTTTTCCAAGGATGCGATCATCGAGGCATCATATGCCTTCGGCGGCACCGCCGGTTCGCTCGCCTTCTGGCTTCTGGTCATCGCCGCGCTGTTTACAAGCTTTTATTCCTGGCGGCTTGTCCACCTGACCTTCCACGGTCCGACGAGAGCCGATCACCATACGTTCGATCATGCCCATGAGAGCCCGAACGTCATGCTGATCCCGCTTTACGTGCTGGCCGTCGGTGCTGTGCTCGCCGGTGTGGTGTTCTATGATGTCTTCTTCGGCCATGCCGAGCACATCGAGCACTTCTTCCACGGCGCGATTGTCGTTGACGAGCACATCATCGAGGAAGCGCATGGCGTTCCCACCTGGGTCAAGTGGTCGGCGACCGTCGCCATGCTGATCGGGTTCGTAACCGCCTGGTACATGTATATCCGCAACCCGTCTGCGCCAAAGCAACTCGCTGCCGAACAGCCGCTGCTTTACAAGTTCCTGCTCAACAAGTGGTACTTCGACGAACTTTATGACCGCATCTTCGTGCGGCCGGCCCGCTGGATCGGCACCGCGCTCTGGAAAGGGTTCGATGACTGGCTGGTCGATCAGACCCTCGTCGAGGGCCTTGGCCGCCGCGTCAGGCAGGTCACCGGCTACGTCACGCGCCTGCAGTCGGGCTATCTCTATCACTACGCCTTCGCCATGCTCATCGGCGTTGCCGCCCTTATCACTTGGGCCATCGCCGCCGGGGGACTTCTGGGATGATCCTTGAAAACAACATCCTGACCATCGTTACCTTTCTGCCGCTGGTCGGGGCCTTCTTCATTCTGCTGACTCCGGGCGGCGACGCGGTCGCCGAGCTCAACATCAAGCGCATCGCGCTTGCCACGACCGTGGTGACTTTCGTGTTCACGCTGGTCATGTGGGGCATGTTCGATCCCGACACGGCCGATTTCCAGTTCGTCCAGAACCACACCTGGCTCGGCGACGTCATCGGCTACCGCATGGGCGTCGACGGCATTTCGGTGCTGTTTATCGTCCTCACAGGGCTATTGATGCCCATGTGTATCCTTGCGAGCTGGGATTCGATTTCCTTCCGCATCCGCGAATATATGGTCCTGTTCCTCGTCCTCGAAATGCTGATGATCGGCGTTTTCGCGACGCTTGATCTGGCCATGTTCTACGTGTTCTTTGAGGGTACGCTGGTCCCGATGTTCCTCATCATCGGTATTTGGGGCGGCAAGCGGCGCATCCAGGCCTCCTACAAGTTCTTTTTCTACACCTTCATCGGCTCGGTCCTGATGCTGCTGGCCATCATGGCCATGTACTGGCAGGCTGGAACTCTCGATATCGCGCGGCTGCTCGATTACGATTTCCCCGAGAACATGCAGTATTGGCTCTGGCTGGCCTTCTTTGCTTCTCTGGCGGTCAAGATGCCTATGTGGCCGTTCCACCGCTGGCTGCCCGAAGCGCACGTTGAAGCGCCCACGGCCGGCTCGGTAATTCTTGCGGCAATCCTGCTCAAGCTCGGTGGCTACGGCTTCCTGCGTTTCTCGCTGCCCATGTTCCCCGACGCGTCGCTGTATTTTTCGAACTTCGTGTTCTTCCTCTCGGTCGCCGCAATCATCATCACCTCACTGGTGGCGCTGGTTCAGACCGACATCAAGAAGCTGATCGCCTATTCCTCGGTAGCGCACATGGGCTTTGTGACCATGGGCATTTTTGCGGGCAATGTTTACGGTGTTCAGGGCGCGATCTTCCAGATGATCTCGCACGGTATCGTGTCGGGGGCGCTGTTTCTGTCGGTGGGCGTCATTTATGACCGCATGCACACGCGTGACATCAATGCCTATGGCGGCCTTGTCGAACGCATGCCCAAATACGCTTTTGCGTTCATGGTGTTCACCATGGCCAATGTCGGGCTGCCAGGCACGTCCGGCTTCGTGGGTGAGTTCCTGACTCTGCTGGCCATCTTCCAGGTCAACACTTGGTTCGCTCTATTTGCGACGACCGGGGTTATCCTTTCGGCGTGCTACGCGCTCTGGCTCTACCGCAAAATCATCTGGGGCGCGCTCGAGAAGGAAAGCCTCAAATCAATTCTCGATCTCAACGCCCGTGAAATGGTGACGATCGTTCCCCTGATCATCCTTACCATTCTCTTTGGTTTCTACCCGGCGCCCTTGATGGACGCGATGGCCACCTCGGTGGGCGCGCTTGTCGATCAGTACCAGGCCGCCGTTGGCATCGAACCGATGTCTGCGCTTGTCGATGTGACGGTGCCTGCGGCCGATGCCGCAGCGCCCGCCAGCACGGCTCATTAGGAGGTGAATGTGGTGTCTGAATTTGCCGGTTTCGCCTCTCTGGCGCCTGCCTATCCTGAAATGCTGCTCGCCGTAGGCGCGCTGGTGCTTCTCCTTGTTGGCGTGTTCGCCAAAAAGGAAATCGCCACCGGTATCACCGGTATCGCCATCGGCCTGCTGATTGCTATCGCCGTTATGGTCGCGTTCGTTCCCACCGAAGGTGTGATCTTTACGGGCGGCTTTATCAATGACGGCTTTGCCCGTTTCATGAAGGTCCTCATTCTCGCGGGTTCGGCCTTCGCGCTCGTCCTCTCGGTCTCCAGTGCGGTCGAAAACGGGCTCAACAAGTTCGAGTACCCCGTGCTTATCGTCCTTGCTACGCTCGGCATGCTGATGATGGTTTCGGCCAATGATCTGATGAGCCTTTATGTCGGCCTCGAACTGCAGTCCCTTGCACTCTACGTCCTGGCGGCCTTCAAGCGCGACAGCGGCAAGGCGACCGAAGCGGGCCTGAAATATTTCGTTCTCGGTGCGCTCTCCTCCGGCATGCTGCTTTACGGCGCGTCGCTGGTCTATGGCTTTACCGGCCACACCCAGCTCGACCAGATTGCCCAGGCCGTCGCACTCGGCGAACGCACGCCCGGCATCATCTTCGGCCTCGTTTTCCTTCTGGCTGGCATTGCCTTCAAGATCTCCGCGGTCCCGTTCCACATGTGGACGCCCGACGTTTATGAGGGCGCGCCAACCCCAGTCACTGCCTTCTTCGCATCTGCCCCCAAGGTCGCCGCGATGGCGCTGCTCATCCGGATCGTATTCGATGCGTTCGAACCTATCGCCAGCGATTGGCAGCAGGTGGTGATCTTCCTCTCCATTGCCTCCATGGTCCTGGCCTCGTTCGCCGCCATCGGCCAGAACAACCTCAAGCGGCTGTTGGCTTACTCGTCCATCGGTCATGTCGGCTTTGCGCTGGTTGGGCTTTCGGCCGGCAACATCATCGGTGTTGAAGGCGTCGCCATCTACATGGCCGTTTACATCACCATGACCATCGGCACCTTCGCCTGCGTCCTGGCGCTCAAGAACGACGATGGATACGTCGAAACCATCGACGATCTGGCCGGCCTGGCGAAGTCCCGCCCGTTCGTCGCAGCCATTCTGGCGCTCTTCATGTTCTCGCTGGTCGGTCTTCCGCCGCTCGCCGGGTTCTTTGCCAAATGGCAGGTCTTCCTCGCTGCCATCGAAGCCCAGCTTTTCGTTCTGGCTGTCATCGGCATGCTGGCCAGCGCCGTGAGCGCCTTCTACTATCTGCGCGTCATCAAGGTCATGTATTTTGACGAACCCACACAGTCCTATGCGGTGCCGGCCATCGAACTGCGCGTTGTCATGGCACTCACGGGCTTTTTGGTGCTCAGCTATTTCTTCACCGTCGGCGCGCCTCTGACGGCCATCGCCCACGGCGCCGCGAACTCCCTGTTCTAGAGCAGGGCCGGGTGGTCGCCTTTCCTCTTCCCAAAAGCGCCGTTAAAGCCGGTTATCGTGTAATCGGCTTTGACAGCGTAGGTTCGACCAACGCCGAGGCCATGAAAGCCGCCATGGCGGGCGATGCGGGAAAGATCTGGTACGCCGCCCTCCAGCAAACCGAGGGCAGGGGGCGCCGCGGCCGCGCGTGGGAAAGCCCCCACGGCAATCTCGCCGCCTCGCTGATGCTGGTGCCAGACGCTCCCCCCGCCGGATTGGCGGGTCTCGGGTTCGTCGCCGGCGTGGCGCTTAACACCGCTCTGGCCCGCCTGATGCCCGCAGCCGCGATCCGAAACGGTATCGATGGTGCTGACGGCACCGCTGGTGACGCACGCGCCCGCATTGCCCTGAAATGGCCCAACGACGTCCTCGCCGATGGCGCCAAGCTGGCCGGCATCCTGCTCGAGGCCCAAAAGCGCCCCGACGGCCGCGCGGCCATTGTCATTGGCATAGGGGTCAACGTTGTCGCGGCGCCCGAGGGCCTGCCTTATCCCGCCACGTCGTTGAAGGCGCTCGGAACACCTTTTGATGCGCCTGCCGTTTTTGAGGCACTGGCCGAAAGCTGGGTCGAGTGTTACGAGATTTGGAACAACGGAGCCGGCACTGGCCAGATCATCCGCCGCTGGCGCGAAAGCGCCGCCGGGATCGGTGCCGAGGTGGCCGTCCAGCGCCCTGATGGCGTGCTGCGCGGCATATTCGAAACAATTGATGATGCGGGCCATCTGATTGTCCGCGACGACGAGGGACATCGTATCGCCATAGCAGCGGGCGACGTCCATTTTGGAACCACGGCAACGCTGCGCTGAGAGGGCGATTGCCGATCATTATTGAAAGGGCGTGACCGCAATCCGGTCGCGCAATGAACCTATGGCGAAAAAGCAGTCCGGTCAGGACGAAATGGTCTTCCTGCCGCTCGGGGGCGTCGGCGAGATCGGCATGAATATGGGGCTTTACGGCTTTGGCCCCGCCGACGATCGCAAATGGCTCGTGGTCGACTGTGGCGTCAGCTTCGGCGGCCCCGAGCTTCCTGGCATCGAATTGGTGATGCCCGACCCCTCTTTTCTCGAGGAAGAGAGCGACAACGTTGTCGGGCTGGTCCTCACCCACGCTCACGAAGATCACTACGGCGCTATCCTCGATATCTGGCCGGCTTTCGACAAGCCCGTCTTCGCCGGTCGTTTCGGCGCCGCCATGCTCAAGGCTAAGCGGATATCGAACAACATCGAGGACGATGTCGAAGTCCAGATCTTTACACCCGGCGTTCCCTTTCAGGTCGGCCCCTTCAAGGTCGAGCCCATCGAGGTTTCCCACTCGATCCCCGAATCCAACGCGCTATTGATCGAAACGCCCGCCGGCCGCGTCATCCATACCGGGGACTGGAAGATCGATCCGTCCCCCATCGGCACGCCGCCAACCAACATCAAACGCCTCAAGGAAATCGGCTCGGACGGAAAGCCGCTCGCCCTGATCTGCGATTCCACCAATGCGATGAAAGAGGGTGACAGCCCCTCGGAAACCGAGGTGGGCGTCAATCTCGAGCGCCTGATCGCAACGGCCAAAAACCGCGTCGCCGTCACCATCTTTGCCTCCAATCTCGGCCGCATGATTTCCATCGCCCGCGCCGCCGCGAAGGCCGACCGCCAGGTCGTCGCAGCGGGCAGGGCGGTGCATCGCATCGCCGGGATTGCCCGCGAACTGGGCTTGATGGAAGGCGTGCCTGAATTTCTCGATCAGGACGCCTACGGCTACCTGCCGCGCGACAAGGTCGTTCTCATCGCCACGGGCAGCCAGGGCGAATCCCGTGCAGCGATGGCGCGCATTGCCGATGGTTCCCATCCGGTAATCGATCTATCGCCGGGCGATATGGCGATCTTTTCCTCCTGGGCCATTCCCGGCAATGAAAAGGCCGTGCAGGACATCCTGAACAAGCTCGTCGACAAGGGTGTCCAGACCGTCACCGGTCGCGACGAAATGATCCACGTGTCCGGCCATCCGCGACGGCACGAACTGGCCCAGCTCTACGATTGGCTCAAGCCCGATATCCTCATCCCGGTCCACGGCGAGCCCATGCACCTGGAGGCCCACGCCGCTTTCGGGCGCGAAAAGGGCATCAAGACCGTTCTGTCGATCCGCAATGGCGACATGGTCCAGCTCTTCCCCAACACCAAGCATCACCGTGGCGAAGTGCGTACCGGCATTCTCTATCTTGATGGAAACCTCCTGTGCACGCCCGAGGAATCGAACGTGCGCGACCGCCGGAGGCTGGCATTCGGTGGTGTCGCCATCGTTAGTCTGGTGGTCAACGGAAGGGGGCAGATCGTCTCAGGTCCCGAATTTGATCTGGACGGACTTCCCGATCTGGCAGACGATGATGATCCGCTCAGCGCTGTCGCCCAGTCGGCGGCACGGGGAGCAATCAAGAGCTTTCCCGAAAAGCGTCGGGCCGATACAGGGCGCTTTGCCGAAGCAATCCGCCGCGCCGTGCGGTCCGAGCTCAACGCCGCATGGGGCCGCAAGCCCATCGTCAAGGTGTTCGTTCATAAGGTGTAGCTTAGATAATGCAGCCCTTTACCTATGTAGCGATCTATTTCGTGGTCTGGTGGATAGTGCTTTTCGCCGTTCTGCCATTCGGCGTGCGCGGCCAGCACGAAGACGGGGAGGTGACAGACGGCACCGATCCGGGGGCACCGATCAAGGCTCATCTCTGGCAGAAGGCGCTTGCCACGACGCTCATTTCCGCGGTCCTCACAGTCCTTATCTTTTGGGGAATGTCCAACCCGTGGCTGCAGGAATACTGGAGCTGAACTGCTCCGCCGGCCACAATTCCCCAATTAACGCAGAACAAAAAAATGCAGGGCTAAGGCCCTGCATTTAATTAAAGTTTCGCGACAATCCACTGGTCTTACAGCGCACAGATCGGGCGGCCAGTGCTCCTCCCTTGACGTTGTCAGCGTCGGCGGATTGTACCCGCCTCTCTTTATATGGCGCGGACCCTACCAAGGACAAATTGTCGCGACAAGCGGAAAATTTGCGAATTGTCGCGCGATGACAAAAAACGGACAGGAAAGCCGTTTCACCCTCCCGGACTTGCCTTTTTACCGTTCCTTGCGCTTGATTGCGCAGCCCGGTATTGAGCCCTTGAGTCGGTTCCCGGCAAATCGGAGTTCTCATGCGCCTTTCCCGCTATTTCCTGCCCGTCCTCAAAGAGACGCCCAAAGAGGCGGAAATCATCTCTCACCGTCTGATGCTGCGCGCCGGCATGATTTCCCAGCAGGGGGCCGGCATGTATGCCTGGCTGCCTCTGGGCTACAAGGTGCTGCGCAAGATCCAGCAGATCATTGAGGAAGAGCAGAGTCGGGCAGGGGCCATCGAACTCCTCATGCCCACGCTGCAGTCTGCCGATCTGTGGCGCGAATCCGGGCGCTACGAGGATTACGGCAAGGAAATGCTGCGCATGCAGGACCGTCACGAGCGCGACATGCTCTACGGTCCGACCAATGAGGAGATGATCACCGACATCTTCCGCTCATATGTGCGGTCCTACAAGGATCTGCCGCTCAATCTCTATCACATCCAGTGGAAGTTCCGCGACGAGATCCGCCCGCGCTTTGGCACCATGCGCTCCCGCGAATTCCTCATGAAGGACGCCTATTCCTTCGATCTGGACAAGGACGAGGCCGTCAAGGCCTACAACCGCATGTTCGTGGCCTATCTGCGCACCTATTGGCGTATGGGCCTGACGGCAATCCCGATGCGAGCCGAAACCGGCCCTATCGGCGGCGATCTCTCCCATGAGTTCATCGTGCTGGCCGATACTGGCGAAAGCGGCGTGTTCTGCCATGCCGACATGCTCGACAAGCCGATTCCCTCCGCCGACACGGACTTCATGAGCGATCTTTCCGGCATCGTCGCCGATTGGACCTCGCTCTATGCCGCCACTGAAGACATGCACGACGAAGCCGATTTCGCCGCAAAAGTGCCGGAGGACAAGCGGATCGCTGCCCGCGGCATCGAGGTGGGCCAGGTCTTTTATTTCGGCACCAAATATTCCGATCCCATGGGCGCCAAGGTTACGGGGTCGGACGGCAAGGACGTTGCAGTCCACATGGGCTCGTACGGCATCGGACTGACCCGGCTCGTACCGGCCATCATCGAAGCCAGCCACGATGAAAGCGGCATCATCTGGCCCGTCTCGGTCGCACCCTTTGAGGTTACCCTCATCAATCTCAAATCCGGCGATGCTGAATGCGACGCGGCCAATGAAAAGCTCTATAGCCAGCTGCAGGCCGCCGGCATCGACGCGCTCTATGACGACCGCTCCACGGGGGCCGGCCAGAAGTTCGCAACATCGGACCTTATCGGCATTCCCTTCCAGCTTATCGTCGGCCCGCGCGGACTCGCTTCGGGCGAGGTTGAAATCAAGCACCGCAAGTCTGGCGAACGCGAAACCATCGGTATCGAAGACGCGGTTTCCCGCCTGAAAGCGCTCATCGAGCCTGAACGCAGGGACAACGCTTGACCTCCGTCGACGCCGCCCGGCAGCAAAAGGGAACGCGCCCGTTTTCACGGTTTGAGTGGATGGTGTCCGGCCGCTACCTGCGGGCACGCCGCAGCGATGCGTTCATTTCCGTCATTGCTGCCCTGACCATGATCGGCATCGCCATCGGCGTTGCCACCCTGATCGTGGTCATGAGCGTCATGAACGGCTTCCGCGACGAACTCCTGTCCAAGATTCTGGGTCTGAACGGCCATTTCACGGCCTTTCCCATCGAAGAGACCTTTGACGATTACGAGGCGGTTCGCGATCGGCTGGAGGGTGTCGATGGCGTCGTTTCCGCAGTGGCATTTGTTGAGGGACAGGCACTCGTCACCGGCACCTACAACTCCACTGGCGCAAACGTACGCGGCATGACGCTCGCCGACATCGAAAAGCTGCCTTTGCTTTATTCGAGCGCGATTGCCGGCGGCTGGGACGACTGGGATGATCTTCAGGGCGTCGCCATCGGTGGACGCATGGCGTCCCAGCTTGGCGTCACGGTGGGCGACACGATAACCATCGTCACCCCCGACGGTCCGCGCACCCCGCTCGGCTCGACTCCGCAGATCCGTTCCTATCCGGTCAATGTCGTCTTCGATGTCGGCATGGTGGAGTTTGATTCCCTGTTCATCTTCATGCCCATCCGCGCCGCGCAGAATTATTTCCGCCTCTACGAGGACCGGCTGCGTGACGGCATGGAAGAACCCGACATCATGGCCAGCGACGCGGAAATCGACGCGACCTACGAACGCATCTATACAGCGACTGCGGTCGAGGTCTTCCTCAACGACCCCGACGCGACCTGGGACATGCAGCTCGAACTCGAGCAAGCCGCGGGCCGCCCGATGGTTTTTACAGATTGGCAGCGGCGCAACGCCACGTTCTTTTCGGCGCTGCAGGTCGAGCGTGTGGTGATGTTCACCATCCTCTCGATGATCGTTCTGGTCGCCGCTTTCAATATCATCTCCAGCCTCGTGATGCTGGTGAAGGACAAGGGGGCCGATATTGCCGTACTGCGCACGATGGGCGCCACACGGTCCTCGATCATGCGCATCTTCTGCATCACCGGAACGGCCATCGGCTTTATCGGAACCATTGCCGGCTTCCTGCTCGGCCTGGTTCTGGCAGTCAACGCCGAAGCCATCAGGGCCTGGGTATCGAACGTCATCGGCGTGGCGCTGTTCCCGCCCGAGGTCTTCATGCTTTCCCAGCTCCCCTCGCGCGTCGATGCGGTCGAAGTGACGGTGGTGCTTGTCATGGCGCTCGGACTGTCCTTCCTCGCTACGCTCTATCCCGCCTGGCGCGCGGCCCAATACGATCCGGTGGAGGCGCTGCGCTATGAGTGATGTGCTTCTCGAACTCAAGGATGTCCGCCAGACCTATGGCGATGGGGCAGGGGCCGTACACGTTCTCAAGGGGGCCGATCTCACGGTCCGTCGGGGCGAAATCATCGCCCTCATCGCTCCGTCGGGCGCCGGAAAGTCCACTCTGCTTCATATCTGCGGCTTGCTCGAACGTCCAACGGCCGGAGATGTCGATATCGACGGCGAACGAACGGCCAAACTGGCTGATCGCCAGCGCACGCTCCTCCGCCGCCACCTCATCGGCTATGTGTACCAGTTCCACCACCTGCTTCCCGAATTCAGCGCGCTGGAAAACGTCACCATGCCGCAACTTATTGCCGGCGAAAGTCAGCGCGACGGCGATCAGCGCTCAAAGGCGCTGCTCGATGCCATGGGCATCGGTCACCGCACCACGCACCGGCCGGCCGAGCTTTCGGGCGGCGAGCAACAGCGTGTCGCCATCGCGCGCGCCGCGGCCAACCGGCCCAGCCTCATTCTGGCCGACGAGCCCACCGGCAATCTCGACCCGGCGACCTCCGATACTGTGTTCTCCGCCCTTGCCGAACTGATCCGCCAGCAAAATGCCGGCTGCATCATCGCCACGCACAATCACGACCTCGCCCGCAAGGCAGACCGCATCGTCACGATTGTCGAAGGCCGTATCCAGCCCGCGACCCTCTGAGCCGGACTTGATAGACGCGTCTGCTCTCCATTGCGACCCCGGGCCTGGCTCCCGGGGGCCAGCAGTCCCTCCACGATCAGCAAGCCCTTTGGAACCGCCGTCCTCGACCACGGCATCGGCTTCATCGCCAGCGTCGACAGCGGCCGTTTCCTCGGGAGCGCGATTCACCAATTCGCCCCCAAGGTCGATACTCCCCTCTGGCCTAAATGACTGATGCCACCACCTGCCTGGAAAGACTTTCTTAACTACCGTCACCGTCCGCCTGTGAACTTTGTGGACAAGAACAAAACCAGAATATATAAGAACAAACCATAAACACTGTGCAACGGAGGCTTCCATGCTCGATTTCGTCAAGGATTTCATGGCTCTGGTTTCGCTCACGGCCTTTGGTGGCGTGACACTGGTTTATCTCGATATGATGCCCTATCTCGTCTGATTCCCGCCTGTGCATAAGCCGCCCTTGAGGTGGTATCGCGCGGCCTGGAATGGCACAAAGACAGTCCAGCATCTTCGGGTAGCTCACAATGTCCGGTCCCGGTTTCGTCCATCTCCACGTCCATTCGGCCTTCTCCCTGCTTGAGGGAGCGTTGCCGCTTGGCACCATACTGGATTTGGCCAAGTCGGACGGACAGCCCGCCATCGGCATTGCAGACACCAACAATCTGTTCGGTGCACTGGAGTTTTCCGAAAAGGCGTCTGGCAAGGGCATTCAGCCAATCATCGGCTGCGAGTTGGCACTCGATTTCGGCGCCGACGCCGACAAGCCGTCCGACCGCGTCAATCTGGGCAAAGGTTCGGTCGTCCTCATCGCCGCTGATGCCGGTGGATTTGCCAACCTCTCCGAACTCGTCTCGAGAGCCTATCAGGAAGGCTGTGACGGACGAACCGCGATCCATATCGACTGGCTGGTCGATAATGCGCAGGGCCTGCTCTGCCTGACAGGCGGTCCGGAGGGGGCCATAGATCCCTACCTGGCCGCCGGGCTGGACGTTCAGGCTGAAGCGCGGCTGTCGGTTCTTCATCGGGTGTTTGGCGACCGGCTCTATGTTGAAATCCAGCGCCACGACCGGGCATTGGAGAACGCTGTCGAACCGCGTCTGATCGATCTTGCCTATGCCCTCGATCTGCCGCTTGTCGCCACAAACGAACCCTACTTCCCCAAGCAGGACGATTACGATTCCCATGACGCCCTGCTGGCCATCGCCGCCGGCTCCGTCGTGGCGCAAACCGAGCGTCGCCGGCTCTCCGATCAGCACTATTTCAAGACGCGCGAGGAAATGATCGCGCTGTTTTCCGACCTGCCCGAGGCGCTGGAAAACACTGTCGAGATAGCCCAGCGCTGCAGCTATCGCCCGCGCACCCACGATCCCATTCTGCCCAAATTCGCCGCCGCCGATGGGGTAGGTGAGGAGGAGGCTGTCGCCGCTGAAGGCGAGGAGTTGGCGCGCCAGGCCCGCGAGGGCCTCAAGATGCGCCTTGCCGATTATGGCCACGCCCCCGAACGCACGACCCAGGAATACGAGGACCGCCTCGAGTTCGAGATCAAGGTGATCCGGGACATGAAGTTCCCGGGCTATTTCCTTATCGTTGCCGACTTTATCAAATGGGCCAAGGCCCATAACATTCCCGTCGGTCCCGGCCGCGGCTCCGGCGCGGGCTCGCTCGTGGCCTATGCGCTCACCATCACGGACCTCGATCCGCTGCGCTACAATCTGCTCTTCGAACGCTTTCTCAATCCCGAGCGCGTCTCGATGCCGGACTTTGACATCGATTTCTGCCAGGAGCGCCGCGAAGAGGTCATCCGCTACGTTCAGGACAAATACGGCTACGAGCAGGTCGCCCAGATCATCACCTTCGGAACCCTGCAACCCCGCGCCGCGCTGCGCGATGTGGGCCGCGTTCTTCAGATGCCTTATGGCCAGGTCGACCGCATCTGCAAGCTGGTCCCCAACAATCCTGCCAATCCGGTAACCCTGGCGCAGGCGATAAACGACGAGCCGCGCCTGCAGATGATGCGCGACGAGGACGAGACAGTCGCCGAACTGCTGCGCATCGCCGGCAAGCTCGAGGGCCTGTTCCGCCACGCCTCGACCCACGCCGCCGGTATCGTGATCGGCGATCGTCCGCTGCAAAAGCTGCTGCCGCTCTATCGCGATCCGCGCTCGGATATGCCGGTCACCCAGTATAACCTCAAATGGGTCGAACCGGCCGGGCTCGTGAAGTTCGACTTTCTTGGCCTCAAGACGCTGACCACGATCCGCTACGCGGTCGAAATGGTCAGGGAAACTGGTGTCGAACTTGACATCGACGCCATCCCGCTCGAGGACGCACCGACCTATAAGCTCTACGCCGATGGCGACACCTACGGCATCTTCCAGTTTGAAAGTCCCGGCATGCGCCGCGCGTTGGTCGAGCTCAAGCCCGACCGCATCGAAGATCTGATCGCCATGAACGCGCTCTATCGGCCCGGCCCGATGGACAATATCCCGAACTTCATTCACCGCAAGCACGGCCGCGAGGACGTCGAATACCCTCACGAAACCCTCGCCGCGGTCCTCGATGAAACCTATGGCATCATCGTCTATCAGGAACAGGTGATGCAGATCGCCCAGTTGCTGTCGGGCTATTCGCTGGGCGAGGCCGACATGCTGCGCCGCGCCATGGGCAAGAAGATCAAGGCGGAGATGGACAAGCAGCGTGTCCGTTTCCAGGAAGGCGCCATCCGCAACGGCATCAAGAAGGGCCAGGCCGATACGATCTTCGACCTGCTCGCCAAGTTCGCCAATTACGGCTTCAACAAGAGCCACGCCGCCGCCTACGCCTGGGTCTCCTACCAGACGGCCTATCTCAAGACCCATTACCCAGAGCAGTTCTATGCAGCGTCCATGACGCTTGACATGGCTCAGACCGACAAGCTGTCCGATTTCCGCCGCGAGGCGCAGAAAAAGGGCATCGAAGTCGTTCCTCCGTGCATCAATCGCTCGGAAGTCAATTTCTCGGTACGCGACGGCCGCATTCTCTATTCGCTCTGTGCCGTAAAGGGCGTAGGCCGCAACGTCGCCGAACACATCGTCGAGATACGCGGTAACCGCCCCTTCAAGGACCTGGCCGATTTCGCCTCCCGTATCGATCCCAAGATCATCAATAAGCGGACGTTGGAGACTCTCATCAACGCGGGCGCCTTTGATCAGCTCAACAAGCGCCGTGAGCAGCTGGTCGAGGTCATCGATACCATCGTCAACACCGCCCAGCGCGAGACCAGCGGCCGGGCCGATGGTATCGTGGATATGTTTGCGTCCAGCCAACCCCAGGCCATCACGCCGCCAGAACATGTCGCCCCCTGGAGCCTGACGGAACGCCTGGCCCGCGAACACGCCGCCATCGGTTTTTATCTCTCCGCTCACCCGCTCGATGACTACAGTGAATTGTTTGAAAAGCTCCGCGTCCAGCAATGGGCCAGCTTCGAGCGCGCCGCGCGAAACGGCGCCGTGGCCGGGCGCCTCGCCGGAACGCTGATTTCGCGTCAGGATCGTCGCACCCGCAAGGGTTCGACAATGGCCATCATGATGTTTTCCGATCCCAGCGGGTCTTTCGAATGCATCGCCTTTTCCGAGCAGATCAATGATTTCGGCCGCTGGCTTGAGCCCGGAAAGTCCATTGTGCTCGAAGTCGGCGCCGATTCACGCCCTGACGGCGTGCGGCTGCGTCTGATCAATTGCGAACCCATCGACGCTTCGGTCGAAAAGCTCGGCCGCCGCATGACGATCTTCGCCGGCAATGAGCGGTGCCTCGGCCCCATCAAGTCCCAGCTCCAGCCGGGCGGGGAAGGGGTGGTCAGCCTCGTTCTGGTCCGCGACGAGGGCGAGCGAGAGTATGAAATCGAGCTTCCGGGCCAGTTTCGTCTCACGCCACAACTGGCTGGCGGGCTCAAGGCCATTAGCGGCGTGGTCGATGTGCGCTTGAACTAGCCGGTAGCGCTTGCCATATGGGCGGGGCTGCTATATAGCCCGCAGCGTCAAATCCACATGCAAAGGCGGGCCTGTGCTTTAAACAGGTCCATCCGGTGGCGGGTCTCCGCCTCTTTTCCTTTGCAGAGGCATAACCGGTAAAGGAGTATACCAGATGGCATTGCCAGATTTTTCCATGCGTCAACTGCTTGAGGCCGGCGTTCACTTCGGCCACCAGAAGCACCGCTGGAACCCCAAGATGGAACGCTACATTTTCGGCGTCCGTAACGACATTCACATTCTCGATCTGAGCCAGACCGTTCCGGCTCTCTATCGCGCCCTGCAGCTTATCAGCGACACGGTTGCCGATGGCGGCCGCGTGCTCTTCGTTGGCACCAAGCGCCAGGCTGCGCCGCTCGTCGCGGAAGCCGCACGCCAGAGCGCCCAGTATTACGTCAACTCGCGCTGGCTCGGCGGCATGCTGACCAACTGGCAGACAATTTCGAACTCGATCGCCCGTCTGCGCGAGCTTGAATCGCTCCAGGCAGAAGGCGCCACTGGCCTGACCAAGCGTGAGCGTCTGCAGCGCAGCCGTGAGCAGGAACGCCTCGAGCGTGACCTTGGCGGCATCAAGGACATGGGCAACATCCCCAATCTGATGTTCGTCATCGACACCAACAAGGAAGCCAACGCGATCAAGGAAGCCCGCCGTCTGGGCATCCCCGTCGTTGCCATCGTCGACACCAATTGCGATCCCGACATCGTCGATTACGCGATCCCGGGCAATGACGATGCCGCGCGTGCCCTTGAGCTGTACCTGTCGCTGGTCTCCAAGGCCGCAATCGACGGTATCGCCCGCTCGTCCTCGTCGATGGGCCGCGATATCGGTGCTTCCGAGGAAGTGCTCGAAGAGCCTGCCCTTGAAGCCGAGCCCGCTGCTGAACAGCCGGCCGAAGGTGAAACCGCGCAGGCATAATTGCCCGCGCGTCATCTCTCCGACACGTATTTATCATTATCCGTGCCCATGATCCCGCGCCGCCCGGCGCGGGACTTGGGGCAGACAAAGAGGTATCGAGATGTCAATCAGTGCAGCAGACGTGAAACAGCTCCGCGAAATGACCGGCGTGGGCATGATGGACTGCAAGAAGGCGCTCACCGAAACCAATGGCGACATCGAAGCGGCAATCGATTGGCTGCGCTCGAAGGGCCTTGCCAAGGCTGCAAAGAAGGCAGACCGCGTCGCCGCTGAAGGCCTTGTTGGTGTTGCCGTTGAAGGCAACCGCGCCGCTATCGTCGAAATCAATTCTGAAACCGACTTCGTTGCCCGCAACGAACAGTTCCAGGGTATCGTCCGCAATGCCGCCAAGCTGGCGCTGGACGTCAATGGCGACGTTGATGCGCTGGCCGCAGCCCCGTTCCCCGGCACCGGTCGCACCGTTTCCCAGGAGTTGACCGAAGCCATCGCCAAGATCGGTGAAAACATGACCCTGCGCCGCGCAGCCGTCATGGAAGTCGCCGAAGGCGCCATCGGCAGCTATGTCCACTCCTCGATTTCGGAAGGTCTGGGCCGCATCGGCGTGCTCGTCGGTCTGGAATCAGCTGGCGACAAGGCAAAGCTCACGGCTCTGGGCCGCCAGATCGCCATGCACGTTGCGGCCACCAAGCCGCTGTCGCTGTCCTCTGAGGATCTTGATCCCGAGGCTGTCGAGCGCGAGCGTGCCGTGTTCTCCGAACAGGCGCGTCAGTCCGGCAAGCCCGACAACATCATCGAAAAGATGGTCGAAGGCCGCATCCGCAAGTACTACGAGGAAGTGACCCTTCTGGCCCAGACTTTCGTGATTGACGGCGAGAACACTGTCGAACAGGCCGTCAAGAACGCCGAAGCCGATGTTGGCGCCCCGATCAAGGTCGCCGGCTACGTGCTCTTCGCTCTCGGCGAAGGCATCGAAAAGCAGGAATCGGACTTCGCAGCCGAGGTTGCCGCCGCTGCGGGCACCGCGTAACGTAACCGAAATTTTTTCGGATTCGTTGTCGCAATAAGCTCGAAAGCGGGACACCTTTATGTCCAGAACCGGCTATTCACGCGTCTTGCTAAAGGTCTCCGGCGAAGCCCTCGCCGGAGACCAATCATATGGAATCGAGCCTGAATTTCTCAATTCCATCGCCCGCCAGATCGTTGATCTGGCGGGCGCGGGTATGCAGGTCGCCATCGTCATTGGCGGCGGCAATATTTTCAGGGGCATGGCCGTGGCCGCCAAGGGCGGCGATCGGGTGATCGGCGATCACATGGGGATGCTGGGCACCGTCATCAATTCCCTGGCTCTGGGCGATGCCATCCGCAGGGCAGGGGGCCGCTCGCACGTTTTCTCGTCGGTTTCCATGCCCTCGATCTGCGACACCTTCACCCAGCGCGCCGCGATTGCCGCGCTTGAGGGCGGCGCTACCGTGATTTGCGCCGGTGGTACGGGCAATCCGTTTTTCACCACCGATACCGCCGCCGCGCTCAAGGCCATCGAATTGCGCTGCGATGTGCTTTTGAAGGGCACCAAGGTCGACGGTGTGTATTCCGCCGATCCTGAAAAAGACCCCTCCGCCACAAGGTTTGACGCCATCTCCCATGAGGAGGCGATTGCCCAGGACCTTCGGGTCATGGATACGGCCGCATTTGCTCTTGCGCGCGACAATGGCTTGCCGATAATCGTCTATGCCTTGTCGGACAAGGAAGGTCTGGTGGGCGTTCTGGATGGACGGACACCGAGCACGCGTGTCGGCTGACGCCGCGCGCTTTGATTGTAAAAATGACATGATCGTTTGACCGATTGGTCAGACGACTGCGGGCCGAACCGCCCAGCAGACGACCGGGAGAAAACTTGATGTCCGAAGCGTTCTCACTCGAAAGCCTCCGCACGCGGATGAAAAAGTCCATCGAATCGATGAAGAGCGATCTCGCCGGCTTGCGGACCGGGCGGGCCAGCGCCAGCCTGCTCGAACCGATCATGGTCGATGCCTATGGCTCGATGATGCCGCTCAATCAGGTTGCCACGGTTTCCGTGCCCGAACCCCGCATGCTGTCGGTCCAGGTCTGGGACCGTTCGATGGCTTCAGCCGTTGACAAGGCAATCCGCGAATCCTCGCTGGGCCTCAATCCCATGGCCGAGGGCCAGATTATCCGCGTGCCGCTGCCCGAGTTGAACGAAGAGCGTCGCCGCGAACTCTCCAAAGTTGCCCATCAATATGCCGAGCAGGCGCGCGTGGCCGTCCGTCACGTACGCCGCGATGGCATCGAGCTGCTGCGCAAGCTCGAAAAGGATGGCGATATGGGCCAGGACGAAGCGCGCGCGGAAACCGACAAGGTTCAGAAGGCGACCGACGAAGCGATTGCTGAGATCGATCAGCTCGTGGCCGCCAAGGAACAGGAAATCATGCACGTTTAGGCGGGCGCCGGATTGGCTCCGGTCTGAGGAAACCGATGTCTACACATCCGGCAACAGTATCGATAGAGCCTCAGCGGGATCTCAAGATTCCGCGCCATATCGGCGTGATCATGGATGGCAACGGCCGCTGGGCGAAACAGCGCGGTCTGGGCCGCTCCGAAGGCCACAAGGCCGGCGTAGAAGCCGTGCGCCGTATCGTGGCCCTGGCCATCGATTACAACGTCCAATGCCTGACCCTTTTCTCGTTCTCGGCAGAAAACTGGCGCCGCCCGCCCGATGAAGTGCGCTTCATCTTCGGGCTTTTGCGCCGGTTCGTGGCCTCTGACCTCGAAACCCTCCACACGCAGAATGTGCGTATTCGCATCATTGGCGATCGTGAAGGACTGGACCGCGGCCTGCGCAGCATCATCGACGACGTCGAAGCGCGCACACTCGGCAATACCGGGCTCGACCTGATCATCGCCTTCAACTACGGCGCCAAGGTCGAGATCGTAAACGCCACGCGGGCTATTGCGCGCAAGGTGGCCGCCGGTGAACTCAGGCCAGACGAAATCGATGAGGCGACCATCGACCGTCATCTCGACACCTCCGGGCTGCCCGATCCGGATCTCATCCTGCGCACCAGCGGCGAGATGAGGCTGTCCAATTTCCTGCTCTGGCAATCCGCCTATGCCGAACTCGTCTTTGTCGAGGAGAACTGGCCCGATTTCGACGAATCGGTTTTCGTCCGCGCGCTCAAGTCCTACACTGAGCGCGACAGACGGTTTGGCGGTATCAGGACGTGACGGAAAAAAAGGGTAGGGCGACGGCAATTTACGCAAAGCTTTGGCCTTTCGGACCGGATCTTCTTCCGCGTCTGCTCTCGGCCATCGTCCTTATTCCCCTCACCGCCATTGCGCTTGTTGCCGGCTGGATACCCTTCGCGCTCCTGATTGCACTGGTCATGGCCGGCGCCTATCGCGAATGGGAAGCCATGATCACCGGGCGGCAGTCAGCCTGGCCCGCCGTATTCTTCATGGGGCTGATCGCGATTGCCGCAATCGGCCATCCCATGAACGGGGCGTGGACCAGTGCCATCGTTTTCGGCATCGCCATCGTTCTTGCCCTTTTCATCAAGGCGCCCAATCGTCATTGGCGCATCAGCGGAATCGTCTTTTTCGGCTTCGCCACGGTCGCCTTTCTCGCCATTCGGGGCAGTTCCGCAGTCGGCATCTGGGCGGGCGTCTTCCTTGTATCGATCGTCTGGATGACTGACATCGGCGCCTATTTCATCGGCCGCATCGTTGGCGGAACCAAACTGTCCCCGGACGTCTCACCGTCCAAGACCTGGTCAGGCGCGGCCGGCGGGTTGTGTGCGGGTACGCTGAGCGGCATCGCTGTCTGGTTTCTCGCCGGCTGGATGCTCGATACGCCCTCGCCTTTCGCCATCGGCCTGCTGATTTCCGTCGTCGTCTCGATTTCCGGCCAGTTGGGCGATCTGGCCGAAAGTGCGGTAAAGCGTCGCTTCGCCGTCAAGGACAGCGGTGACATTATCCCCGGCCACGGCGGCCTTATGGACCGTATCGACAGCCTGACATCGGCCGGCATCGTACTGTGGTGCATCGGGTTGGCCAATCGCGGGCTCGGTGCGGTACCACAAGGCATCCTGTTCTGGTAGAACGCCAGTTCGACACATTGGGCAGCCATAGCCCGCCATCGCCTGAGATGGCATCGTTCTAAAGGGATTTCGATGATCAGTGAACTTCCGTTCTTCCTGAACTACATCATACCCTTCCTTGCCGTTCTGACGGTCATCGTCTTCGTCCATGAGATGGGCCACTACCTCGTGGCGCGCTGGAATGGAGTGGCGATCGATGCCTTTTCGATCGGCTTCGGTCCCGAACTGTTCGGCTGGAACGACAAGCGCGGCACGAGATGGCGCATCGCGGCCTTTCCGCTCGGCGGCTACGTCAAGTTCACCGGCGATATGAATGCCGCCAGCATGCCCGACCCCGATGCCGAAAAATTCGATCCGGCCATCCGGCCCCACCTGTTCGCCAACAAGTCGGTCTTCCAGCGCATGGCCGTCGTGGTCGCCGGACCTGTGGCAAATTTCTTGCTCACCTTCCTGATTCTCTACGCCATGCTGCTCGGTTACGGGCGGCTGACGCTCGATCCGGTGGTGGGCGACGTCATCGCCGATTCGCCGGCGGCCATGGCAGGCCTTCAATCGGGCGACCGCTTCCTTTCGGTTGATGGCTACGACATTCGCGGCTTCGAGGACGTCCAGAGAATCGTCTCGACCGCGCCCGAACGCACTGTGCCCATGGTCATCGAGCGCGATGGGGAGCAGGTGAGCCTGTCTCTGATCCCGCGCAGCGAAACCACCACCACCCGCTTCGGCCGCGAGCTCAAGGTGGGTCGCATGGGTGTCACACGCGATGTTGGCGAGGGCGACATCGTGCTCTACCGCCCCGGGCCGCTGGAAGCGGTCGGCATGACGTTCGAGGAAATCTCTTTCATCATCGACCGGACGCTCAATTTCCTCGGTGATATTTTCATCGGTCGCGCCGATCTCGATCAGGTGGCCGGACCGGTCGGCATGGCTCAGGTCTCCGGGGAGGTCGCCACCCTGGGCCTGTTAGCATTGGTTAACCTTACGGCACTTTTATCGCTAAATATCGGCATAATTAACCTGTTCCCAGTCCCGATGTTGGATGGTGGTCACCTGATGTACTACCTCTACGAGGCTGTGCGCGGCCGCCCCCTGAGCCAGCGCGTTCAGGAAATCGGGTACCGCATAGGCTTTGCCCTGGTGTGTACGCTGATGGTTTTCACGCTGATCAACGATCTGGTCTGAAGCAGGGCCAGCGGCCGGCCAGCACGTGGTATCAAGGGGTTAGCAAGTGTTGCACGAATACATGAGTGGCCATCTTTTGGCCGCAGGGCAGGGGGTTTCACCTTGCTCGTCGAGTAAAAACAGGTAAAACCTGTCATCGGAGTATGGGGGAATCCACGTCTTGAGACGATTCCCGGTCCAAGTCTCAAAGGGCAAGCAAGAACAATCATGATGAAATCAGCCAAGCTTTTGCACAGCGTCCTCCTCGCCATGGCGCTTTTCACCTTTGCGCCTTTCATCGGAAGTGCTGCGCTGGTTCTGAGTGTTTCGCCTGCACACGCCCAGGTCGCTGAAGGAACCGAAGTCTCCGCGATCGGGTTTGACGGCAACAGCCGTTTCAATGACAATCAGCTTTCGGCTATGGTCGATGTGGCTGCGCGCCGGGTGTACACACAGGCCGGCATTGCCAACGACATCCAGACCATCCAGGCCGCCTATACCCAGGCTGGCTATTCCAACGTCACTGTGACCTCGAGCACCGAGCCGACCGATGATGGTCGGGTTCGTGTTTTCTTCCAGGTCAACGAAGGTGATCGCGCAGGCATTGCAGCGATCAATTTCACCGGCAACAATTCCATCAGCTCGATGGTGCTCAAGGGCGTCGTTACCACCAAGGAAACCCACATTTTCAGCTGGCTGTTCCGTGACGATCTCTACAGCGAGGATCGCCTTGCCGTCGATCGCGAGCGTATCCGGCTCTATTACGCCAATCGTGGTTTCCCCGATGCGCGCGTGCTGTCCTCGGTCGCCGAGTTTGACGCTGACCGCAACGCCTACTTCATCAACTTCACTGTTGAAGAAGGCCAGCGCTACGACTTCGGCAACATCGCCATCGAAACCTCGATTCCGGGCCTCGATGCAGACGCCCTGCGCGGCGGCATCAGCACCGGCTCGGGTAGCCGTTATTCGCTGTCTGACCTCAGTGAGTCCACGTCCGAGCTTGCGGTGCGTGCGACCAATCAGGGTTATCCCTTTGCCGAGGTTCGCCCGCGCATCGATCGCGATATCAACAACAACATCTTCAACGTCACCTATCTGGTCGATGAAGGACCGCGTGTTTACGTCGAGCGCATCAATATCACCGGCAACACCAAGACCCGTGACTTTGTCATTCGTCGTGAATTCGATTTCGCCGAAGGCGATCCGTTCAACCGCGCGCTGGTGACCAAGGGTCGTGCCAATATCGAGGCTCTGGGCTTCTTCTCCTCGGTGCAGGTCACTTCCGCCCCCGGCAGCGCTCCGGACCGCGTCATTCTCAACGTTTCGGTTGTTGAACGCAGCACGGGTGATTATGGTGTCGGTGCGGGCTATTCCACACGCGATGGTATTTTCGGCGAGATTTCGCTCACCGAGCGCAACTTCCTCGGACGTGGTCAGTATCTTCGCATTGCCCTGGGTCGTTCGGAAAATGGCGAAACCTATGACTTCAGCTTCACCGAGCCGCGGTTCATGGGTCTGCGTATCTCCGCTGGTGTAGATGCCTATCGGCGCGTGACGGTTGAAGGTTCGACCTTCTCCTATGGCACCGAAACCACTGGCGGTCAGCTCCGCTTCGGTCTGCCGGTCGCCCAGGACCTGACGCTCACCACGCGTCTCGGTCTTGAGCAGGTGACATTCACCGATGATGACGCTCCTTTTGCCCCAGGCTACATTGGCGGAACGCGCGATCGTCTGACGCTTGGTTACACGCTGACTTACGACACGCTCGACAATCAGCAGCGTCCTACCGAGGGCATGATTCTCTCCTTCTCGCAGGATTACACGACGCTCACCGCCGACTTCCTCAAGACCGAAGTCAGGGCGCGCGTTTACTACCCGATCTGGGAAGAAATGGGCGTCGTTGGCAGCTTGCGTGGCCAGGCCGGCACGATCACTGATCTTGGTGGCAGCGGTATCCACCCCACCGACACCTTCCAGCTGGGCCCCAACCTTGTCCGTGGCTATCGCTTCGGTGGCATGGGTGCTCGTGCAGCCGGAACCGGTGATGCGCTGGGTGTTCTCTCCTATGCCGGGCTGTCCGCTGAGATCGACTTCCCGCTGCCGTTCCTGCCCGAAAACTGGGGCCTGCGTGGCGCGGTCTGGGGTGATGTTGGCTGGATCGATGGCATTCCGGCTGGCGGATACGAAACAGCTGCCGGCATCGGCAACCCGCTCAAGTCCTCGGTCGGCGGCTCGCTGATCTGGGAATCGCCGCTGGGGCCGCTGCGGGGTGACTTTGCCCATGTGATCGAGCCCGACACTTTCGATCGCACTCAGGTGTTCCAGCTGACGCTTTCGACTCTGTTCTAAATCGTCCGCCCTTATTGAAAAAACGGAAACCGCGGCGTATCAGAGCCGCGGTTTCTTTTTCAGGCGCAGCAATGATCGATCCCCGATTTCACGAGTGCACTGGCCCGCTACGTCTGTCCGACCTGCTCAGTGCCGCTGGTCATCCCGCGTTGGCAGGCAATTTGGCCACGGACCCAACGATCGAAGGGGCCAGCGACCTGGCCGACGCCAGTGCTTCGAGCATTTCGTTTGCCGCCAGCAAATCCTATTCCGACCAGTTGGCTCGCAGTGGGGCAGGGGCCGTTCTGGTCACGCCCGAGCTCGAAGCGTCTGTGGCGGGCCATGCCACGGCAATCGTCTGCGACAAGCCCTACGATGTCTTCGTGGACATCCTCAACGTCTTCTACCCCGACGACAGCGCAGCTATAATCCGCGCCTCAATGCGCGCCGAGCCCGTCCCCCTTATTGAGCCCGGCGTGACGCTCGCCGCCAACGTTGCCGTCGGCGCCGGGGCTCAGATCGGCACGGGCACCGTCATCGGCGCCAACACCTCGATCGGCGCGGGCGTAACCATCGGCCGAAATTGCGTCATCGGCTCCAACGTTTCGATCGAGTGCGCCCATCTGGGCAATGAAGTCGTCATTCAGCCTGGCGTGGTCATCGGCGCGGAAGGATTCGGGTTCCAGTTGCGCTCGGACCGGCATCGTAAGATCCCCCAGCTCGGACGCGTCATCATTCAGGACCGTGTGGAACTCGGTGCCAACACCACCGTGGATCGCGGGACGCTTGGCGATACGGTCATCGGTGAGGGCTCCAAGATCGACAATCTCGTCCAGGTAGGCCACAACTGTCGCATCGGTCGCAATTGCGTCATTTCAGGCATGTGTGGCTTGTCCGGTTCGACCATCCTTGAAGATGGGGTCGTTATGGGGGGCGGCGCGGGCACCGCGGGGCATCTGCGGCTGGGCGCCAACACGCTGGTTCTTGCCCGTTCCGGCGTTACCCACAGCTTTCCCTCTGGCTCCAATATTGCCGGGGCGCCTGCGCAGGATGTAAAGATGTGGAAGCGGGAAATCGTAGCAATAAGACGGTTATCAAAAGGGGATAAGACTTGAGTACCCTCAGTACTGATACGGCCAAGCAGGCCACCGAACTCTCCACTATGGAGATCGACGCCGTCCTCAATGCTCTTCCGCACCGTTACCCATTTTTGATGATCGACCGCATCATCGAAATCGACGGCGACGATTCGGCCATCGGCATCAAGAACGTCACGTTCAATGAGCCGCAGTTCCAGGGGCACTTCCCCGGCGAGCCTATTTTCCCCGGCGTACTGATCATCGAGGGAATGGCACAGACCGCTGGCGCCATCGTGATCAATCTCGAGAACAAGTCCGGTGACAAGCACATCGTCTACCTTTTGACGATCGACGCCGTGAAGTTCCGCAAGCCCGCCAAGCCTGGCGACAAGCTTGAATATCACATCAAGAAAATTCATCGCCGCAAGACGGTCGGACGCTATGAAGCAAAGGCCATCGTGAACGGCGTCGTCGTTGCCGAGGCCGAAATCGGTGCGATGATCGTCAAGGAACAAGCGTGACCTCATCCATCCATCCCACAGCTATCGTCAGCGACACGGCAAAGCTGGGCGAGAACGTCGAAATCGGTCCCTATTGCATTGTGGGCGGCGATGTCTCCATCGGTGACGGCGCCAAGCTGGTCTCCCATGTGTCCATCGACGGCCGTACTGCAGTCGGCGCCCGAACGACGATCTATCCCTTTTCGTCCATCGGGCATCCGCCGCAGGACCTCAAGTTCGAGGGCGAGCCGAGCACGGTTTCGATCGGTGACGATTGCGTGCTGCGCGAGTATGTGACCATCAATCCCGGCACCGCCGGCGGCGGCATGGAAACCAGGGTTGGCAACAATTGCCTGCTTATGGTCGGCGTCCACATCGCCCACGATTGCCGCGTCGGCAACCACGTGGTCATGGCCAATCAGGCGTCCCTGGCGGGCCATTGCGTGGTCGACGACTACGTTCGGTTCGGCGGCATCTGCGGCGTTCATCAATTCGTCCGCATCGGCGCTCATGCCTTTGTCGGCGCCATGTCATTTGTCGAAAACGACGTAATTCCCTACGGTTCGGTGCTTGGCAATCGTGCCTATCTCGGTGGCTTGAACCTGGTCGGGCTCAAGCGCCGCAAGTTCGACCGGGAATCGATCCACGCCCTGCGGGCCGCCTATCGCATGATCTTTTCGAGCGAGGGCACTCTGCGCGAGCGCATTGAGGACGCCGCCGAAATATTCGAGGGCGAAGCGCTCGTTGAGGAAGTGATCGAATTCATCCGCAAGCCGTCCGAGCGCGCGCTCTGCATGCCTCGCAACGGCACGCCAGCCGAGCAATGACCGCTCCCGGCCGATTGGCGCTGGTCGCCGGATCGGGCGATCTTGTACCCCAGGCCATTGCGGCCGCGCGGGACGCCGGGTGGGAAATCCGCGTTCTTGCGCTCCATCCACGCGCTGATCTGGAGGACGAGGATCCCTTCCAGATCAAGGTCTCCCGTCCCGATCAGGTCCTGCGCGAAATCCGCCGATTCAAGGCCACCCACGTCTGCGCCGTCGGCGGCATGCACATGTCCGACCGCGAGCGCGAAACCTTCGCTGAATTTGCGGGCGACAAGGACGCCACCTCCAAGGGTGACAGCAAGCTCTCCCAACTGGGCGCGACCCTGCTCAAGATGTTGGGCCTGCCCTTCATCGGCGTCCACGAGATCGTTTCCGACCTACTCGCACCCGAAGGCCAGATGGGCGCGGTCCCAGCCCCCGGCGAGCTTCTCCGCACCGCCGAATTCGCCTTTGCCGCCGCCCGCAAGGCCGGAACGCTCGATCTGGGGCAGGCGCTTGTTGTTGCTGGAGCGCGAATTGTCGCCACCGAGGATATCGGTGGGACCGACGAACTCCTTATGCGGTGCGCTGTCTATCGCGAGCGGGGTCTGATCGGCAACGGTCGCGGTCACCTGGTTCTGGCCAAAACCTCAAAGCCGGGCCAACCCTTGCACGTCGATCTTCCCGCTATCGGGAAAGACACGGTCAAGCTCGCCCAAAAGGCCGGTGTCGAGGCCATTGTCGTCGAGACGGGCCGCACCCTGCTGATCGGGCGCCCCGAACTCATTTCCGCTGCCGATGCCGCTGGCATCGCGCTTGTTGGCATGATCGCACGCGATGACTGACGTTTTCATCCTCGCCGGCGAGGCCTCGGGCGATCGCATTGGCGCCAATCTGATCGTCGGCCTGCGCCGCGCGCGTCCCGATCTGTCCATCTCCGGCGTCGGTGGCGATGCCATGGAAGGCGAGGGGCTCTCCTCGCTCTTTCCCATCGACGATCTGGCGGTCATGGGCTATCGCGACGTCATTATGCGGCTTCCCCTGCTGCTGTGGCGGGCCCGCCAGGTCGTTTCTGCCGTCCTGCGGCAACAACCGGCCGCCGTGGTGCTGATCGACGCGCAGGTCTTCTCCAAGGTCGTGGCGCGCTCTCTGCGTAAACGCGGATATCAGGGCGCCATCATCCTCTACGTTGCCCCGGCCGTCTGGGCCTGGGGAGCTGAACGCGCCCGGAAGCTGTCCGGGATCTTCGATGAGGTGCTCAGCGTCCTGCCGTTCGAGCCCAGTGCCATGCGTGAGCTCGGCGGGCCGCAAACGGCCTATGTCGGGCACCCGGCGCTCGAACGATATCCCATGCGGCCACTCCAACCGGCCGCCGGTCCCATCCTGCTGCTGCCCGGCAGCCGCAGGGGCGAGATTATCCGCCACCTTCCCATGATGGCCGAAGTGGCGCAGCGTCTGTCGGCCCACCCGTCCGTGACCGGTTTCATTATTCTCGCCACCCGCTCGCAAGCCACCCGCATTTCGCGCATGGTCGCGCAATGGCCAATGCCGATCTCGGTTGTTCTCACCCCTGAGGATCGTCAGTCCGCCATCGCGCAAGCCGTCGCCGCGGTTGCCGTCAGCGGCACCGTCACGCTCGAACTCGCCCTCGCCGGAGTGCCCCACATCCTGACCTATGTCGCCGAAGGCGCTCAGGTGGCAATGTTCAAAAAGGCAACAACGCCCTTTATCGGTCTGCCCAATATCATCGCCGGAAAAGAGGTGGTCCCCGAAATCCTGTTCGCTCACAAGGGCGAACCGGGCAAACTGGCCGACGCCGCTTTGGCTCTGGTCGATGCACCACAGGCGCTGGCTGCCCAGGCAGACGACTTTCACAAGATCCGTGCCCTCATGGAAAAAGGGGCGCCGGAAGCGCCCCTTCAAGATCCTGTTCTAAGGATTCTCGCTTACACCTAGCGGCCCGAGATATCCACGTAATCGCGCATCGTCGCGCCGTTGTAGAGCTGACGCGGGCGCCCGATCTTCTTCTGCGGGTCGCCGATCATTTCCTTCCACTGGGCAATCCAGCCCACCGTGCGCGAGAGCGCAAAGATTGCGGTGAACATCGACGTGGGGAAGCCGATCGCATCGAGAATGATGCCCGAATAGAAGTCCACGTTCGGATACAGCTTGCGATCGACGAAATAGGGATCTTCGAGCGCGATCTTTTCGAGTTCCTGAGCAACCTGCAGCGTCGGGTTGTTTTCAACACCGAGCAGCCCAAGCACTTCGCGCGCTGATTCCTGCATCACCGCAGCCCGCGGATCGTAGTTCTTGTAGACCCGGTGCCCAAAACCCATCAGGCGGAACGGATCGTTCTTGTCCTTGGCCCGCTCGATGAACTCGGGGATGCGGTCCACCGTCCCGATCTGACGCAGCATGTTGAGCGCGGCTTCGTTCGCTCCGCCATGTGCCGGGCCCCAAAGGCACGCCACACCGGCAGCGATACAGGCAAACGGGTTTGCGTCGGACGAGCCCGACAGACGCACCGTCGAAGTCGAGGCGTTCTGCTCGTGATCGGCATGAAGCGTAAAGATGCGGTCCATCGCCTTGGCGACCACCGGATCGACCTTGTATTCCTCGGCCGGCACGGCAAAGCACATGTGCAGGAAGTTCGAGGCGTAGTCGAGGTCGTTGCGCGGATAAACGAAGGGCTGGCCCACCGAATATTTGTAAGCCATCGCGGCAATCGTCGGCAGCTTGGCGATCATCCGGATCGAAGCGATTTCGCGCTGTTCGGGGTCCGAAATATCGGTGGAGTCGTGATAGAAGGCGGCCATGGCGCCAACAACGCCGGTCACAATCGCCATCGGGTGCGCATCACGGCGGAACCCGCGATAGAAATAGTGCATCTGCTCATGCACCATGGTGTGGCGGGTCACCCGGTTCTCAAAATCTTTCAGTTCGGCTTTCGAAGGCAATTCGCCATAGAGCAGCAGATAACAGACCTCGATATACGAGCTTTTGTCGGCAAGCTGGTCGATGGGATAGCCGCGATAGAGCAACTCGCCCTTGTCGCCGTCGATATAGGTGATGGCGCTGTCACACGCTGCCGTCGATGTGAAGCCGGGATCGTATGTAAACATGCCGGTCTTGGCGTACAGTGAGCGAATGTCGATAACATCGGGCCCCACCGTGCCGCTGAGCACCGGGAACTCGTAGGTCTCATCGCCCAGAGTAAGTTTTGCCGATTGTTCGCTCATTCATGTGCCTCCGGGGTTTCGGCTCAGCTCTGCCGCAAGCACTGGGCCCGCCGGCTCTGAGCACGCACATTGACGTCTTTGAAAAATGCTTCGCTTGGGTATCCGAAATCCTACGGCCATGCAACTACGTCATAGCTCTTGACGTATAGGTAAAACGAAAGTCGTAGGCCCCAGGCGCAGCAGATGGCGCTAGGAATGAGCCCCGGCGCCAACGCCCACGACGTCGGAAAGCCGCGCCAGGCTCTCTTCGCGTCCGATCAGCACCATCACTTCGAAAATGCCCGGTGATATCGTTCGTCCCGTCAAGGCAGCGCGCAAGGGTTGTGCAACCTTTCCCAGCTTCAGCCCGACGGTTTCGGCATAGGCCCGCACCGTCCCATCCAGCTTTTCGACCGACCAGCCATCCAGCGTTGAAAACGCCGCCGTGAGTGCAGCCAGATGCGCAACGCTCTCTTCATTGAGCAACTGCGCTGCCTTTTCTTCTATGGCCAGCGGGCGCTCGGCATAGATGAACTGTGCCAGATCGATCAGTTCCAGCACCGTCTTGGCGCGCGGCTGCAATTCGGGGATCGCGGCCAGCACTGTATCGCGGTTGGAAACCAGCCCGGCATAATCGGCATTGCGCCCGGTTTCCGACGCCGTCTCGACCATGACGTCATAGAGCCGCTCTGGATCGGCCGAACGGATATAATGACCGTTGAGATTGTCGAGCTTGACGAAATCGAACCGCGACGCACCTTTGTTGAGCGCCTCGAGCGAGAACCACTCGATCATCTGCTCGGTTGAAAAGATCTCGTCGTCGCCATGCGCCCAGCCCAGCCTGGCCAGATAGTTGCGCAAGGCTTCAGGCAGATATCCCATCTGCCGATAGGCTTCGACCCCCATGGCACCATGGCGCTTGGACAGCTTTGCCCCATCGGGTCCGTGGATCAGCGGAATATGCGCCATTTCAGGTACGTCCCAGCCCATGGCCTGATAAATGATGATCTGCCGAGCCGCATTGGTCAGATGATCGTCACCCCGGATAATGTGGGTAACGCCCATGTCGTGATCGTCCACAACCACGGCGTGCATGTAAGTCGGCGTGCCATCGGAACGCAGGATGATGAAATCATCGAGGTTCTCGGCCTTGAACACCACTTCGCCTTGCACGCGATCCTTGACCACGATGTCGCCGGACTGAGGCGCCTTGATCCGGACGACGGGCTTGACGCCCTCTGGCGCCTCGGACGCATCGCGGTCGCGCCAGCGGCCGTCATAGCGCGGCGGGCGGCCTTCGGCGCGGGCCTTTTCGCGCATCTCGGTCAACTCTTGCCGGGTGCAGTAGCATTTATAGGCGTTGCCGCTCTCGAGCAGTTGCAGCGCGATCTCGGCATGCCGGTCGGCACGTGCAAACTGGCTGATCGGGCTTCCATCCCAATCGAGCCCCAGCCAGCTCATCCCATCCAGAATCGCCGCCACGGCGGCCTCGGTCGAGCGTTCCCGGTCGGTGTCTTCGATGCGCAGCAGCATCTTGCCGCCCATCTTGCGCGCGAACACCCAGTTGAAAAGAGCTGTGCGTGCGCCCCCGATGTGCAGGAAACCAGTGGGAGAAGGCGCAAAACGCGTGACGACGGGTTTGGACATAAGGCTTACCGCTTGGAGAAATGTTTGGCCCGTGTGTACCATAGCGCCCAACGAGCGCAAGGGTTGGGGGCGCGCCAAGATGGTCGACTTTCCCGTCGCCAAAAATCCGGGGCAGGGGCGGGCCGCAGGTCCGCTCGCCTGGCTCGTGGCGCGGGCAGCTGCTCTTTACGCCGGCTTGAGGGCGGCAATCGTCGATGCCGTGACCCAGCGTCGCAACTTCATTCTGTTCCCCTTTGCCATGATCGCCGGGCTCATTGCCTATCGGGTGCTTCCCGATGAGCCGGCCCTCACGTCCCTTGCAGTCCTGCTCGGTATTGCTCTCGTTGCCGCATGGACCGGCCGTGATCGTGCTCTTGTGCGCGAAACCGCCCTCCTTGCCGCCATGTTTGCTGTCGGAATGGTTCTTCTGCCCGTTCATGCCGCGCTTTTCGGTACGCCAATGCTCGAAGCGCCGCGCTACGGAACCTACACGGCGCGCATCGAAGCGGTCACTTATGACGATGGCAGCCAGCAACGCTGGATACTCTCCGATATTGCGGGCACCCCTGATTGGACGGTGCCCGAAATCCGCATGGCTCGCGTCACGGTACCGGGGTCATATACTGTCTCGCCCGGCGACACCCTCACCGCTCGCATCCGCTTCTATCCGGTTCCGCCGCCTGCCGTTCCCGGCGGCTACGACTCGCAGTTCATAAGTCATTTCGACGGCATTGGCGCCTACGGGACTGCGTTCGGCGACATCGAAATAGAACAAGGCGGAGAGGGTGGGCTCGCACGCATCGTCAAGGATGTCCGTGCCACGATCACCGCACGCATCGTCGCTCAATTGGGTGAAAGGATCGGCGGTATCGCCGCGGCGCTCGTGACCGGCGATCAGAGCCGGATCACCGAGGAGGACCGCGAACTGATGGCCTCGGCCGGCATTGCCCATGTCATCGCCATTTCCGGTCTGCACTTGACGCTGGTCGCTGGCACCATGTTTGCCTGCGTACGCTTCCTGCTCTCGCTGAGCCATGGCCTGGCCCAGCGCTTTCCCATCAAAAAGATCGCCGCTGGCGCCGGCATCGCCACAGCACTGGCTTATATGGTGATTTCGGGCATGGTCATTCCAGCGGTGCGCTCCACCATCATGCTGGCACTGATCTTTGCGGCCATAATTGCCGGCCGGCAGGCGCTGACCATGCGCAATGTCGCCATTGCCGGGCTCGCCATCATTGTGTTCGAGCCGACCAGCGTATTCCGGGCCTCTTTCCAGCTCTCTTTCGCCGCCGTCATTGCTCTGATCTCAGCTTTTGAACTGGCCCGTCGGCATCGGGAAGATCGGGAACACCCCCAGCGGGGCAGGGCGCTGGCCCTCATGCTCGACATCGCGACCACCAGTGTCATCGCCGGGCTGGCGACCCTGGTGTTCAGCGCATACCACTTTCAGCAGACCGCGCCTTTCGGTGTCCTGGGCAATCTCATGGTCATGCCGATCGTGACCTTTGTGATGATGCCCGCCGCGCTGCTCGGAACCCTGTTGCTCCCGATCGGCCTCGAAGCCCTGCCATATGCTGCGCTCGGCTGGAGTATCGAGGCAATGCTCTGGTGCGCTGGCTTCGTGCGCGATTTAAGCGGCGGCTTCGATCCCAGCCCCATCCTGTCGCCGCTCGCGCTCGGCGTGGCCCTGCTCGCCCTGGCCTGGCTGGCCTATTTCCGAACCCGCATGCGCGTCATTGGCCCGATTGCCGCCGTTCCGCTGATCGCCTTTTTCTGCCTTGAGCAGGCGCCCGACATCTTCATTGCCGATCAAAGTCAGGCACTGGCCGTCCGCAGCGGAGACCGCGTCGCCTTGATCGCCGGCCGCAACAACACCTTCGCCACAACAATCTGGTCGGAACGCTATATCACTGTGATCGAAGACGCTCATCCTGCCGCGGGATGCGATAGCCGTGGCTGCATACTGACAACCGAGGATGGCTACACAATCGCCCTGGTCAAATCCCGCGACGCCTTTGATGAAGATTGCCGCATCGCCGACATCGTCGTCACGCGTCTGACCGCGCCACCCCAATGCGCCGTGGCCGCTACACTGGTCATCAATGCGTCCGATCTTGCACGCCACGGCGCCCATATGATCGATTGGAATGGTCCCGATCTGCCACCCACGATCCGCACCGCCATCGACGGTCCCAGCCGCCGCTGGCGCATCCAGACTCAGTAGCGCCGCAGCAACCCCACGAGCCGCCCCTGAACCTTGACGCGGTCGGGGCCGAAAATGCGGGTCTCGTAAGCTGGGTTTGCCGCTTCGAGCGCCACCGCATTGCCCTTTTTGCGCAAACGCTTGAGGGTCGCTTCCTCGTCGTCCACCAGTGCCACCACGATCTCGCCATTGCCCGCCGCATCCTGCTTGCGGATCAAAACCGTATCGCCGTCGAAGATCCCGGCATCGATCATCGAATCCCCGCGCACTTCCAGCGCAAAATGCTCGCCGGAACCCAGCATTTCGGGCGGAACCGCGATGGAATGAGAATGGGTCTGGATCGCCTCGATCGGCACGCCCGCAGCAATGCGCCCCATCACCGGAATGGCAACAGATCCGCCATTGTCCTGCTTGGGTGCCATGGTCTTTGCCGGAACCTTGCCCAGCGTGCCCTCGATGACCGAAGGCTCGAACCGCGCCTTGCGTCCGCCGAGCGAAGGGTTCATTGAGTCCGGCAGCTTCACGACTTCGAGCGCCCGGGCCCGGTTCGGCAGCCTACGGATGAACCCGCGCTCCTCCAGCGCCGTGATCAGCCGGTGAATGCCCGATTTCGATTTCAGATCCAGCGCTTCCTTCATCTCGTCAAAAGAAGGCGGAATGCCGCTCTCTTTCATCCGCTCATGGATGAACATCAGAAGTTCGTGCTGTTTGCGCGTCAACATTGGCGGATCCCTCGGCGGCGTCGAATCGGAACAAATATTGAACTTTTATACATGTTCCGTAAATGTTCCGCAAGCTCCCACTGTAGAAAGCGGGAGGCAAGCCATATGCCGATTGATGAGTTGGGGCCGTTATTAGTCGCTTAATCGCACTGCATATTCGTTTGCGAGCATGTCCAGTATGCGCTGGCGCGCCGTCGGATCAATCGTTGTTCCCTCGATGAACAACGCCTCGGCCGCGCGTCCCGTAACCTGTTCATAATCCCCCAGAACGGCCCCGACATTGGCGCGATATTCGGGATCTTCAAATACATCACGCCATGCCTGCCGCCAGGTTTCGACAATCTCGGGCGGCGTGTTCTGGGGCAAGATCACCATTTTCTGCGCGGCAAATCCAGCAATATTGAACGCGCGATAAGCCTCGTAGTCCGCTCCCGAAGGGGGCGCCCCGTACAGCATTTCATAAACTTCCTCCACAATGGGAAGATCTGGAAATGTCGGGTCGCGTTGCATCTCACCATTCTCGTCAAGGACTCCCCAACTCATCAGCGGCACGGCCTCGCCGGCCTCGACCATGGGCAAGACATTGCGCAAGTAGGATGCGGTCGTTTGGTAATCGATGCTCACCTCGCCCCGTTCCATGGCGATCAGGCCATCGCCACGGCCCGTGTAGCCGAATACATAGCTGACATCGAGGCCAAGCAGCCGGAAGGCCAGCATGGGTACCAGGTCAAGCGACGTCGGCCCCTGACTGGCAAACACCAGGGTTTGATCCCGGAGCCTTTCGATTGTCGCCGGTCCGTCGACTCCTGTTTGAGGCGATACGTAGATCACGCCTCCGGTCGGGGCGACCATGGCAACTTCCCAGTCCTTGTAGTCGTACCGCACGCGCAGATCACCCAGCAGGTAAGGAAACTGCGTCGAGCCCGAAGTCCCCAGAACAGTCAGCCCATCCGGGCGGGCCTGGCTGGCGAAGGTGTTGGGGCCGCGCGTCCCGCCACCACCGGGTTCGTTGACGATTTCGATTTCCGGATTGCCGGGCAGGTGCCGCGACAGAAATGGCGCATTGAACCGCGCCCATGTGTCAGACCCTCCGCCTTGGCTGAAGGGAACGATCCATTCTATAGTTTTTCCCGCAAAACTGACCTGTCCAAGGGCTGGCGCTGCTGCCATCGCCAGCAGCCCGAGCCCGGCGCCAACGCTTCGTGCCCAACGCAGCAGTCCGTGCATGATCCTCCTCCAACGACTGGGCTGAACCGGTGACCCTCCCAGCGCGACCGGCACGGCCAATGTCTAACCGCAGTTCCCTGCCGAGGCCACCCCTCACGGAAATTTGCTTGCCAGCCAAGCCCCTCCGGGGTCACATTGCCAGGAGCAGAATGGGGCATTCGCAATACGAGACCCCAAAGGAGACGATCACAGGACCCGGGGGAGGGACAAGCGCTTGCGCATCGTTCTGATCGAAGACAACACAATGCTGGCGCGTGCCGTCATTCAATCCCTGCAGGACGAGGGGCACGCCGTTGATTGGTTGGCAAATGGCGATGACGGTTCGCAGTTTCTGTCCACCGAGGGCGCCGATCTTGCCATTGTCGATATAAACCTGCCCAAACGCAGCGGCCTGGACGTCATTCGCATCCTCGGCACCGAGCGCAACGACATACCCGTGCTTGTCCTCACGGCCCGCGACAGTCTCCAGGACCGTATCGTGGGTCTCGATGCCGGCGCCGACGATTACATGACCAAGCCATTCGAAATGGCCGAACTCAACGCGCGCGTCCGCGCCCTTGGGCGCCGCAGGGGGCAGCGGGTCCACAATATCGAGACTCTGGGCCAGCTCAGCTACGATAGGCTCGGCCGCCAGATATCGAGCCCGGACGGCCCGATCGTCCTTCCACGCCGCGAGCTCGCGCTCTGGGAGATCCTGTTCGACCATGCCGAGCGCGTGGTGTCCAAGGATGCGCTGTGCGACAGCATCTACGGAACGGGAGCCGATATCGAGGTCAACGCGGTCGAACTCCTCGTTTCCCGGCTGCGCCGCAAGATCGAACCTTTCGGCATAACCATAAGGGCCATTCGCGGGCTCGGTTATGTGCTTCGCCCGGTCGTTGTCCAATGAATGTCGCTTCCGTCCGCACCCCCAGCCTCCGCGCCCGGCTCTTCGTGCTGCTGGTCGTGCCGCTGGTGTTTATCGCCCTGGCGTCGAGCGCCGTGCGCTATTGGTCGGCGCAGGACATGTCCAAGAATCTTTATGACGACACGCTGAAGGTCGTCGCTCACGCCGTCGCCCGCGAGGTGGTGCTGACCAAGGGCGATCTCGTTGCCGATGCCTTGCTCGATTCCCTGGTCGGCGCCCTGGGCGATCCCATCTTCTATCAGGTTCGCGCCGCCGATGGCCGCTTTGTCACCGGCCATTCCGATGCTCCGATCCCGTCCGCCGGTCTCGACGTTCCGGGTGGCACGCCGGTTTTTTTCGACAGTTTCTATCATGATCGCCCGGTTCGGGTCGTCATCCTGCGCGAATTCATAGCTGATATCGATTTCGACGGGTGGACCACCGTGCAGGTCTGGCAAACGGTCACCCAGCGTCAGGCGCTCAGCCTGTCGCTCGTCGGCCAGTCCGTTTTCAATCTCCTGCTCATCGTGGGTTCGGCCGCGATCCTGTTCTGGTTCGGCATTAATTGGGGCTTGGCCCCGCTTACCGATTTGCGCAGCGCCGTGGGTCTGCGTTCAGCCAGCGATCTGCGCCCTATCCGCCGGCCCGTTCCACACGAGGTCGCGCCGCTGGTCGAAACCATCAACAGCCTGTTCGCCCGGCTCAGGGAGGAACTGGACCGGCGCAACGCCTTTATCGGCAACGCTGCTCATCAGTTGCGCAATCCCGTCGCGGCCATTCAGGCCCAGGCTGAATCCGCGCTGACCGCGAGCAGTGACAGCGGCCGCACCGCCCGCCTCGAGGATCTGTCCCAGGCCGCGCGCCAGCTTTCGCGCATGAGCCACCAATTGCTCAATTTCGATATAGCCAATGAAGGCAGGGGCGATGATTTGCAGCCGCCTTCGGACCTGACCGAGCTCGTGGCCGATGTCGCTCGCCGCCACGTACCCCGTGCCCTGGCAGCTCATGTCGATATTGAGCTCGAACCTGCCACCGAGCCCCTGCCAGTTGCCGGCAATCGCGTGATGCTCGAGGAAGCAATCGACAATCTCATCGACAACGGCCTGAAATATGGCTGCGCCAGGGGCGGACGGCTTTCGCTCCTTGTGGAGCGCATCGGAAACATGGCCGCGCTCACCGTGGCCGATGAAGGGCCTGGCATCCCGCCCGAAGCCAGCGAGGAGGTGTTCGACAGGTTCGTGCGGCTGTCCGATGACAGTGATGGAGGGTGCGGTCTCGGCCTTTCGATCGTCCGCGCCATTGCGCAAAGGGCAGGTGGCGATGTCGGCATTGTCCCTGCCGAAAAGGGCTGCACGATTCGCCTGAAACTGCCCATCGCCCAGGCGCAGGAGAACCGTCAAAAGCCCGGAATCGGCAGCATAGCTGCTGAATAAGGATCGGTTTTGCACCGGACAGCTTCTCGACAGCTTGGTGGTCCATGATGGCCGTCAGCAGACATCCGTTGTTTCCGCATTTCCTTGCCATGCCTGGCAAAGGCCGGAGAACATCACGGAGCAACGCTCGGATGGACCGAAGGCCGGCTGGGGAGGCACGGCGCGGGGGCAATGCGGAGGTCTGGCTGCCAACTCTATGGGAGGATCCTATATGAAAAATGCACTTCGCTTCGCGCGGGGTTTGGCCGCGTCCGCTGTTGCGGCGGCCTCGATTGCCATCGCGCCGGTTTCCGTTCAGGCTCAGGAGGTCGATTTCTCCGGCCAGACCGTCGAGTGGTGGATTCCGTTCTCCGAAGGTGGCGGGTCCGACGTCTGGGCACGTTTTTACGCGCCTTATCTGTCCAAATACCTGCCCGGACAGCCCAACGTGATCGTTCGCAACGTTCCTGGCGGTGGTTCGATCACCGGTGCCAACGAGTTCGTTGCCCGGGCCGAGCCCGATGGGCTCTCCTTGCTCGGCACGTCCGGTTCCACCCAGTTCCCGTTCCTGCTCGGCGATAGCCGCGTTCAGTACGACTATGCCGAACTTCAGCCCGTTCTGGTCTCTCCGACCGGCGGCGTGGTGTACGTCCCGGCCAGCCTCGGCATTTCGGACGCGTCCCAGCTCGGCGAGATCATGGACACCGAACTGGTTTATGCCAGCCAGGGCGCGACCTCGCTCGATCTCGTTCCGCTGCTCGCCTTTGAGGTGCTCGGCCTCAACGTTCGTCACGTCTTCGGCATGACCGGCCGTGGCGATGGTCGTCTGGCCTTCGAGCGTGGCGAAGCCACAATCGATTACCAGACCTCGTCGGCCTATCTGACCAACGTGGTTCCGCTTGTCGAAGCCGGCGACGCCGTGCCGCTCTTTTCCTGGGGCGTGCTCGACGGAGAAGGAAATGTCCAGCGCGACCCGACCTTCCCCGATCTGCCCCATTTCCTTGAGGCCTATGAAATGGTTCATGGCGAAATGGGTGCCGCTGGCATCGAACTGCAGGCCTATCTCGCCTTCTTCGGTTCGGGCTTTGCCGCACAGAAGCCGGCCATGCTTCCCAACGGAACCCCGCCCGAAATCGTAGCGGCTTATCGTCAGGCGTTCATCGACGCGGTCAATGATCCTGAGCTTCAGGCTGCAAAGGTCGAAGTGCTGGGCGAGTACGACCAGGCAGTGGGTGACGAAGTGGCGGGCGTTTACACCGCCGCGACCACGATCGACCCCGTGGCACGCGACTGGGTGCGCCAGTTCCTGTCCGAGAACTACCAGGTCACCCTGGACTAAGCTTGTCCTTGACGGCGCCGCGGCTCCAGCGAGTCGCGGCGCTGTATCGTTCCTGATGCGCGCTTTGCTCTGCAAGCAACACCGCGCCTGAACCCGAGCCAGTGTTCGGCAAAACTCACGAGTAACCAATATGCTCGACGTACTTTTTTCAGCACTTGTTGAACTGCTGACCCCTCACCACATGATGTTCCTGACTCTCGGCGTGCTGTTGGGTCTCGTCATCGGCATTCTGCCCGGTCTGGGCGGCATCGTTGGTTTGTCGCTGCTCCTGCCGTTCCTTTACGGCATGGACCAGACGTCCGCGCTCGCCATGCTCATCGGCCTCGTCGCCATCATTCCCACCTCCGACACCTTTGCGTCGGTGCTGATGGGTATTCCTGGCTCGACCGCCAGTCAGGCAACCGTTCTCGATGGATTTCCACTGGCCAAGAAGGGGCAGGCGGCCCGCGCGCTTTCGGCGGCCTTTTCGGCCTCACTCATGGGCGGTCTGTTCGGCGCTCTGATCCTGACCGGCTTCGTGGTCATCGCGCGCCCGCTCATCCTGAGTTTTTCCTCGGCCGAGTTGTTCGCTCTGACCCTTTTCGGCCTCTCGATGGTCGGCGTCCTTTCGGGTAACAACCTTGCCAAGGGCGTCGCCGCCGCTGCTTTGGGGTTGGCCTTCGGCGCCGTCGGCGCAGCACCGGCCACTGGCGAATATCGTATGGATTTCGGGCTGCTCTATCTCTCGACCGGCATTCCGCTGGTCATCGTGGCGCTGGGCCTGTTCGCCGTCCCCGAAATCGTCGACCTGCTGCGCGGCGGCTCCTCAATCGCCAGCAAGTCCTCCTCTTTGGGCCACGGCTGGTTGCAGGGGCTCAAGGACACCTGGACTTATAAATGGCTCGCTCTGCGCTGTTCGGGCCTTGGTGCCATCATCGGCGCCATCCCCGGTCTCGGCGGTTCGGTGGTCGATTGGATCGCCTATGGCCATGTGGTCCAGACCTCCAGGGACCGCTCGCAGTACGGCAAGGGCGACATTCGCGGCGTTATCGCGCCGGAATCGGCCAACAATGCCAAGGAAGGCGGCGGGCTGATCCCCACGCTTTTGTTCGGCATTCCCGGGTCGGGGTCGATGGCGGTGTTCCTCGCCGGTCTCATCCTGCTCGGCATTCAGCCCGGCCCCGCCATGGCGGACCGCAATCTTGACGTGACCTACACCATCGTGTGGTCGCTGGCCCTGGCCAATGTCATCGGCACACTGTTGTGCATCGTCGCCGCACCCGGCATCGCCCGTCTGACCACGATCCGCTACACGCTGATCGCGCCATTCATGATCATGGTCATAACGTTTGCGTCCTTCCAGGCTACGCGCTCGCTCAATGACCTTGTCGCCTTGCTGATCGTCGGCGCCATCGGGGTATTGCTCAAGCGCTTCGGCTGGCCGCGTCCCGGCTTCCTGATCGGCTTTGTTCTTGCCACCCAGGCGGAACGTTACCTCTACCAGGCAGTCCAGTTCTCGGGCTGGGGTTTCCTCACCCGGCCGCTGGTCATCGGCATCATCGTGCTCACGGTCGTCTCGGTCTGGCTCGGCGCCCGCACGCGTCCGGGCGAAGAAGCTGCCAAGGTCAGCACAGAAGGCTCCACCGAGCTCGCTCAGCCAGGTCAGGCCTGGCCGCAAATCCTGTTCGGCGCTGCGGTGTTGGCCGGCTTTGTCTTCGTATTCTGGGAATCGTTCGGATTGACCCAGCTGGGCGGCATCTTCCCGACCTGGGTGGCCGTTGTAGGCGTCGCCGCAACTCTGGTGGCCATGGTGCCACTGGTCATGGGCAAGCTCGAATCGACGGCCAATTTCGACACCGAGGTCACCCCGCGTGAACACGACGTCCGCGGCGGTGCATGGGCCATGCTGGCCTGGCTTGCCCTGTTTGTCGGCCTCGTCGCCATTGCGGGCTATTTTGCAGCATTGCTGGTCTTCTTTGTGACCTTCCTCAGGACCATGGCCAAGGCGAGCTGGCTCAAGACGATACTGCTGACCCTCGCTGCGGCGATTTTCATGATGGTCCTGGCCCGCTCGCTCAACCTTGTCATGCCGGCCGGGTTCCTGCAGGGTCAGTTCCGTCTGCCCTGGCCGTTCCGCTAGAGCGTTTCCAGGATAGGTGCGCGCCACTTATCCTGCTGAAGGGCGGGGGCATATCTGTTCACCGCCCTTCATTGCCAAACCGCGATGCCGGGCAACACCATTGCTCAATCCTTTGACGAGCGCCGTTCTGCTAAAGCGCGTCCAGTATCGAACCGAGTTCGTCCGACCCCAAGGGGAACGGACACAACTGTGAAGATGACGATGACAAAGCAAGCTGCCATTCCCTGCATTCTCATGCGCGGCGGGACATCCAAGGGCCCGTATTTCGTAACCACCGACCTTCCGGCCGATGTCGAAACCCGCGACAAGGTTCTTCTGGCAGCCATGGGGTCTCCCGATGCACGCCAGATCGATGGGGTAGGGGGCGCCACCACGCTGACCTCCAAGGTCGCCATGGTGCAGCCCTCGACCCGTGAAGGCGTCGATGTCGATTATCTATTCGCCCAGGTTTCGATCACCGAAGCCTTCGTGGACACCGCGCCGTCCTGCGGCAATATCCTCTCGGGAGTCGGCCCTTTCGCCATTGAGCGTGGCATGGTCGAAATCACCGGAGAAGAAACCGCTGTCACCATCTTCAACGTCAATACCAACAGCCGCATCGAAGCCATTGTCAAAACCGATGCTGATGGCGTGGTCTATGCTGGCGATACCGAAATCGCCGGTGTGCCCGGCACAGCGGCACCTGTGCGCCTCAATTTCATGGATATCGTCGGATCCAAGACAGGCAAGCTTTTGCCCACCGGCAACCTTATCGAGCAGATCAACGGCGTCGTTGTCACTCTGATCGATGTGTCCGTCCCCATGATGATCTTCCGCGCCGCCGACCTGGGCAAGACGGGCTACGAAACACCGGCCGAACTCGATGCCGACGCCGATTTCTTTGCCCGTATGGAAGCCATGCGCATGATCGCCGGCGAGCGTATGGGTCTCGGCGACGTCACCGGCAAGGTCATCCCCAAGGTCGCGATGTTGTCCGAACCAAAGGGCGAGGGGCATATCTCCGCCCGCTATTTCGTGCCCCAGAACACCCATGCCGCCTTTGCCGTCACCGGTGGGCTGTGCGTATCCACATGCGCCATGCTCGAAGGTTCGGTTTCCGATGGCCTGGCCAGGCGGCCCGAGGGCGACGACCGCCTTGTTCTCATCGAACACCCCTCCGGCCTGCTCGACGTGGCGCTGAAGACAAAAGGTTCGGGCGCCAATCTTGAGGTAATCAGCGGCGGCGCCATCCGTACCGCCCGCAAGCTGATGGCCGGTGAACTCTACGTTCCCGCCGATCTGCTCGGATAAGGCTGATCTTATGAAACTTCTCGTTCTCCCCGGCGATGGCATCGGGCCTGAAATCATGGCCGCAAGCCTCGAGATCCTGGCCGCCGCCGATGCCAAATTCGGCCTTGCTCTCGACTACACGCACCGCGACGTGGGCCTTGCCGCGCTCAAGACCCACGGCACCAGCCTGCCCGACGACATCCTGCCTCTGGCCAGAACGCTCGACGGCGTCCTGCTCGGCCCGATGTCCAATCTTGATTATCCCCCGCGCGACAAGGGCGGCATCAACTATTCCGCGGCCTTCCGCATCGGGCTCGATCTTTACGCCAATGTCCGGCCCGCCCGCACGCGGCCCAGCCTGCCGCATCGCGGGACGGACATGGATCTGGTCATCATGCGCGAAAACACCGAGGGCATGTACCCAGACCGCAACATGTTTTCCGGCCCGGGCGAGTTCATGCCGGTCGAAGGCGTTGCGATTTCAATGCGCAAGATAACGGCGGTTGCGTGCGAAAGAATTGCCCGCCGCTCGTTCGAGTTGGCCCGCAAGCGCCGCAGCAAGGTCACCGCCGTCCACAAGGCAAATGCCTTTCAGGTCACCGATGGCCTGTTCCTCAAGACCGTTCGCGACGTGGCCAGGGACTTCCCCGATGTCGAACTCGACGATGTCCTCATCGACGCCATGGCCGCCCTGCTGGTCCGCGACGCATCCCGTTATGACGTCATCTGTACCACCAACTTCTACGGCGATACGCTCTCCGATCTCGCCTCCGAGCTTTCGGGCAGTCTGGGCCTTGCCGGTTCGCTCAACGCCGGAGACGTCCATGCCGCCGCTCAGGCCCAGCACGGTTCTGCCCCCGATATCGCCGGTCAGGACAAGGCGAACCCAACCTCGATGATCCTCTCCTGCGCCATGCTGCTCGATTGGTACGGCCGCAAATCGGGCAAGGACGCCTTTACCTCCGCCAGCGCGGCAATCGAACAGGCTATCGACAGGACCTTGGAAAACCCCGATACCCGTACCGGCGATCTCGGAGGATCGCTAGGCACCAGGGACTTCACAAAAGCTGTCGTCGCGCTACTTTAAAGCGCCGGCCGTCATCGCGTTCATCGGACCGGCAAAAGGACTGCTCCAGCAGCCCTTTTGCTCTATTCCACCGGCTTTTCCGAAACCAGCACCCCGTCCGCATCGGCATAAAGATAATGCCCGGGCGTAAACGTCACGTCTCCGAACGTCACAGGCACGTCCTTGAAGCCTGCCCGCGTCTTGGTCGATTTCTTGGGCGAAGTTCCCACAGCAAACACGGCGTAATCCATAGCGTCGATATCAACGCTGTCCCGAACCGACCCGTTAAGCACCAGCCCGGCCCAGCCATTGGTCATGGCCAGCGCCGCGATCTGGTCGCCCACGATCGCCACGCGGGTCGACCCGCCGCCATCGACCACCAGCACCCGTCCATGACCCTGCTGTTCGAGAATCTCACGCAGCAGCGCGTTATCCTCGAACGTCTTGAGCGTCACGATCTCGCCCTCAAACCCCTCAGCCTGCCCGAACTTGATCAGCGGATAATTACAGAAAGTGAGCTTTTCATCATACCCGTCAACGAGATCAGCGGTTTTTTTAATAGCCACGCGATAAGTCTCCTTTTGTCATTTTTCCGGCGCGGCGAGCACCCGCACCGGCGCCCCCTCGCGCCACGCGATGATGTTGTCCACAATATCGCGGTAGAAAAATTCGTAAGCCTCTTGCGTCACATAGCCCAGATGCGGGCTCAGCGTCACATTCGGCGCGCTGCGCAGCGCATGACCCTGGGGCAGGGGCTCGACATCATAAACGTCCAGCCCGGCTCTGATGCGTCCTGCCACAAGTGCGTCGATCAGCGCCGCCTCGTCGATCAGCGGCCCGCGCGAGGTGTTGACCAGGATCGCGCCCTCTTTCATGGATTCGATTTCCTGCCGCCCCACGACATGGCGTGAGCGATCCGAAAGGATCAGATGCAGGCTCACAACGTCCGCCTCGCGGAACAGCGTTTCTTTGTCCACCCGTCGCGCCCCGCACTCCTGGGCCCGCTCGTCGGTCAAATGCTGACTCCATGCGATCACGTCCATCTCGAACGCCTGGGCTATTTTCGCCATTCGGCTGCCCAGCTTGCCCAGCCCGACAATCCCCAGCGTCTTGCCGCCCAGCTTGGTGCCGATGGTGGTCTGCCACCCGCCCTCACGCACCCGCTGATGCTCGTCGGCCAAGTGCCGCGCACTGGCCAGGATGAGCCCCCACGCCATTTCGGGCGTGGCGTTCTTTGAATCGCCCGCATAGGTGTGGCAGACCGTGATTCCTTGCGCCACGGCCGCGTCGAAATCGATCACCCGCACCCGTGCGCCCGTCACGTTGACCAGCTTGAGATCGGGCAATCTGGCGATCAGCGAGGCCGGCAGCGCCATCCGCTCGCGCATCAGACAGATCACGTCGAACCCGGCCAGAGCCTTGGCTGCCTCGTCTTCGCTGCCCAGGTTTTCGTCGAAGACCTTGATGTCCACGTCCGGCCCCGGCTTGCTCCAATCAGCCAGCTTGAGCGCCACATTCTGATAATCATCGAGAATGGCAATCCTGAGTGTCATGCCAATTTTCCTCAAATATAGGCCGACGCGTCAACGCCGACAGTACGCGCCTCGTTGGCAATCATCTCGAGATCGGCCGCTCCAAGCGAAATCCCGCTCCTCCGCCGCTCCTCTGCCCGCAGGGCTTCGGGCTCACCCGGCATCAGCACCGGCTGGTCGGCATGAACCGGCGTCGAGGCTTTGGCGCGTGAAACGAGTTCGCCCATCCTCTCGCGATAGTCGGCACCCATGAACACGCCCGGCTTGAACGCCACCATCATGTGCCCGACATTCTGTGGGGCATCGAATCTCTCGTACTGGTTGCGCACTTCGCCGCCGAACGCCGCCCCGGTCATCACCCCGGCCATCACCTCCATCATCAGCGACAGCCCCGATCCCTTCGGTCCGCCCAGCGGCAGGATCAGCCCGTCATAACCCGCCTGCGCATCGGTCGTGGGGTTGCCGTCCTTGTCCAGCGCCCAGCCCTCGGGGATCGGTTCGCCCGCCGCCGCCGCCCGCCGTATCTTGCCACGCGCCACCACCGATGTGGCCATGTCCAGAATGATCGGAGGTGTCCCGGGCGCGCCGAACGCGAACGGGCTCGTCCCCAGAAACGGCTCACGCCCGCCCCACACTGGCATGGCAGGCGATGCATTGGTAAACACCAGCGCGGCATATCCCGCCTCGACCGCCTGCAGCAGATAGCAGGCCGCCATCCCGAAATGGTTTGAGTTCTTGACCCCCACCATGCCGATCCCGAATTGCCCGGCCCGCTCTGCCGCCATGTCCATGGCCCTGGTCGCCGTCAGAAACCCCAACCCGTTGCCGCCGTCCAGCAGCGCCGCGACGGGAGTGGGCTCGCTCACGCGATACTCCGGCACGCGTTCCACCATGCCGCGCCTCAAGCGTTCCAGATAGATCGAAAGCCGCGACACCCCATGTGAGGCAACGCCTCGCAAATCGGCAAGCACCAGACACTCGGCAATGCGCGCCGCATCGGCTGCAGGCACGCCCTCGGCGCTGAAAATCTCCCCGATGAGCGTCTGCAGCCTTTGTGCATCGACGGTGCGGGCAGGGGTCGCTGAATTCATTGCGCATGTCCTCCATTTGGTCCGATCTCCGGACGCTGTACCTGTGCTGTCGGGCGTGCGGAATCGCCACCCGGTTCGTGTCAGCTCTCGCGCCGGTATCCCGCGCGCGCCAGTTCGAGAAAGCTGGTGACCGACGCGGCAATCGCCATGCGCGGGCGCCGGGCGATCATCAGCTTGCGCGCTGCCCAGCTCTCGGCCAGCGGCGCGTGGACCAGGTCGGTGCCGGCCAGCAGATGGATTGATGAATTGCGCAGGAACCCGATCCCGAAGCCCGCCTCGACCATGCGCACCAGCGAGGGAAAGCTTTCCACGTTGACCCGCTCGCCCAATGTGCGTCCGGCCCGGCGCGCCGCGTCGTTTATGAGCCTGTCGAGCGCTCCCATGTGGTGAACCCCCACCACTTCGTGGCTCACCGCCATCTCGAACGTGATCGGGCCGCCAGCCAGAATCTGGGCAGCGAGCGGATGATCGGGTGAGGCGATGACCCCCACATCGTCATCTTCGAACACTTCCGCATCAAAGGCCGAATAGTCGTAATTGTCGGCAAATATCGCCAGATCGACCTGCGCGTCTTCCAGCGCCGTCAATGTGGCTCGCCCCGCCATTTCGCGAATATCGAGTCGCACGCCGGGATGTTGCTTTGCATAGGAGGCCAGCAATTCGGGCAGGCGCCCCGAGAGCGCCGAACTCGAAGAAGCAATGCGCAATTGCCCGGCGTCGCCTGTAGCAAAATCGCCCATGGCGGTGTGGAGATCGCTGATTTCCCTGAAAATCCGACGGCAGCCTTCCGCATAGCGCGTTCCCGCCGAGGTAAGCGATACCCCGCTGGCCGAGCGGTCGAACAGAACAATTCCCATGCGGGCCTCAAGGTCGGCGATACGGCGGCTGACGGCCGAAGGCGCGATGCTCTCGCGTTCGGCCGTTTTGGCGATGGACCCGTCACGCGCAAGCGCGAGGACGAGGCGGGCCGTAATGGGGTCGAAATGCTGCATGAACCAGTCCCGGTTTTCGGTTTGGCTCACTATAGCAATTTCTCCCTCCTTGCGACCAAGCCTTTGGTCCAGTGCAAAAAATCTATTCGCTCAGGCCGAGCCAGCGGCGTGCGGCTGGCGAAAGCGTATGAACATCGTTGTGGAGCACAAAGCTCTGATAAAGCCTGATGCGATCCATCTGCTCGCCGATGGCCGATATGGCGGACTTGAACTTGGGCAGCACCTTCATGGCATCTCTCCTTTGCGAGACTGTTGCCATTGAGATAGGCCGCGCGCCCGTATCCCGCCATCGCCCTTTGGTGAGAGGGGCTATCGCACCACGGCAAGGCGCCATGGGCGTCCCGACTGGGGCCAGTCGGCCCCTAATGCGGTTGCGGAACGCTTTCAGGCTTGGGTACCCACAGCGGAACGAGAATCGGCAAAAACATCAGAACCATCACCACACGGAACAGATGGTGCAGGCTGACGAAGGCCGCATCGAGCCCAAGGGCAATCGAAATCAGGCTCATTTCCGGCAACCCGCCTGGCACCAGGGCCAGCAGCCCGGCTGCAAACGGAATGTCCAGCCAGGTCTGGAAGGCCAGTGCGAAAATCGAAGCAATGCCCAGATTGACGACCGTCAGGCCACCCCCGACCATCAGCCCTCCCAGGACCTGCCGGATCGTGGTGTTGGCAAAGAACTGGGCAACCGAGGTGCCGATAACGATCTGGGCGACAATGACGAACAGCTGCGGTGGGCTGCTGGCTGTAAGCCCGAAATAGTGGACGACGGCCGACAACAGCAGCGGCCCGGTCAGATGCGCTCCCGGCAGCCTTATATTGCGTCCGCCAATAATGCCGACCACCAGGCAGGCTCCAAGGATCGCGTAATCTCTGAGCGGCATGGACAGCGTGAAATCGATGGTCCTGTTCATCGTGATCGGACCGTTACCGGTCCCCACCCAGACAATGACCAGCGGAACTATGATAAGAATCACGGCGAGCCGCATGCCGTGAACCAGCGACAATGCCCGCACATCTGCGCCATAGGCCGGCCCCAGCACCAGAATCTCCGATAGCCCGCCGGGCGCTGCCGAAAAGGCGGCTGTCGGACGGTCGAGCTTACCCAGCCTGAGACAGATAAAGAGCCCCATCGCGGTGATGATAACGCAATAGAGCGCGACCCCGGCCAGCGAAAAGGCCCATTCACCGGCCCTGTTGACGATGGCGGGCGTAAAGGCCGCCCCGGCCATCAATCCGATCGTGCCAATCATCACCGAGCGCAGGCCCCAATGGGTCGGCACCCGAACGCCAACCATCGCGCATGGAATCGTCGAAAGCATCGCGCCCACCAGCCAGCCGAGCGGGAAATTCAGCAGATAGCCCACAAGGCCGCCAAGGGCGCCGATAATCAAAGTGCGGGCATAGAGAAAAATTTGGTGCATGGTGGTGTCGGTCCGGGCCTTGAGGTCATCGGGCAATGTGCGCGGACGTCCACTGCCTACCAATCGGGCCGCCGCTGACAATTGCCCAGCCGCGATAGGGCCATCGCGAGCCACGAAGGCGCGCGGTCAGAGCGGTCTGGCCCGTGCCAATTCCGTCATCCTCGGCAAAGACTCAGGACCCCTTATCCGGGAACGCCAGAAATCCTTTAGCAGCACTCCCGCGCACGTCCCTCTACCGCTCCCCGAACTCCGGCCCACGCACGTTGTCCTCCTGGGGTCCAACCCCGGATTCAGTACCCGGGAACACCAGAGATCCTTTCCACTGCGTTCCCACATCCGCCCCTCTCCGCTCCCCCAGTACCGGCCCACCCACCATTGTCATCCCGGGCGAAGACCCGGGACCCAGTACACTCAGAGCCGGAGTGTCCGGCCGTTTCCTCTCCCCACGCTGCGCCGGGCCCGACAATTGTCACTCCAGGACCTGTTCCGGGGGTCCAGCAGCATTGCCCAATCAGCAGCCCCAATTTCTGGTACTACTGCCTCAACATCGGTTCGGCGCCGGGGCTTGCGCGGTGCTGCAAGCTTATTGTATGCAACTGGATACAAAGGAGCGGAAATGGCAACTTCGGAACGTCGTGTCGAAATTCCACAGGGTCAGGACGCCTATCAGCGCCTGATTGCCGAGATTCGCGCGGGATCCTTACAGCCGGGCGATCGCCTGCTCGAAACCGAGCTCGCCACTCGACTCGGCATTTCGCGCACCCCGGTCCGCGAAGCCATACGACGCCTTGAGGCCGACGGCCTGGTCAGCCATGTGCCGCGCTCGGGCGCAGCCATCCGCAAGCTGGACTACTCGGAAGTCACCGAACTCTACGAAATGCGCGTCGTGCTTGAAACGACCGCCGCTCGTCTGGCAGCCCGTACGGCCTCGGAGGTCGAACTTTCCGAAATGGAGGCCATCAACGCTGAGATGGGTGATGCGCGGGCCGATGGCGCGCGCCTTTACGAGCTTAACCGCCAGTTTCATCGCGTGATCTTTGATGCAGCCCGCAACCGCTATCTGGGCCATTCCATGCGCGCGCTGCAAAAAACCATGCTCATTCTCGGCCCCTCCACCATGGAGGAGACGGGCCGCGCCGCTCAGGCCATCGAAGAGCACACCAATCTGCTTGTCGCGATGCGCAACCGCGACGAGGCGGGAGCCGAGGCGGCAATGCGCGAGCATATGCTCGCCGCGCACCGCTCGCGCCTGCGCCAGTTTCGTGAACGACCGACCCATAACGAGGAGGAATAGACTATGGGCGAGGCTGCCTCACAGGCCACGCTGACCGGGACACTATGGGACGTGATCGTGGTCGG
>DFMV01000044.1 GCA_002375765.1 Rhizobiales bacterium UBA3584 | reverse complement strand
AATCCCATGGCTGGCCAATGGTCGGGGCAGCAAGATTCGAACTTGCGACCCCCGGTTCCCAAAACCGGTGCTCTACCAGGCTGAGCTATACCCCGACATGGCCATCGGTGTTGCGATACACATTCTTTTCTGGCAGGGCAAGGCGTGTTAGCCGCGCCCGGAGCATTTCCAGCAAGCGCGACAGCAAAATTCCAGGCCTCAACTGGCCAAGAAGATGGAGACCGGGGAAAATTGCTTGCTCCCGAAACCTTTACCGCCCAATGGCTCAAGGCTGTCATGGAACGGCACCGGCAGGCGAAAGTCCTGTTCTGGTGGCCCTTATGGACGATGCTGGGGCTTCTTGCCCTGGCGGTTCTGCTCGATGGCCCCGTTACCGAGGCAGTGCGCAATTGGCCATCGGGTGAGCGAGCATTTTTCCGCTTCATAACCGACCTGGGCAAATCGGATTGGCTGTTTGTCCCCACGCTTTTGGCCGGACTTCTGTGCGGGGCAGGTTTGCGACTCAAGCTCTCTTACAGCTGGGCCTGGGCAGCGAGAGGCGTTTTGGCGATCTCGGCCTATATATTTGCCACCATCGCCATTTCCGGTCTGGTCACTGTGGTGATCAAACGCATCATCGGGCGTGCCCGCCCAATGTATCTCGAAGACCTGGGAGTGCTTCATTTCCAGCCGTTTGAATTGCTGGACTGGAGTTTCCACAGCTTTCCGTCCGGACACGCGACGACTGCGGTCGCCTTTGCCCTGGTGTTGCGCACCCTCACCAACGGTCGATTCCATGGCTGGCTGATCGCCTTTGGCTTTGCGATCGGGCTCAGCCGTATCGTGGTCGGCGATCACTATCTTTCCGATGTGATCGCCGGATCGTTTGTCGGGTTGGCCTCGGCAATTGTGGTTCGCGATTATTTCGTCACCCGGCGCTGGGGCATGGAGGTCAAAGGCGGTCGGGTGCACTACCGTATGTTCGCAGCCTTCGAGCCGCTCATGCGCTGGCTGCGCCGCCGTCACATCCCCGCTGTATTCAAATAACGCGCAATTCCGTCGCTGAGATCGGCTTTGAGGTCGTTGAGGTCCTCGAAACCCACATGAATCCGCAGCAGATTGCCACGCACCTCCCACGGCACGGCAGTGCGGATGCGCTTGGGGTCCGACGGCAGGATCAGGCTTTCAAATCCGCCCCAGGAATAGCCCATGCCGAAAACGCGCATGGCGTCCACCATGGCCGCAACGGCTTGTCGCGACGCCGGCGGCAGGATGATTGAGAACAGGCAGCCGCTCCCCGAAAAGTCTCGCAAAAAGATGTGGTTATCGGGATGAGAGGGCAGGGCGGGATGCAGCACTTCGACAGCGTCCATCTGGTCGAGCCAGCTGGCCAGTTCGAGAGCGCGGGCCTGATGCTCCTTCATCCGCACGGCAAGGGTCCGCATGCCCCGTGTTGCCAGATAGGTATCATCGGGTGAGGCGATAAGCCCAAACGTCCTGTGCGTGTGCACAAGCTGATCCAGATACCCGTCATTGGCCGAAACCGTGCCCATCATCACATCAGAGTGGCCAACGAACATCTTGGTGGCCGAATGAATGATGATGTCGGCCCCCAGAGCCAGCGGATTGTAAAACAGAGGAGTCGCCCAGGAATTGTCGACGAGTACAGCGATACCGCGCCCCGATAGCGCGTTGGCTATTGCGGGCAGGTCCTGAATTTCAAACGTCAGCGAACCCGGACTTTCGAGAAATACCGCGCGGGTCTTCTCGCTCACCAGGTTCGCGATAGCGCCCCCGATTCTCGGATCGAAATAGCGGGTGCTGATTCCAAGGCGCTTAAGCACGCTGTCGGCAAATCTTCGTGTTGGTTCGTAAACGGAATCGGTGATCAGAACTTCATCGCCTACCGACAAACACGTAAGAAACGCCAAGGAAATTGCCGATACTCCCGATGGCGTGAGGACGGTCCCGGCGGCCCCCTCCAACTCGGTTACCAGTGTCTCCAGCCCGGTGGTGAGCGGCGTGCCCTGTCGGCCGTACCGGTAACGAATTTTGCTGTCATCAAGCTCCGCCAATGTATCGAAAACAACCGTGCTGCCCCGGTAAATGGGCGTGTTGACAAAGCCGTGCTGGGCATTGGGATCCCGCCCGCCATGCGTAAGAAACGTCTCTGTACCTTGTTGGAATATCGCGGCTTTTTCTGAATCTGACATGTTACTCCGGCCTGGATCACTTATAAAAGGTCAGTATTGGTGCTTCATATTTAGGCGGGCACTTGGAAGTGACTATTTTCGTATCGCTTTTGCCCTTGACGCACACAGTAAAACTGGGCTTCGATGCTGCCCAGCAATGCGCTCGATGGCAATAGGGCGCTGCTTCCCGCCAACAGGTGGGACAAGAGGGGTGGGCGGCAACGCACCAGCTCCGTCAAAAAGGGTTAGGAAACAAAGGCAATCCTATGAAAAAACAATTCATCACTTGCGCTGTGGCAGCCGCGATGGCGACCACCTCATCCGCTGCCTTCGCGCAGACGCTCGACGAGGTGACGGAGCGTGGCTTTCTGCAGTGCGGCGTGACCGAAGGCGTCCCGGGGTTCTCATTCCCCGATGACAATAACAACTGGACTGGCCTGGAAGTCGATTTCTGCCGCGGCATGGCTGCGGCGATCTTCGACGATCCCGAGGCTGTTCGTTACACCCCGCTGACATCGCAGGTCCGCTTCGAAAGCCTTGCCAACGGCAACATCGATGTGCTGTCGCGTACGACCACGTGGACGATGAGCCGCGATACCGATCTTGGCATCACCTTCACTGGCACCATGTTCTATGACGGTCAGGGTTTCATGGTGCGTGAGGATGCGGGCGTAACCTCTGCGACGGAACTCTCCGGTGCCGCGGTCTGTATCGAATCCGGCACGACCACAGAGCTTAATGCTGCTGACTACTTCGCGACGCAGGGCATGGATCTGTCCAACGCCGTTGTGTTCGTCAACCAGGACGAAGTGGTTCAGGCCTATCTCGATGGACGGTGTGACGTGTTCACGACGGACTCCTCGGCCCTGGCTGCCGAGCGTTCTGGTTTCCCCGATCCCGAAGCCCATATCATCCTGCCAGAGATCATCTCCAAAGAGCCGCTTGGCCCCTCGGTTCGCTCCGGCGACACCCAGTGGTTCAATATCGCCAAGTGGACCCTGTTTGCCATGCTCAATGCAGAAGAACTCGGTGTGACTTCGGAAAACGTCGACGACATGCTCGGTTCGGAAAATCCTGCTGTTCGTCGCTTGCTGGGCGTTGAAGGCGATTTCGGCACGCCGATCGGCCTCTCGACCGATTGGGGCTACCGGATCATCAAGCACGTGGGCAATTATGGCGAACTCTATGCCAAGCATGTTGGCCCCGAAACACCGATCAACATCCCGCGCGGCGTGAATAGCCTGTGGACTGATGGCGGCGTCATGTACGCTCCGCCGATCCGCTAAGCGTCGACCACCTTTCAGCCCGGGCGCCCAGCGCCCGGGCACTTCCGAACTAGCAGTCAAGCAGCGCTTAACAGCTGCAATGCCGTCGGTTCGGCCAGGGGTTAAGGGATCAACATGACAGACGTCTCGCAGAAGCGGTCGGGCACTTCGGCACGGTCGGGCCTTGACGCTTCGCTTTTTTACAATCCGACTGCGCGCGGGATTGCATATCAGGCCGCATTGCTTATCGGGGTTGTGCTGCTGTTCTGGTGGCTACAGTCCAACGCGGCGGCCAATATGGCGGCGCAAGGCAGAGCCACCGGGTTTGGATTTCTGTTCCAGACCGCCGGTTTCAACATCGGCTTCTCCCTCTTGCCGTTCAGTCGCAGCTCGACCTACCTCGACGTCTATATCGTCGGCATATTGAACACGCTGCTGGTGGCCGTTATCGGCATCGTGCTGGCAACGATACTGGGCTTTATCATCGGTATCGCGCGGCTCTCTTCAAATTTCCTCATCCGCAAACTTGCGACAGTCTATGTCGAAGTCATGCGCAACATGCCGCTCTTGCTGCAGCTGTTTTTCTGGTACTTCATGGCGCTCAACGCCTTGCCTGCTGTTCGGCAAAGCTACGAGTTGCCCCTGGGCGCGGTCCTGAACCAGCGGGGGCTTTATCTGCCGCTGCTCCAGAGTGACAGCCGGTTCCTGCTCGCTCTCGGCATTTTCATCGTTTCGATCATTGCGGCTGTGATCTGGCGCGCGCGTCGAATCCGCAAGATGGAAGAAAAGGGAGACCGACTTCCTGTCGTGCTGCCAATGCTCGGCATTGTCCTGGTCCCGACGGTGATTGCGCTGCTTGCTGCGCAGGTGCCGATCGCGTTCAGCTATCCCGAATTGACCGGGTTTAATTACACTGGTGGCTTCGTCGTGCCACCAGAGTTGACTGCCCTGATCATGGGCTTGGTCATCTATACGGCGGCCTTCATCGCCGAAATCGTGCGTGCCGGCATTCAGGCCGTCAACTACGGCCAGGTCGAAGCCGCTTCCGCCCTCGGGCTCAAGGAAGGTGACCGGCTGCGGCTGGTCGTCATTCCCCAAGCCATGCGGATCATCGTTCCGCCGCTGACCAGCCAATATCTCAACCTGACCAAGAACTCTTCACTTGGGGCGGCCATCGCTTTTCCCGAGCTGGTCAACGTCTTCATGGGCACCGCGATCAATCAGAGTGGGCGGGCCGTCGAGATCGTGGCGCTCACGATGGCGGTCTATCTGACATTCTCGCTGACGACGTCGCTGTTCATGAACTGGTACAATTCGCGCGTCGCGCTGGTGGAGCGTTGAGATCATGAGCACCACAGACCTCAGCTTTGTCCGCACCAAAATCGTCGATCCTCTGCCGCCTCCAAGGAGGATGACCGGGGTCGGTGCCTGGATGCGCACCAATCTTTTTTCCACTCCGGGCAATTCAATCCTGACCATCATCGGTCTTGCCGTGATCGTCTGGACTCTGTTCCCCATCTGGAATTTTCTTGTCGCCGATGCGGTGTTCACCGATCCTGAAGGGTTGCGGGGCGAGGCGTGTCGTTTTGAAGGGGTCGGAGCTTGCTGGATCTTCATCCAGGCGCGTTTCAACTTCTTCATCTATGGTTTTTATCCGCCGGATGAAATCTGGCGCATAAATTTGATGTTCATCATCGGGATCATCCTTTTGATCCCCTTGCTTGCCCCGCGCATGCCATTCGTGCGCACTGCCGCCATCCTGTTCTTTGGCGTCTATCCGTTCGTCGCCTACTTCCTGATGTATGGCGGCATATTTGGGCTGGAAGTCGTTCCCACACGCCAGTGGGGCGGGTTGACGCTGACGCTGATCATTTCGCTGATCGGCATCATTGTATCGATGCCCCTGGGCATTTTGCTCGCGCTTGGCCGGCAGTCAAAACTACCGGTAATCAAAGGGTTCTGTGTCGCCTTCATTGAGCTCTGGCGCGCCGTACCCCTTATCACGGTGCTGTTCATGGCTTCTGTCATGTTCCCGCTATTTATGCCTCAGGGCACAAATCCCGACGTGCTGCTGCGCGCCATCATCGGCATTGTGCTGTTTGAATCGGCATACATGGCTGAAGTGGTGCGTGGCGGCTTGCAGGCAATTCCTGGCGGGCAGCGAGAAGCGGCCTATGCATTGGGCCTCAACAAGCTCAAGACTACGGCGTTGATTATCCTGCCCCAGGCCCTCAAGCACGTGATCCCGGGCATCGTGAATACCTTTATTGCCCTGTTCAAGGACACCACCCTGGTCTCGATCATCGGCATTTTCGAGCTGCTCAACACCGTTCGGGCCGCTGGCTCGGATATCGCCTGGCAGTTCCCCAGCGATGCGGTGACCGGCTACGTGTTCGCGGGTTTCGTGTTCTGGATATTCTGTTTCGGAATGTCCCGTTATTCGATCTACATGGAAGGCCGGCTCCATACCGGTCACAGGAGATAGGCTATGACCGCAAGCATGGAGGCCACCTCGGCCGATCCGAAAAAAATGACGGTCTCGGATACCGATGTGGCCGTCGAAATCCGCAATATGAACAAGTGGTACGGCGATTTCCACGTGCTGCGCGACATCGACCTCAAGGTCATGCGCGGCGAACGCATCGTCATCGCCGGCCCCTCAGGGTCCGGCAAGTCCACGTTGATCCGGTGCATCAACCGTCTGGAAGAACACCAGCAGGGCGACATCATCGTTGACGGGATCGAACTCACCGGTGATCTCAAGCGGATCGACGAGGTTCGCCGCGAAGTCGGCATGGTGTTCCAGCACTTCAATCTCTTCCCGCATTTGACGGTGCTGCAGAACCTTACTTTGGCGCCCATTTGGGTGCGCGGCACGCCGAAGGCCGAAGCAGAAGCACAGGCGATGAAATATCTCGAGCGCGTCAAGATACCCGAACAGGCCAATAAGTTCCCCGGTCAGCTTTCAGGCGGTCAGCAGCAGCGGGTGGCGATCGCGCGCTCGCTGTGCATGAATCCCAAGATCATGCTGTTTGACGAGCCCACTTCGGCGCTCGATCCGGAGATGATCAAGGAAGTGCTCGAAGTCATGGTGCAGCTTGCCGAGGATGGCATGACCATGGTCTGCGTCACCCACGAAATGGGTTTCGCGCGTCAGGTCGCCAACCGGGTAATCTTCATGGATCAGGGGCAGATCATCGAGCAGAACGAGCCGGAGGCATTCTTCTCCAATCCCCAGCACGAACGCACAAAACTCTTCCTGAGCCAGATCTTGCATTGATATCCGCAGACAGGGCGATCGAATGAGATCAGGGCCGCGCCGTTGAGCGCGGCCTTTGCCGTTGAAAATAAAATTTGCGGAAAAATCGAATTGTCGGGGGAAACGCCGCTCGTGCCTTGACCCGTCTTGGCCTCGTGCCAATATTGCCCGACAATTCCACAGGAGCGGGTGCGCCCGCATTGAAATTGCATTTATTTTCGCGGCTTTTGCGGATTTCCGCCAGCGTGACCTTGTTGGGTGCGTTGCTGTTGAGCGCCCAAGGCGCTGGCTCGGCGCAGGAGGCTGAACCGCAAGCCGGCGAACCGTTCACCATATCGATGCTCGAAACGGTGCGCGCGCGCGGCTATGTCATCTGTGCGGCAACCAGTCCCTTGCCCGGCTTTGCGCAGGTCAGTCCTGAAGGGCTGTGGTCCGGGTTCGATATCGATATGTGCCGGGCCGTGGCAGCCGCCGTGTTCGGTGATCCTTCGCGTGTCGAATTTCGCCCACTCTCCGGTCAAAGCCGCTTTGCTCATCTGGCGATGGGCGAGGTCGATCTCGTTGTCCGAAATGCGCCCTGGACGATGTCGCGTGACACGCTATACGGCGCCACCTATGTCGCAACCTCGTTTTTCGACGGGCAGGCTTTTATGGTTCCCGATCGCCTGGGCGTGGTTTCGGCCTATGAACTTGAAGACGTCACCATCTGCGTGGCCGCCAACTCCGAGGCCGAGCAGCGGCTGGATGATTTTTTCTTTTCCAACCAGCTCTCTTATGACGTGCTGCTCTACGAAGACCGCGACGATCTGGCAGTCTCCTACAGAGCAGGGGAGTGCGATGCCATCACCGGCTCGGCCAGTTGGCTGCAGGCCATACGCCGTACCATGCCCGAACCTGGCGCCAATGCGATCCTTCCCGAGCGGTTGAGCAAGGAGGCATATGGTCCTGTCGTGCGCAGCGACGATGTGCAGTGGGCGGCGATCGTCCGTCGCACGCTTTACGCCCTCATCAACGCTGAGGAATACGGCGTCACTTCGGTCAATATCGAATCCATGATGTCGGCTCGCACACCGGCAATCAGGCGCCTTCTCGGTGTTGAGGATGACGTCGGCAGCGATTTGGGGCTGCGCGCAACCTGGATGCGCGACGTTATCCGCAGTGTTGGCAATTATGGCGAAATCTACTCGCGGCATTTCGGCGCTGCGGCCGGGGGCCAGTTGCTGCGCGGCCAGAACGCTTTGTGGCTCAATGGTGGGCTCATGTACGCCCCGCCGGTCTATTGATCCGCTATAAAATCGGCGAAAACAGCCTCGCGCCCTGACAGAGCAACCGAAACGGATAGCTGCGACGTCTCAGATTGCGCTCCGTCGTCAGATACGAACCCTCAAAATCGGTCTCGAGCATGGCCGCGATGTTTGCAATCATGTCGCTGTCCGTAAACCACAACGTCGCCTCAAAATTGATGTTGAAGGACCGATAGTCGAAATTGACGGTGCCGATGCCGGCAATCTGGTCGTCACACAAGATGACTTTCTGGTGCAGAAACCCCTTGTCGTAGCGATGCACCTTGATGCCGTGCATCACCATCTGGTCCGCATGGGCGTAGCTCGCCAGCCACACGAGGAGGTGGTCGGGCTTGCGCGGCAGGAGGATGCGCACGTCAACACCGCGCAGTGATGCGGCATAAAGCGCTGTCTGAACTTCGATACCCGGCACGAAATAGGGACTGACGATCCATAGCCGTTCACGGGCGCGGGAAATTACCTCGGTAAAGGCGATGGCACAGTCTTCGAGTTTATCGGCGGGCCCGGTCGGCATCACGAGGATCGGCTGATTGCCCGGCGTTGGTATGGTGCTGGGATAGCGCGCGGGCAGTTCTTCCCCTGTCGCCCAAAGCCAGTCTTCCCGAAACATCAGCGCGCAAGCCAGCGCGGCTGGCCCGGTCACGTGAACATGGGTATCGCGCCAACGCCCCAGTTTGGTGTTCTTGCCCAGATATTCGTCGCCGATATTGTGTCCGCCAACCCAGGATTCGATCCCGTCCACCACAACGTTCTTACGGTGATTGCGGTAGTTGATGCGCGTCAGTCCATAGAGTCGCAGGAACGTGTGGCGATGATTGAAGCCAAAAATGCGCACCCCATGGTCCTCGAGCCGCTTTTTATATCTGCGGGGAAGTCCGCTGCTGCCCGCGTCGTCATAGAGCACATAGACCTGCACCCCTGCATCGGCCCGCTCGATCAGCGCGTCGGCAAACCGCCTGCCCAGATCATCATCGCGGATGATGTAGAATTGGACGAGAATGTAATCCTGCGCCCGCGAGATGCCGTCTATGATCGAAGCGAACGTGTCTTCTCCGTCGATCAGGAGCGAGGCTGAATTGCCATAAAGGAATGGGAGTTCGGCGACCTTGCGCAACACTGGCCATTCATCGCTCGTCTCCTTGTCCACAATCCGTAGATCTTCGGACCGTGCCAGGCGCCAGCTGCGCCCGGAATGGATCTGCGATTCCGCATAGTCATCGAACAGCTTCCAGCCGAACAGCAGATAGATGAGCGTGGTCGGAAAGGGAAGGATCAACAGGGACAACAGCCAGGCGATGGTGCCTTGCGAGGTCCGTGAGTTCATGATCTCGCGCACCGCGCAAACGAACGCCAAGGCGTAATTGGCCAGATAGAGCGTGGCCAGGAAACTGAAATTGTCCGCTATCGCCCTGACCAGATCCACGCAAACTTCGCCTAGCTATCGGCCTCCAGCACCGAATTGATGTCCACCGTGGGCCCGGCTTCCAGCCAATCTGGCACCGGCAGTTCCTTGGAGCGCAAGAAGGCCGGGTTGAACAGTTTTGACTGATAGCGGTTGCCATAGTCACACAGCACCGTAACAATGGTTTTGCCCGGCCCAAGTTCCCGGGCCATTCTCACAGCGCCTGCAATATTGATTGCAGACGAACCGCCAAGGCACAATCCCTCCTCAGCGATGAGATCGAAGATGTAGGGCAACGCCTCGCTGTCGGGGATCTGGTAGGCGTGATCGACGCTGAGGCCCTCAAGGTTTGCCGTAATGCGGCCCTGTCCGATCCCCTCGGTAATCGAGCCGCCCGACGATTTGAGCTCTCCGCTCGTATAATAGCTGTAGAGCGCAGCCCCTTCCGGGTCAGCCAGACCGATCTGGATATCCTTGTTGCGCTCCTTGAGCGCCATTGCCACCCCGCCCAGAGTGCCACCCGAGCCGACGGCGCAGATAAAGCCGTCCACCTTGCCGTCGGTCTGGCTAAAGATTTCCGGTCCCGTGGTCTCTATATGGGCCTGCCGGTTGGCGATGTTGTCGAACTGGTTGGCCCAGATCGCGCCATTGGGCAGTTCCGAAGCCAGCTTTTCGGCCAGCCGTCCGGAAACCTTCACGTAATTGTTGGGGTTCCTGTAGGGCTTCGCGGGCACCTCGAGCAGCTCTGCTCCGGCCAGCCGGATCGCGTCCTTTTTTTCCTGACTTTGAGTTTCGGGGATGACAATGACCGTCTTGAACCCCATCGCGTTGCCAACCAGCGCCAGTCCGATCCCGGTATTGCCCGCAGTGCCCTCGACGATCGTCCCGCCAGGGCCAATTGCCCCCCGAGCTACGGCATCATTGATGATATAGAGCGCCGCCCGGTCCTTGACCGACTGCCCCGGATTGAGGAACTCGGCCTTTCCCCAGATCTCGCATCCGGTCGCTTCGGAAACGGCGTTAAGGCGGATCAGCGGGGTGTTCCCGATGGCGGACGGCATATCGATATAACGGGTCATGATGGGGCAACAGCTTTTGAATGTGGATTCAAATGTTAGTGGTCCCGCCATTTCCGAACAAGGTCACATGGCGTTGATCGGTCGGGCTTTTTCAGTTCGATGCCGTTTTGCGCAATCCTCTGCCACAGCAAGCGCCAACGCCGCAAACCTGTTGCGTTATCGCTTGAGCGTTTCGAGCGCCCGCTCCCGACTGGTCGACAAATCCACGATCGGTATTGGATAAGTTATTCCCAATTTAAGCTCTGCCTTATCCAGTGTTTCGACATCGGCCATCCACGGCTTGTGCACCCATTTGTCAGGCAAGTTCCTGAGTTCTGGCACCCACTCTCGCACGTAGTCTCCGCGGGAATCGAACTTTTCCCCCTGCGTTATCGGGTTGAATATCCGGAAATAGGGCGCCGCATCCGCGCCGCTCCCAGCCACCCATTGCCAGCTCGCCGGATTGTTGGCGGGGTCTGCATCCACCAGCGTGTCCCAGAACCATTGCTCGCCCTTGCGCCAGTCGGTCAGCAGGTTCTTGGTCAGAAGCGATGCCGTGAGCATGCGCACCCTGTTGTGCATCCAGCCTGTCCGCCAAAGCTGCCGCATCCCCGCGTCGACGATCGGAATGCCCGTTTGCCCCTTCTGCCAGGCATGCAGCGCCTTTGCGTCAGATCGCCATTCGATTTCATCGAAACGCTCCTGCATTGAATGGCGGGCAATATCCCCCCGGTGATAGAGCAGGTGATAGGAAAACTCCCGCCACGCCAACTCGGACAGGAACTTGTCGCCGGCGTTCGCCATCGACGGGTTCGAAGCGATCAGATGCCGTACCGCAAACCAGATCTGGCGTGGTCCGATTTCCCCGAACCGCAAATGCGGCGACATTTCTGATGTCGCGCGCTTGCGCGGCAGGTCGCGATCATTGGGGTAGTCAGCCAGCAGATCATCTAGAAAACCGGACAAAACACGCTTTGCCGCTTCTTCCCCAACCGCCCAACGCTCCAATATCCCGTTTGCCCAAAATGGCGGCTTTCCGAAATCGAGGGCAGGGGGTTTGATCTCTGAATGCCTTTCGGCCCGCCCGATCGGATCGGCGATGAGCTTGTCCCTTAGCGCCTTCCAGAACGGGGTGAAAACGCCATAGGGCGTGCCCTGTTTCGTGGCGATATCCCAGGGCTCGACAAGCAGCGCGGCATTGAAACTCTCTACCGCGATACCATCCGCCTTCAGGCCCTTCTTGAGTGACGCATCATGGGCGCGACCCGCCGGGTCGTACCGCCGGTTCCAATACACCCGCTCAGCCTTCATCTCCCGGATCATTTCGGGAATAACCGTCTTGCTCTGGCCTTCGCGATAGGAAAGCCGCACGCCGCGTTCGGCCAGCGCGTCATTGAGGGCCTTGAGGCTTTCATGCAGCCAAACCTTTGCCGCCCCGCCCAGCGGACGTAACGCACGATCTGTCTCAAGCACATAGACAGCGTGGATCGGTTCCTCGTTCTTGAGCGCCGCAGCCAGGGCGGGATTGTCTGCGATGCGCAAGTCGTTTCTGAGCCAAACCAATGTGGAACTGGCCATGAAAAAAACTTTCTTTTTCGTCGGAGAGGTAAGTCGAAAAATGCGCCGGTCCGGCTCATTTGGAATAAACGCACCATTCTCGCTTCATACGGGCAAACCGGACGTTCAGATCAACCAGCCATGCGTCTGGCGCAGTTGTCCGGGCCGTCCTGCTGGAATATGTCTGCCCCCGAAAACGTTCCGAACCGCTGGAATAAACTCATGTCCCTGTCGCCGTCCTCTCTCTCCCATCTTGCCCGTTTGGAGGCTGAGAGCATTGAGATTTT